>NZ_CP083952.1:5047849-5379919 GCF_006442545.2 Mesorhizobium sp. B2-1-8
GGCCGACGTGGTGATCGTCCACGAATGGACCGACCCGGAGCTTGTCGCTCGTATAGGCCGTGTCCGGGCCGGTGGCGGCAACTTCATCCTTCTGTTTCACGACACTCATCACCGGGCCGTGTCGGCCGCCGAAGCAATCTCGGCGCTCCGTCTGGAGCATTATGACGGCGTTCTCGCCTTTGGCGAAGCGCTGCGCGAGAGCTATCTGCGCGCCGGCTGGGGCAAGCGTGTCTTCACCTGGCATGAAGCGGCGGACGATCGCCTGTTCAAGCCCCACCCGGAGATCCACCGCACGTCCGATCTGGTCTGGATCGGAAACTGGGGCGACGACGAACGGACCGCCGAACTCAGGGAGTTTCTGATCGAACCGGTGCGCGATCTCGGCCTTGAGGCCACTGTTCACGGTGTGCGCTATCCCAAGCCGGCACTTGCCGACCTGGCCGCCGGTGGCCTGTGCTACGAAGGGTGGATCGCCAACGCCGAAGTGCCCAAAGCGTTTGCCGCGCATCGTGTCACGGTGCACATTCCGCGGCGCCCCTACCGTGAAAGCCTGCCCGGTATTCCAACGATCCGCATGTTCGAGGCCCTCGCCTGCGGCATCCCGCTGATTTCAGCGCCATGGTCGGATGTCGAGCAGCTTTTCAGACCCGGCGTCGACTTCCTGTTTGCCGAGGATGGCATCCAAATGCGGCAACACATTCAGGCGGTGCTGGCCGATTCCGATTTCGCAACCTCCCTGGTGGCCTCGGGTCTTGAGACCATCCGTTCGCGACACACCTGCCGGCACCGCGTCAACGAGTTGTTCGACGTGCTGTCGCAATGCACGAATCGGCACACCGCTCACCCGACCGCCGCAAAGGAAGCCGCCGCATGAAGATCGCATTCTATGGATCGAGCCTTTTGTCGTCCTATTGGAACGGTGCCGCGACCTATTACCGTGGCTTGCTGAAGGCGCTTTCCCAACTGGGCTACGAAATCACCTTCTACGAGCCCGACGTCTATGACAGGCAGAAGAACCGGGACATCGAGGCGCCGGAATGGTGCACCGTCGTCGTTTACGAGGCGACCGGGCATGCCCTGATACAGGTGGCGGCGCGTGCGGCCGAGGCCGACATCGTCGTCAAGGCGAGCGGCGTCGGTTTCGAGGACGAGGCGCTGCTGCGCGCCGTCCTGGACCACGCCCGCAGCGATGCGCTCACGGTATTCTGGGACGTGGATGCACCGGCCACGCTCGCCCAGTTGCGCGGGGAGCCGGACCACCCGCTGCATCACGCGCTGCAGGAAATCGACCTCGTATTGACGTATGGCGGCGGCGATCCTGTCGTTTGGGCCTATCGTGCCATGGGCGCAAACGAGTGCGTGCCGATCTATAACGCGCTCGATCCAGAAACGCATCACCCGGTCGCCGGCAATGCCCGCTTTGCCTGCGATCTGGCATTCCTCGGCAACAGGCTGCCGGATCGTGAAGCACGTGTGGGATCCTTCTTCCTCGATCCCGCGAGCCAGCTGCCGCGACAACGGTTTCTGCTCGGCGGATCGGGCTGGGGCGACAAGCGGCTCCCCGCCAATGTCGACTGGCTCGGCCATGTCGGGACCCGCGATCACAACGCCTTCAATGTGACGCCAAAGGCCGTGCTGAATATCAGCCGCGACAGCATGGCGGCCAATGGTTTTTCACCGGCCACGCGTGTCTTCGAGGCGGCAGGCGCCGGCGCCTGCCTTATCACCGATTCGTGGTTGGGCGTGGATCTGTTCCTGAAACCCGGCGAGGAAATCCTTGTGGCGCGCGACGGTGGCGATGTCGCCGAAATCATGCGGGCGCTGACCCCTGGTCGGGCAAAGGCAATCGGCCAGGCCGCACTTCGCCGCGTTCTCGCCGACCATACCTACGCGTTGCGGGCGACCGTGGCTGATGAAGTCTTCAAACGGCATTTGACGCATGGGACCGTGGAGGCAGCTGAGTGACCACGCAGTTGAATATCGTTTTTCTCGGCCTGTCGCTGTCCTCGTCCTGGGGAAACGGCCACGCCACCACCTTTCGAGGTCTGCTGAAGGGCCTTCACGATCTCGGCCACCGCGTTACTTTTCTGGAGCGCGATGTGCCGTGGTACGCCAATCACCGCGATTTGCGCGATCCGGATTTCTGCTCCTTGCGCTATTACGATACCGTACAGGAACTGCAACGCGACTACGCACGGTGCCTGCAAGAGGCCGACGTCGTGGTCATCGGTTCTTTCGTGCCGGAAGGGCGCGCAGTCATCGACATCGTCGCTTCACTTTGCAAGGGACAATTCTGCTTTTACGACGTCGACACGCCTGTGACTCTGGCGAAGCTGTCGGCGGACGATTGCGACTATTTGAGCTGGCGCCAGATCCCCTACTTCGACATCTATTTCTCTTTCGCCGGCGGCCCAGTGCTTACCGATCTGGCGCAGACCTTCGGTGCGCGTCGCGCCGAGCCGCTCTACTGTTCGGTCGATCCGGAACGGCATTACCGCACCGCGGATTCGATCCGCTGGGATCTCGGCTATCTCGGCACCTACAGCATGGACCGACAGGCCACGCTGAATGCGCTCCTGCTCGAGCCTGCACATCGCATGCCGGATCGGCGTTTCGTGGTGGCCGGCTCGCAATATCCCTCCGACCTCGACTGGCCCGACAACGTCGAGCGGATCGAACATTTGTCGCCGGCCGATCACGCCGCATTCTACAGCCGTCAGCGCTATACGCTGAACGTCACACGCAGTTCCATGATTGCCGCGGGATGGTCGCCCAGCGTGCGACTTTTCGAGGCCGCCGCTTGCGGCACGCCGATCATCAGCGATCGCTCGCCAGGCCTCGACAGTTTCTTTCCCGCATCGACGATCCACACCGCCAAGAAGTCGGATGATGTCGTCGCGATTCTGTCCCGGGAATCGGCTCGTACACGTCTCGCCATGGCAGACCGGGCACGCGAACTCGTCCTTGCCTCCCACACCGGTGTGGCCAGGGCTCGCGAATTCATCACGGCGCTTACGCAAAAAGGGACGGTGGTCCTCGATCTCAATATCGGAAGTGCAGCATGACCGGCAGACAGGAGAAAATCGCGATGCGACAAACAAAAAAAGCGCCAAGGGCAAAGACGGTGCTCGTTGCCGGTGGCGCGGGCTTCCTCGGATCGCATCTTTGCGAAGCATTGTTACGCGATGACTGGCGCGTGATCTGCGCCGACAATTTTCTCACCGGGCGCATGGAGAACATCAACGCGATCATGGACCATCCGGGTTTCCGGTTGATCGAGCAGGATATCTGCCGTCCGTTGCACCTTGGTGAGCCGGTGGACCGCATCTTCAACCTGGCATGCGCCGCGTCACCGCCGCGTTACCAGGCCGATCCGATCCACACCACACGAACCTGCGTCATCGGAACGTTGAACCTGCTTGAACTCGCTGCTCGCAAGGATGCCCGATTGCTGCAGGCCTCCACGAGTGAAGTGTATGGCGATCCGGAACAACATCCGCAGAGGGAGGATTATGTCGGCCACGTGAACTGCATCGGCCCACGCGCCTGCTACGACGAGGGCAAGCGCACTGCCGAAACACTTTGCTTCGACTATCTGAGAGCCGCCAACGCCGATGCTCGTGTCGCACGTATCTTCAATACCTACGGGCCGAGAATGGACCCGGCGGACGGCCGCATCGTCTCGAACCTCATCATGCAGGCCTTGGAGAAGCGCCCGCTGACGATCTTCGGCGACGGCTTGCAGACGCGATCTTTCTGCTACGTCTCCGATCTGATCGATGGGTTGATGCGTCTGATGGATATCGCTCCGAATCCGGGAAAGCCGATCAACCTGGGCAATCCCGGAGAATTCACCATTATGCAGCTGGCGGCATTGGTGAAGGCGATGACCGGCACCAAGTCGGACATGACGTTTCTGCCGCTGCCGCAGGACGATCCTCGACGTAGGCAGCCTGACATATCGCGCGCGAAAGAACTGCTCGGCTGGACGCCGAGAGTGCCTCTCAACCAGGGGCTCGCGCGGACGATCGACTATTTCGCTTCGCTCGAAGGCGGCCAGATCGGCGATGAAATACCCGGTCGCGCCACAAGGGCGAGGGCTATGTCAGGCGGGCTGCAGAACCTCCCTGCCTGATAGCCGGCACCGCGGCCTCTGCCCATCGAACCGCGGGAACATCCGCTCCAGCTTGTGGTTTGACGACAGGACCAGATATGGAGGACGTCATGCAACCCAAGCGATCCGCGACGGACATCGACAAGATGGCGGAACGGGAAATGGCTGCTTATTTGCGGCGAGCCTCGATCACCTATCTGGAGTGCTGCGTCAGCCTGATGATGACGCATCTGCAGCGGGAAGAAGTGGCCGCTATTCTCGAGCAGGAAGCAGACATGCTGCGAAGGCTGGATTGATGGGCCACGCCCTGGCGTGATCCGGGCCAGATAGCGCGTGAACTCCGCGGCAGTCTCTGTCTGGGCAGCCGTGCATGATCCAGCGTGGTGCCGCGAGACATGCGCTCGGGTCGCTCCCTCCTTAAGCTGTCGTGCACTCTCGGTCCGCTTGTGGTCACAATTTTTCAGTCGAGCAAGGGAACATTCCGGCAGGGTGGCGGTTCGGCGCAAGGAACTTACCTTTGAACAGCATAGGGCGGCAGTTTCGTGGGATCGAAAAAGATTCGTGTTGGCATCGTTGGAGTCGGCAATTGCGCGTCGTCCTTGGTGCAGGGTCTCTCCTATTATCGTGATGCGAAAAGCAATGAACCGGTCCCGGGCCTGATGCATGTCGATCTCGGTGGCTATCACGTCGACGACATCGAAATTGTCTGTGCATTCGATGTCGCCAAGAGCAAGGTTGGTCGCGACGTCGCGGAGGCGATCTACGCCGCCCCGAACA
The DNA here is from genome assembly GCF_006442545.2 of Mesorhizobium sp. B2-1-8. Lineage (NCBI taxonomy): Bacteria > Pseudomonadati > Pseudomonadota > Alphaproteobacteria > Hyphomicrobiales > Phyllobacteriaceae > Mesorhizobium > Mesorhizobium sp. B2-1-8. The sequence goes on from NZ_CP083952.1 coordinate 5,052,741, forward strand.
ACACATTCCGTTTTGCCGACGCACCGACGACCGGTGTTCGCGTCGAGCGCGGGCCGACGCTCGACGGGATCGGCAAATATCTGCGCAACGAGATCGAAGAGGCGCCAGAGCCGGTTGCCAACGTCAGCGGGATCTTGCGCGACAGCGGAGCCGATGTGCTGGTCTCCTACCTGCCGGTGGGTTCGGAGGAGGCGACGCACTTCTATGCTGAATGCGCGCTCGAGGCCGGCTGCGCCTTCGTCAACTGCATACCGGTTTTCATCGCCTCGCGTCCGGAATGGCGGCGGCGCTTCGAGCAACGCGGGCTGCCACTGGTAGGCGACGACATCAAGAGCCAGGTCGGCGCGACGATCGTGCACCGGCTGCTGGCTAATGTCTTTCGCGAGCGCGGCGTGCGCATCGATCGCACTTATCAGCTGAATTTCGGCGGCAACACCGACTTTCTTAACATGTTGGAACGTGAGCGGCTGGAATCGAAGAAGATCTCCAAGACGCAAGCGGTGACCAGCCAGCTGGATGTTCCCCTGGAGCCCGGCAACATCCATGTGGGACCCAGCGACCATGTGCCTTGGCTCACCGACCGCAAATGGGCGTACATCCGTGTCGAAGGCACGACCTTCGGCGGCGTGCCGCTTAATGCCGAGCTCAAGCTGGAAGTGTGGGATTCGCCCAATTCAGCCGGCGTGGTGATCGACGCGGTGCGTTGCGCCAAGCTGGCGCTCGACCGCGGCATCGCCGGAGCGCTCACGGGTCCTTGCAGCTACTTCATGAAGTCACCTCCCGAACAGTTCACCGACGCCGAAGCCCGACAGCGGACGCTCGCTTTCATCGCCGGCAAGGACGAGCCTTTGCTGGATGCCGCGGAATGACGACGACGTTCTTCTTGATCCGCCATGCTGCGCACGACAATGTCGGCTCTTATCTTGCCGGGCGCATGGCCGGCGTTTGCCTTGGCGAGACCGGAAAAGCTCAAGCAGAGCACCTTGGCGGGCGCATGGCCCGAGAGACAATCGCCGCCGTCTTGTGCAGCCCACGCGAGCGCACGCAGGAGACGGCGCTACCGGTTGCTCTCGCCTGCGGTGTCGGTGAAATCGCGATCCGCGCCGAACTCGACGAAATCGACTTCGGCGACTGGTCTGGAAAGACCTTCGATGAATTGAATGACGACGCCGGTTGGCGGGCGTGGAACGACCAGCGGCAGGAGGCAAGGACACCGAGCGGCGAGACCATGCTGGATGTCCAGCAGCGCATCGTCTCGCTGATGAACGACGTCCGCGAGCTGCGTCAGAACCAATGCATCGCCCTGATCAGCCATGCCGACGTTATCAAGGCCGCCGTCTGCAAGGTGCTCGGCTTGTCAGTCGGCGATTGCTTTCGCTTCGACATAGATCCCGCCTCGATCACGACGATCGTGTCGGGCGACTGGGGCTCAAAGCTCCTGCGAATGAATGAAGTTGCCTGACGAGGAAATTCCCCATGCGGATGGTCATTTTCGGTCTCACCGTTACATCTTCATGGGGGAACGGCCATGCCACGTTATGGCGCGGGCTGATCCGCGCCCTCGCCCGGCTGGGCTGGTCCATCACCTTTTTCGAACGCGACACTCCCTACTATGCCGGGACCCGCGATCTGGATCAGCTCGACGGCGGCAACGTCGTCATCTATCCGGACTGGGAGGACATTCGCCGCGTCGCGGAACGGGCAATGAAGCAAGCGGATGTCGTTGTCGTCACCTCCTACTGCCCCGACGCCGTCGAAGCTTCCCGCCTTGCCCAGCAGGCAAGTCGCGGGCTGCGCGTCTTCTACGATCTCGACACTCCAGTCACGCTTGCCCGCGTCGAACACGGCGAGCGTCCGCCCTATTTCGGACCAGAGGGCCTTGCCGATTACCATCTCGTCCTGAGCTACACCGGCGGCTCGGCGATCGAGGCGCTGAAGACGGTTCTGGGTGCGCGTCACGTAATGCCGCTCTATGGGCATGTCGATCCGGACAGGCACCGGCCGGCAGAGAAGCGGGCCGAATTCGCCGGCGATCTGTCATATCTCGGGACCTACGCGGCAGATCGCCAGGCCGGCGTCGAAAAGCTGCTGGTCCGCCCGGCCATGCGCCTGCCTGATCAGCGCTTCATCATTGGCGGCGCGCAATATCCGCAGGAATTCCCGTGGAGCGACAACATCTTCTTCGTCAGGCATCTGCCGCCCGCCGACCATCCGGCGTTCTTCTCATCGTCGCGGCTGACGCTCAACGTCACGCGGGAAGCGATGGCGCAAAAAGGCTGGTGCCCGTCGGGACGGCTCTTCGAAGCGGCTGCGTGTGGGGCTGCCATCGTTACCGATGCATGGCCAGGCCTCGCGGACTTCTTCGAACCCGGCCGCGAAGTCCTGCTGGCGCATGACACGGATGATGTGGTCGCCGCGCTGCAATTGCCGGAGCTTGAACTCGACGGCATCCGAAGGCGTGCCCGCGAGCGGGTCTTGAGCGAGCACACTTCCGCCAAGCGTGCAGCGGAACTGGATAAAATCCTGGTCGACGCCTCGCAAAATCCGGTCGGCGAACCGATGGAGGAAGCAGTCTGATGTTGGGCATTGTGCCCGCTGCCGGACGTGGCAGCCGCATTCAACCGCTCGGTTTCTCGAAGGAGCTGCTGCCGGTTGGCAGCCGGATCGACGGCCAGACCGAACGTCCCTGCGCAGTAAGCGAGTATCTGGTGCGGCGCATGGTGAAGGCCGGCGTCGACAAGATCTGCTTCATCATCGGATCGGGCAAATCCGACATTCTGGAATACTACGCAGCCGGCTACGGCGACGCGACGGCCCTCTTTGTGGTGCAGCCCAACCCCGTCGGCCTCTGCGATGCGATTTTCCGGGCAGTGCCCCTCGTGGCGTCAGACGAGGTCGTCCTGGTCGGTCTTCCAGATACGATCTGGTTTCCCGAGGACGGTTTCTGTCATTTGCCCGACGATCAGCTTTCATTTCTGCTCTTCCCCGTTGACCGCCCGGAATTCTTCGACGCCGTCTGCACCGAGGACGACGAGCGCGTGATCGAAATCCAGGTCAAGCGACAGGATGCCTCCACGAACTGGGTTTGGGGCGCGTTCAAGATGCCCGGTCATATCCTGCATCGGCTTGCGGTACTGTGGCGCGAGCGGGACCGCCGTGACGAATACATCGGCACATTGATCAACGCCTACCTTGCGGCCGGCGGTGTGGCCCACGGTGTCAAGGCTGGGTCCGCTTATGTCGATGTCGGTACCTTCAACGGCTATCGCACAGCCCTACGGTTGCTTGAAGACGGCGTCCCATCCGCCCCTCACCAGCCCGCCGCGATCATGCCCGGCACGCACTCGCATGTTCCCGTTGTCCCCGGCGAAGGAGGCTGACCATGTTGCATTCCCAAGCCGAAATCCGACGACGCATCGACGCGCTCGGCCCATGGTTCCACAACATGGAACTGGCCGGCGTCGAAACTGCACCCGACCACTTTCTCGGCAATTACCCCCTGATCAAATGGCTCAAATTCGCTGACGCCATACCTGCCGATCTGGCCGGCAAGACCGTGCTGGACATCGGCTGCAATGCCGGCTTCTATTCAATCGAGATGAAACGGCGAGGCGCCGCCCGTGTCCTCGGCATCGATTTCGACGAGGGCTATCTGGCGCAGGCCCGCTTTGCGGCCGAGATCGCGGATTGCGAGATCGAATTCCAGAAGCTATCGGTCTACGACGTTGGTGCCCTGCGCGAGACATTCGACGTCGTGCTGTTCATGGGGGTGCTTTACCATCTGCGCCACCCCTTGCTCGCGCTCGACTTAATCCGCGAGCACGTCGCCGGCGACATGATGATTTTTCAGTCCATGCAACGCGGCAGCGCGGATCTGTTGGAGCTGGAAGAGAATTATCCCTTCTGGATGCATGATCTGTTCGACCGGCCAGAATTTCCCAAGCTGCATTTCGTAGAGCAACGCTACGCGGATGATCCGACCAACTGGTGGATACCCAACCGGGCCTGCACCGAGGCGATGCTGCGCAGCGCGGGTTTCGAGATCGTTCTGCATCCCGAACAGGAGGTCTATTTCTGTCGCGCGGCCGGCGATCCGGCCGGCGGCGGCGCAATTTACCCTTCGAAAGGAAAGCTCCATGATTGAAGCCGCGATGATCTGGAACGAGCCCAACAACAAATCGCACTGGGACCCCGAGCTCGACCCCGATTGGAGCCGCTTTGCCAGGATGGCAATTCTGTCGGCGGATGCGATCGCATCCGAGAACCCGGCCCTGGCAAAGGTGCTTGGCGGCATCTCGCCAATAGACCCCGACTTTATCGCGCACATGAAGGGATTCGGCGTACTGGACCACGTCGACGCCGTTGCGGTACACGGCTTTCCTCTTGACTGGAACTTGTGGCAAATTCAGGAATGGCCGCAGAGGATCGGCGAGATCGCAACCGTCACCGATCTTCCCATCTGGGTCAGCGAAGTCGGCATATCGACCTTCGGGGCCGAGGAAATACAGGTCTGGGGCCTCAAGCGCACCGCCGAATTGCTGCTCGGCAACGCACCACGAATTCAGTGGTATAGCCTCTACGACCTTCCGCGCGAATGGGGGGCAACGACGCGGCATCGCGAAGCGGAGGGCTCCTCCTATTATCGTCATTTCCACATGGGGCTGCTGCGCCAGGACGGTACGCCGAAGCCGGCGATAGAAGAATTCCTGCGCCACACACCTGCAATGGGGCTGGTACAGTGGTTTCATTTCGAGGACCCCCGACTGGACGACGCCGTCGCATGGATGAAGCGGCTCGGCGTCACCAACGTGCGCACGGGGCTTTCCTGGGCCGACAGCTTCAGGCCGAATGCGTTGGACTGGTTCGACCGACAGATGGAAGCCCTCGCCCCTTTCGATGTCACGGTCACCTTCTGCTTCACGCCGGAACATCGTGGAATGATGCCTCACCACACCAGCCCTCCACTGGTGCCCGAGGAATTCGCTGAATTCTGCGCATCGATGGTCCGCCGCTACGCGCCCAGCATGACGTCCGACTCGCTTCCGACGCAGCGGGCCTCGGCGGCGTGAGGCTCTCATGCGATCCGGTCCGCGATCAACGGATGCGCTGACGGAAATCGTGGCCCGCGGTTGCCACGCAATTCGCCGCAATTCACTGCCTTCGAGCTTCGAGGACATGCGGCCGGTCGCAAGCGCCCTCGCCCATCCCTCACAATCGCTCGGCCGGCCATGACGCTTACCGTCCTCAATGTCGCCTATCCCCTCGCGCCTGTGGGACCGGACGCGGTCGGAGGTGCCGAGCAGGTCCTGTCGATGCTCGATCGGGCACTGGTTCACGCGGGTCACCGGTCTGTCGTCGTCGGCTGCCGGGGTTCCAGCGCGAGCGGCACCCTTCTGGAAACACCGGCGGAACGCGGCGTGCTCGACGAAGCGGCAAAGGGCCGCGCGCAGCAGGCTCATCGGACCGCGATCGCCACGGCCCGCGCCACTTGGCCGATCGACGTGGTTCATCTGCATGGCATCGACTTCGACGCCTACCTGCCAGCCGATGGCCCGACGTTGGTGACCCTTCACTTGCCATTGGACTGGTATCCGGCCGAGGCACTGCGCCCGACGCGCGACGACCTGTGGCTCCACGCCGTCTCGGCTGCCCAGCAGAAAACCGCGCCTCCCGGCGCCAGGCTGGCGGCGCCAATTCCGAATGGCGTCGACATAGAGGCGCTCAGTCTGCCGCTAGCTAAGCGCGACTTTGCACTGGTTCTGAGCCGGGTCTGCCCGGAAAAGGGCATTCACCTGGCGCTGGAGGCAGCCAAACGGGCGGGTGTGCCACTGGTTGTCGGCGGCAAGGTCTATCCCTACGAAATGCACACGCGGTACTTTCGCGACGAGGTCCAACCTCGACTCGATGGCCGCCGCCGCTTCCTTGGTCCGATCGGTTTCACCGCCAAGCGACGCTTTCTCAACGCAGCGCGCTGTCTGGTCATCCCGAGCCTTGCCGCCGAAACCAGTTCACTTGTCGCCATGGAGGCACTGGCCTGCGGCACGCCGGTCGTGGCTTTTCCAAATGGCGCGCTTCCCGATGTGATCGAGCATGGCAGGACCGGCTTTCTCGTCAACTCTATCGACGAGATGGCCCAAGCCATCATTGCGGCACCCAGCCTGGACGCCGAGGCATGCCGGACCGAGGCGCGGCGGCGGTTTTCGCTGCAACGAATGATCTCGTCCTACATGGATGCCTATCAAGCACTGGCGCGACTTGGCACCGATGCCGCGCGCCTCGCCACCACACCGTGAGCGAGCCTGTGCTGCGTAGCGAGATCATCGATGATCCGGCGCAATTCGATAGCCTCGCGCCGCACTGGTGGAAACTGTGGGAGCAGAGTTCTTCCGCGACGCCGTTTCAATCTCCCGCCTGGCTGGTGCCATGGTGGCGTACATTCGCGCCGGGCGACCTGGCGACGGTCGCGGTCTGGCACGGAGGCGATCTGTTGGGACTGGCGCCGCTCTATCTCGAGCACGGGGTCGCGGGCTCGAAATTGCTTCCGGTCGGGATTTCGCTCAGCGACTATCTGGACATCCTGTGTGTTCCCGGCACCGAAGCCCTGGTCGCAGCCGCAATTGCTGAAAAGATCCTCTCGGTTGAATGGTCGCAATGGGTCTTGTCGGATTTGCCGCAAGACGCTGCCGGTCTTGCCATGATCTATCCCGACCTGAAGGCCGGGCGGCCAGGCCTTCATGGCGTTTGCCCCGTGCTCGCTCTCGCCGGCGACGAAACCCTTGCGGGCTGTGTGCCCTCCCGACGAAGGCGCCAGTTGCGACGGGCGCGACAGGCCGCAGCCAGGCGCGGCCGGACCGCGTTGTCGTCGGCACGCGGCGAACCCCAAACCTTCCTCGATCAGTTGATCCGCCTTCACGACGCGCGCTGGGCCGGACGCGGAGGTGGTGTGTTGGCCGACGTCGCCGTAAAGCAATTCCACAGGCACTCGCTTCCCTTGCTCGACGCTCGTGGCCTTGCCCGGTGCTGGCTGCTCGCAATCGACGGCAGAACCGTCGGCGTCTATTACGGCTTTCATCATCGCGGTCGCGCCTATGCCTATCTCGGGGGCTTCGACCCTGCTTATGCCGAAGAGAGTCCAGGCGCGATCCTGATCGGCCACGCGATCGAGGAGTCGATCCGCGAGGGGGCGCATGAGTTCGATTTCCTGCGCGGTCAGGAAGCCTACAAATATGGCTGGGGCGCCATCGACAGGTGGACGATGCGCAGGGTCTGGACGCGGAATTGATACCATGATCGCGACCGGCCCAAAATCGGCCCAGCGCCGGACAGCGATGAGATCGGCCGTCGAAGACTGCATGAAGGATGGCGTTTGCGCCGAAGCCGTCATCGCCAGGCTGGCGCTTTACCTACAGACGAGGATCGGGGCGGCGGAATTGGCGGAGATCGTGCTGGATATCATCCCGTCGGTTCCTCAATACGCGGACAGACTGCAAGAGGTAGCCGGGCTGCTTCGCCGCAATCCAAGCGCATTCGCCTTGTTACGGGCCACGGGCGCGGCCGTTCGGCACGCACGCGACGAGGACGAGACAGATGCCGCTGTCGTCACGCGATTGGCATCGAGCTTCGATGCGGCGGCAGCGATTTCGGGAACAGCAAGCGTCCAACTCGCATCCCTCGGCGATGAGGACAGGCTGTCAGGCACCACCGACGAAATCGCTGCATGGCTCAAAGAGCAGGATTTCACCGGCACCGGCCGGGACGTCCTGGACATTGGTTGCGGCATCGGCCGTTTCGAAGGTGCGCTTTCCAACTCCTTCAACCGGATGGTCGGCATCGACATATCCTCGCGGATGATCTCCATCGCCTCTGAGCGGTGCGCCGCGCTGGGCAATGTCGAGGTGCGGCGAACCTCCGGTCTCGACTTGACCGAATTCGACGACAGCAGTTTCGATTGCGTGCTGGCGGTCGACTGCTTTCCTTATCTCGTTCTGGCCGGCATGGCTGAGCGGCATTTCGAGGAGATTGCACGCGTTCTGAGACAGCCGGGGTGGCTGGCCCTGCTGAACTATTCTTATCGCGGATCGCTTTTTTTGGACCGCGCCGATATCAGTCGTCTGGCCGAAGCTCACCAATTGCGGGTCGTCATCAATGGCGAGAAGCCGTTTCGGTTATGGGATGGCGATGCCTTCCTGCTTGCTCGCGGCGGCGGAACATTACCGCGCACCGCCAGTTCGGACGTCGAACCAGAAGCGCTGAAGAACGTCACCGATCCAAAGGAGAAAGTCATGGCATCCGGCGACAAAAAACATTTCGGCCGCGGCACACAGGGCAAGGGTACCGGCGCCGGCGCGATGACCGACCTGCCCAAGGACAAGGTCGGAGAAAACGCCGTTTTGTCCAATCGCGACAAGAAGCAGCACAGCGAGGAGCGTGGACTGGATGGCAATCGCATCAAGTCCGATCAATATCAGGACCATGCCGCGAACCAGTTGCCGAAGGATTGAACGCCGTCACACCGCATTCTTGGCCCGCGGCGACATGGGGCTAAGGAAATAAATCTGTGCAAGCCTAGCCAGTCGTCGGTGAACTATCCGCAAGGCTTTGATCTGGTTTCCTAATCGGCGAGGAATGCGGGAATAGCGTTGCAACATTTGCGGTGTCTGGTTGCCGTTTTCTTGCAATTCGATTTGACGATTCCCTTGTGCGCCGATGCGTGATTCACTCGTTTTGGCGGGCGAATCGAGGGGACGGCGAATGTCCAGGCCACGCGAGAAGCGCGAGACGGGAGAGCAGGACCTGTTCCGCTCCAGGCTCGATCAGATCATCAACATGAAGCACGAGTTGGTGCGGCTGGCGCAGGCGATCGACTGGCCGGTGCTGGAGGAGCGTTTCGGCGCGGTCTATTCGGACGGTCCTGGCATGCCGCCCTTGCCGACGCGACTGATGGCGGGCCTTGCGATCCTGAAGCACACTTTCGACTTGTCGGACGAGGAGCTGTGCGCCCGCTGGGTGGAGAACCCCTACTTCCAGTATCTGTGCGGTGAAGAGTTCTTCCGCCACGAGCTCTCCTTCGAGCGCTCATCGATGACGCGCTGGCGCCAGCGCATGGGCGAGGAGCCGATCACGGCGCTCCTGCAAGAAAGCCTGGCGGTGGCGGTCAAGAGCGGAGCGATGAAGCCGGCCGATACGCGCCGGGTGATCGTCGACACGACCGTGCAGCCGAAGAACGTGATGTTCCCCACCGACGCCAAGCTCGTCAATCGGGCGCGCGAGCGGCTGGTGCGGCTGGCCAAGAAGGCGGGGCTCGATTTGCGCCAGACCTACGTGCGGGTCGGCAAGCTGGCGCTGATCAAGCACCAGCGCTACGCGCACGCCAAGCAGTTCAAGCGGGCCAACAAGGCGCTGCGCAAGCTCAAGACCTATCTCGGCCGCACCATTCGCGACATCTCCCGCCGGATCACCGGCCAAACGGACCTCGAGGCGAGCTTCAAGTGGCCGCTCTACCAGGCCTCGGCGGTTCTGGAGCAACGTCAGCGCCAGCGCGGCCGCAAAATCTACAGCCTGCACGCCCATGAGGTCGAGTGCATCGGCAAGGGCAAGGCGCATGCCCCTTACGAGTTCGGCGTCAAGGTCTCGATCGCCACGACGCTCGAACGCTCGAAGGGCGGCCAGTTCGCCCTGCACGCTCAGGCACTGCCCGGCAATCCCTATGACGGCCATACGCTCGCGACCGTTATCCCCGACATGGAAAAGACCATCGGCAACGAAATCGGCCGCATCCTCGCCGACGCCGGATATCGCGGCCACAACGCACCTGAAAGCCACAAGCTCAGGGTCTTCACCGCCGGCCAGAAGCGCCGCGTCACACCTGCCATCAAGCGTCAGATGCGCAGGCGATCGGCAGTCGAACCCGTCATCGGCCACATCAAGGCCGAGCACCGCATGGGCCGCAACTACCTCGCCGGCGAACAGGGCGACGCCATCAACGCCATCCTCGCCGCCGCCGGCTACAACTTCTCGCTCCTGATCAAATGGTTCAGGCTGCTTTTGTGGCTTCTCATCACAGCACTCCAAAGCCGCCCCAGATCCAGCGCAGCCTGACCCACTTCATTGTTCACGGACGACTAGCCAGCAACCGTGCCGGCGGCGAACCTCACCTTGTAATGTCGAGCATTCGTCACCACACTACGACCAAGGGACTGCTGTCTATCAAGAGAATATGATGTCTCGTTCGAGCGATGATACGGTGGACCCAGAATTCGGTCTGGCTATGGATCGGGAGATCACTTCTCTCCTATCTGCGATTGAGCAGGAAAGGATACCGGACCGGCTGACCAAACTGGCGATGGAGTTGCAAAACGCGCTGGTCGAGAGACGTAAACGTCACGTGAAGAACTGACTATCTGCGGCTGTCACCGTCGATATCGAGCTGACCGTCCGACAGATGGTTTCGCCTTTCCACCAATGTCTGCAGCGAACTCTCCCCAAGCAATTCGAGAACGTTGGCCCGGGCACGGTTTAGCCGACTTTTGACCGTCCCCACCGCGCAGCCACATATCTCGGCCGTTTCCTCATAGCTCACCCCTAGAACACCGATCAGCATCAGAACCTCGCGTTGGTGTTCGGGTAGCTTTTGAATCGCGCGGTGAACTTCCTTGCCCTGAACGCTCCATTCCTGGGTGGCTTCCGAAGTCGGTTTGGAAGATGCACAGTCGAGCAGGCCTGGCGCTTCCCGGGCAGCGATCTTTATCCGGGTGTAGTAGGTGTTGCGCATGATGGTGAAGAGCCATGACTTCATGCGTGTCCCGGGTTCGAACTTGTCGATATTGGCGAGGCCCTTGGTCAGTGTCTCCTGCACCAGATCGTCGGCATCATCGGGGATACGGCAGAAGGTACGGGCGAAAGCCCGCAGGGCGGGGATCAGCTCAACGATGGAAACTTCATTGGTTTCCTGGTCGCCCAAGAGGTAGCCTCCGGATGACAATGGTCCAGCTCCCAGAAGAAATAGTGTATGAACGCAGCCTGCTAAATGCATGGAACTTTGGTTCGTTCCTCGTGCTGGAGACGACTCTTCAGAAATTCCGCAGGTCGAAATAGCTGTCTTCCAATCAGTGGATATCATCGCGCGGAAGGCGCCTCTTTTGAGTAGGGGTCCTCGCACTCACAAGCGTGTCAACGACGGCTGATCGCCGATGTTTCCTCACATCTGAAGACACTTCATGCCCCCCGAAATGTCCCCCACAACTACAGAAGCCCGCTTGGTGCAGACGCTCCATGACCCTTGCGGTTACGGTTCGGGATGAGCGGGGTTCCCCGGCAAGGCGCCCGGCGGCCGCTTTCCAAGATGTCACGATTTCAATCAGATTGCCTGCGAGCAGATGAGTTTCTGGGCAACCCGCAATTCGGTTGCGAACTGCAGGCGATCGATTTTGCCCAAGCCGCGGAAACGATGGGGGAAGCGGTTTTCGCATCAAGCGGGGCCGATCAGATCGAGACCGTGCTCGACGAGGCCTTCGCAGCCGAAGGTCCTAGCGCTGGTCGGTGCCTATGAACCGCTGATGCCGCCCAGGATGCCTCCCGACTATCCCAAGAACTTCCGCAAGGCTTTGCCACAGACGCCGGCACGAACGCATTGAAGAACATATCGGCCGAGAGCCGTCGAAGTCGATGATGGACGCCTAGATGGTGGCTTCTTGTAGACTGTTGCATGAAGGAAGCCGATGCGCAAACGCCAGTCCGGCAGCCGCCCATGCAACTGCTGGCCGCCACGGGAGGGCGGATGGCGCCTACTTGATCGCCTGTCGGCTCATCCGAGCCTGCTGCAATCGCCGGCTCGGAAGGGCTTCCAAATCGTCGCCAACCGGAGAAGGTCCAGCCTTCGGCAGCGCTCCGAAGCACTGGCTCGTTTGTTGCAGTTCTGCATGTTCGACTTGCCCGGCCGCTGTTAGCGGCGGGGCTGGCTGTTCAAGGGCGGTTGATTGCTCGAGCACCGTCCCGATCGGTTTCGCCAGGCACATATTCGCCCGCATTTGCATCGAAGCGCAATCCCCGCGCGGGGCCAATGCCACAGCCGGGTCAATCGGCCAACGATGGCGCCGCCTCACAGTTCTGTTTTGTGGAGTGAGATGCAACATGTGTGAACGGGCCAATGCTGTCCCGGTCCTGGCATCGTCTTTCCAGCCCCGGTCACATCCTATGGCCACATTAGTCACAAATACGAGAACGCCGTCGGGCCTCTTCATCGCCTGCTGCGATCGCTTGTCGCGGAACCCGCGTTTTCGGCGGTCAACCCCATCCATCTGATAAGCCAGGGCATGGTCAAGCCCTGGACGAAAATGGAAAAGGCAACGACCGCAAATGCGGCAACGATTATTTCACCGCGCTCTGCAACGTTTTCAGGAAGTGCGAGCGCCAGGGCCAGGGCGAGCGCGCCGCGCAGCCCACCCCAGACCAAAACGTGCTGATAACGGGTATCCACCTTCAAGCGCGTGGCGGCAAGCAGGGCACCGAAGGGATAGATGGCCAAGCTCCGACCAAACAGCACGAGCACGACCGCGACTGCCGAGGTGCCTGCGAATATTCCAAGTGGCTGATGAGCTTCATGGCCGCCGATCAAGATGAACACGATCGAATTTGCCAGGAAGGCCGCGTACTCCCAGAATGCCAGAACGTGACTTCTTGCGTTGGCGGAAATAGCGCCTTTCCAACCGACATTGCCCACAATCAGGCCCGCCGTGAGAGTGGCCAGCACGCCGGACATGCCAAGATCCTCCGCAAGCAGGAACGAACCGTAAGCGACGATGGTCGTGAGGGTTATCTCAACAAGATGGTCTTCGGTCCGGCCGGCGATCAGAAGGAGCAGGGCTGCCACTGTCGCGCCGGAGGCAATCCCACCCGCGACCGTCCAGAACAGCGACCCGACAATGCTCAGGGGCGTTGCGTCGGCGCCTGCCAGGATTGCCGCCAGGATGCCGAAGCCAACCGCGGCTGCGCCGTCGTTGAGCAGACTTTCAGATTCGACAAGCAGAGCGAGGCGGGGTTGAACCTTCATCTCCTTGAAGGCCGCGATAACCGACACCGGATCGGTGGCGGCTATCAGCACGCCGAACAGCCCGGCACCGATCCAGGTCCATCCGAGCAGTAGATGCATGCCGCTCGCAACCACCGCAGCGGCTATCGCGACGCCGGGGAACGCGAGCAGAATGGTGACCGGCAGGTTCAGGCGAAAACGACGCCATTCGATCGCGAGTGCCGCCTGGAAGATTAGCGGTGGCAAAAACACTGTGAAAATCAAATCCCGACTGAGGGGGAGTGCGACAACGCCGGGCGTGAAGCCAAGGGCGATACCTGCCGCGACAAGCCCGACGCTGTAAGGAAGCCGCAGCCGTCTGGAAATCATCGCCACCAAAGAAGCGGTAAGCAGGATCATTCCCAGGGTGAGGATTGGAAGATCGTTCATAGCAGCCTCAGATACTATCTGGTCAACCTGGCGAGGCTCCACAACTAGGGAAATGAGCCCCTTTGGAAGCGCCGGCGTGAAGAAGTCGAGCAACTCGAATCGGAGACGTGCCGGCAGCACGCAGGATCTAATTCCGATGCGCTCAAGCCAATCTGGTCGCAGAAACGTCGCCGACCGCCCAGGAGACGCTGACGCTCCGCAAACCTCCGACCAGAGAGCGCTGCCCATGCGTCGCCTGGGCTCATTCTTGCCCGGAACCGGGGATCGAACAGCTCTTTTCAAAACTCAAGCACTGGCTGAGAAAGGCAGCAAGCCGCACCGTCCAAACCGTTTGCGACGCGATCGGCCAAATTCTCAACCGCATCACACCGACAGAATGCTCACACTATTTCGAAAACTCCGGATATGACCGAAACTAATCTCATCCCGCTCATAGCCTGACTGGGGACCGGCGTGCGGATCTGGGATCGTGGGACACAGAGGACATAGCCCGCTTTCTCAAGACCGGGCGTAATGACCGCACCACGGGGTACGGGCCGATGGCCGAGGTGATCAAGGATTCGACGTCCAAGATGACCGACGAAGATTTGCAGGCGATCGCAACCTATCTGAGGTCACTCCCGGCTACCGCGCTGGAAAGCACTGAGGTTCCAGACCAGGACGTCGTTCGTGCCGGACAGGCAGTCTATGCCGCCCAATGCTCGGCATGCCACCAAGCGGGGGCGTCGGCGTGAAAGGACTTTTTCCATCGCTCAAAGGCGACGGCATCGTCCAGTCCGACGGCCGCTTTCTCTCTTGCGCATCATCCTCAACGGCGGGCACGCTGCGTCCACGCCTGAAAGCCCGAACTCACTGGCGATGACGTCATTTGGATCAAACTTTCGGACGGTCGGATTGCGGCAGTCGCCAGCTGCCCGGGGCAGCAAGGCGGCGCGGTGACCTCAGACGAAGTGCGAGACCTGCGCAAGTCGGTCGAGTCTGCCGCGAGTTCCTATCAGGTGTTCTGCATCGACATCCGCGGTCGCGAGGATCGGATCAAGCATCTGGTTGCAGCGGCAGCGGACCATGGCTTGCGCCCGCCTACATTACTTCCTTTACGCCTTTTCTGAGGAGCCACCAATTAACGGGATAACTGGTTGCAAAGCCGCCCAGCATGGCCAGTTGCATCAAAAACCAGAACTCAGGCGTGTTGGCTTCCAGCCGTGTTCCGAAGGCCGGTTCAAAAATCAAAAGCTGCCCGAGGCCCATCAGGCCGTACATGCCAACCTGCCAGGCCGTCAGCGACAGAGCGTCGGCCTTGAGCGCTTGTAGCAATCCCTGCGTCACAGACAGCTGTCGCATCGGCTTGATGGTAAAATATTGGAAAGCTATGCCCAGGACAAAGGCGAAGATGTAGTCCAGGATCCAGATCGAAATCGTTCTTTCGGCAAACAGGCTTTTCCAGCCCAGCCACAACAGGACGGTCGGGAACGCAAGCGCCAGCGTCTCGGCGATGACATCGCCCACGGTGCAGCCGGCTCCGCAATGAAAAGCAGCCTTTGCGATCGCCATCGGCGAAAGAACCGGCTTGTCGGAGCCTGCCCTTCTTGCGCCGCCCGGCCGCTCCCCTCTGGCCTTCGAACCTGACCGGCCGGCATGCAGATAGACGAAAAGAACGAAGCCGGAACCGAAGAGGGCACAGACCGGCCAAACGAGGTTCATGATCCACATCTCTCGCGGATTTCGGAACTCGTCTAGTGCTATCCAGATCGAAGATAGAACGCCGGCCAGCAACGAAAGCAGGGACACCCAATGCAGCCATTCGGGGATCATCAGTTCCTCCTTCACTGTTCTTCGGGTCGAACTGTCGATGCGTCCTGTCGTTCTCCGGTCCGCCGCATCCAGATGCCATCCAATCGTTTCGCCTCTGCGACGGTGTCTTGCTCTTATCAGCCCGCCGGACGGGCCATGGCCGACGCCAGCCGAAGGCGTACGGCAGAACAAAGGGGTAGTAAGGCAAGCTGTTGCGACTTCATCGGCGCCATGTTCTGGTCGAGATGTCCCATGATCCAGATGGAACCGAGCACTATCAGCGCGACGATCAACACTCCGAAGGCGAGGGCCAGAATGTTGTTTGTGTTGTCTGGTCCGCTCGTCAGATGCAGGAAGAAAACCAGATGCACGCCAATCTGTGCAAGGGCCAGCACGACCAGCGCGGAAATCACCGCGGGCTGGTAGATCAACTCCGTCCTGGCGGCGATGAAGGACCCCACAGTCAACAAGGCCGCGAGGCCATAGCCGAGTAGATATCCCGGCAGTCCAGCCGCGGGCTCGTTGCGCGCGATCGTCTCCTCACCGGGGGCGGTATCGCGGGTGTCCCTGGAGGCGTCGGATGAGACGGTCTCGTCTGTCATTGTGATGCTCCCAGCAGATAAACCAGGCTGAAAATGGCGACCCAGATAATGTCGAGGGCATGCCAGAAAAGGCTGAAGCAGTGGAGCCTGCGTAAGATCTCGACCCGAAAGCCCTTCACCCAAAGCTGGGCCATCATGGTTCCAAGCCACAGGATCCCAAGCCCCACATGGACGCCATGGCAGCCGACCAATGCGAAGAAGGCCGACAGGAACGCACTTCGGGCGGGACCGGCACCCTCCCCGATCATGGTGATGAATTCCTGTCCCTCGAGGAGCAGGAACAACGCGCCAAGCACGCCGGTGACCAGGAGCCACGCCTGTGTGCGGATCATCGAACGTCTTTCGACCGCCAGGGAGGCCAAGCCTGCGGTGAAGGTCGAGGTCAACAGAAGTCCGGTCTGAATGGCAACGCGTGTGAGGTCGAACAGCTGTTTGCCGGTCGGCCCGTTATCGGTTGCATTCGCTAGCACCGCGTACGAAGCGAAAAACGCCGAGAACATAATGATATCGGACAGGAGAAAGATCCAAAATCCGTAGGTGACGGTTACAAATTTCGAGGCGGGACCGCCCTCGCCGTGTCCGGTGGCACCCTGGTGTCGTGAGCGCCCTTCTCCCTGCCCGCTCGAACGGCCCAGCACGTAGGGATCGCGTCTGGCACTTCCAGCGGCGATGTCGCTGGGCATCGTGTCGAAGTGGTCACTCATGTCAGTTGTTCCCTGCGCCGCAGCCTGGCGATTTGCGCGGCCGTGCGATCGCGGTCGATCCGTTCGACCTCCTCGGCCGGGATCACGATCTCGGCCTGGTCGCGCCAGGCGAACACGACAAATGTGGCATAGGCGCCGAGGAACCCGAGGATTGACAGCCACCATATGTGCCAGATGAGTGCGAACCCAATGATCGTCGCGAAGAAGGCTGACACGAAACCCGTCGGGCTGTTCTTGGGCATGTCGATCGGCTCGTACTGCCTGTCCGTCTTTGGATCTTGGCCTTCGATCGCGTGTTGTTTCATGCTCCAATAGGGCTCCTGGTTTTCAACATGCGGCTGGTGCGCAAAGTTGAATGGAGGCGGAGGCGACGGTGTGGACCACTCCAGCGAGCGCCCGTCCCAAGGGTCGCCCGTGTCGTCGCGAAGCTGGTCACGGTCCCTGATCGACAGTAAGAGCTGAGCGATCTGGCACGCCGCTCCAACAAGCATCACCGCGACACCGGCCGCCGCGATGACGATCCACGGTACCCAGGCGTCCACCTCGATATGCTGCAACCGGCGCGTCATGCCCTGCAGACCCACCACGTAAAGCGGTGCGAAGACGAGGATGAAGCCGAGCAGCGTGAACCAGAAAGCCGCCTTGCCCCAGCCCTCGTGAAGGCGAAAGCCGAACGCCTTTGGAAACCAGAAGGTGAAGCCGGCGAACGCGCCGAAGAGAACGCCTGAGATAATCACGTTGTGGAAATGCGCCACCAGGAAGAGCGAGTTGTGAAGGACAAAGTCGGCTGGCGGGACGGCAAGCAGAACGCCGGTCATTCCGCCGATGGTGAATGTGGTGACGAAGCCAAGCGCCCAAAGCATTGGGGTGTCGAAGCGGATCTTCCCGCCATACATGGTGAAGAGCCAGTTGTAGATCTTCACCCCCGTCCCGACAGCGATCACCGAGGTGGCGATGCCGAAGGCCGTATTTACATTTGCGCCCGCGCCCATGGTGAAGAAGTGGTGCAGCCAGACCATGAAAGACACGAGACAGATGAACATCGTCGCCGTCACCATCGAGCGGTAGCCGAACAGCGGCTTCGACGAAAACGTGGAGAAGATTTCGGAGAACACACCGAAGGCGGGAAGCACCAGGATATACACTTCCGGGTGGCCCCAGGCCCAGATGAGATTGACGAACATCATCTGGTTCCCACCGGCTTCGTTGGTGAAGAAATGAAAGCCGAGGTAACGGTCGAGCGTCAGCATCGCCAGCGTTGCGGCAAGGATCGGGAAGGCAGCCACGATCAGGAGATTGGCGGCCAGCGATGTCCAGCAGAACATTGGCATGCGCAGATAGCCCATGCCCGGGGCACGCATTTTCAAGATGGTGGTAACCAGGTTCACGCCGGTCAAAAGGGTCCCGACGCCGGATATTTGGATCGCCCACAGATAGTAGTCCACACCGACCCCGGGCGAATATGCGAGCTCGGAAAGTGGCGCATAGGGCAGCCAGCCGGTACGCGCGAACTCGCCGACGACCAGGGACATGTTGACCAGGAGGGCGCCCGTCGCCGTCAGCCAGAAACTGACCGAGTTGAGGGTGGGGAAGGCCACATCACGTATTCCCAGTTGCAGCGGCACAACGAAGTTCATCAGTCCGATCATGAACGGCATCGAGGCGAAGAAGATCATGATGGTCCCGTGGGCCGAGAATATCTGATTGAAGTGCTCGGGCGGCAGGTAACCGGGTCCGTGAATCGCAAACAGCTGCTGAGTACGCATCATGATTGCGTCAACGAAGCCACGCAGCAACATCAGCATGGCAAGCACGATGTACATGACACCGATGCGCTTGTGATCGACCGACGTTATCCAGTCATGCCACAAATAAGGCCAGTATCCCTTGAGCGAGATCCAGCCCAGCACGGCGAGGCCGGCAATAAACACGATCAACGCCGCTCCAAGTGGGATCGGCTGGTCAAACGGAATGGCCGACCAGTCGAGCTTACCGAGCATCGTTCGCCTCCTCTCGTTCCTGCGGTGTTGGGCTTGCCGAACCGGTGGGCGACGGCGCTGCCTTGGGCCTGATGGCCGGCTCGCCGCCGGACTGGTTCTTGGCCCGACCGGGGCCCGGGGGCAGCGCCTGGCGCACGATGGCATCAAACAAGCCTTGTTGTGCATGACCAAACACGGACGCCGGCACTTCGGAGCCTTGTTGCGCCAGCTTGCGGTAGAGGTCCGCGTTCAAGACGCCGGTATCAGCCTTCAGGCCGGACAGGAACGCGCCATATTCCCGCGCGGGAACCGCATGCACCAGGAAATGCATGTCCGAGAAGCCGTCGCCGCTGAAATGCGCCGACTGCCCATAGTAGGTGCCCACATGGTCTGCCTGCAGGTGCAGCTCCGTCCGCATGCCATTCATGACGTAGATCATGCTGCCGAGCTGGGGTATGAAGAACGCGTTCATGACGCTGGCGGAAGTCAATGTGAAATGCACGGGCACACCAGCCGGGATGACCAGATTGTTGACGGTGGCGACTTGCTGGTCGGGATAGATGAAGAGCCATTTCCAGTCGAGCGCCACGACCTGGACGTTGAGCTGCGGCTTATCGGAGGCTATCGGCGTGCGCGGATCGAGGTGCTGTGATCCGTAGTAGATAAGCCCCCCCAGGAAGAGGATCGTCAAGGTTGGAATACCCCAGACGATCAGCTCTATGCGACCGGAGTAGACAAACTCGGGATCGTAGCGGGCTTGGCTGTTCGAGGCTCGGTATTTCCAGGCGAAAAAAAGCAAAGCAACCAATGTCGGGATCACGATTACCAGCATGATGGCCAGGGAGTTGAGCAGGATCTTGGCGTTGCCGGCCGCGATTGGTCCCTGCGGGTCCAACACCCCTCCCGAACACCCGGTCAAAATCGCCGACATGCCCAACAAGGTGGGGACGGCTCGCGAGATGCGCGCCATGGCGGCTTGGTGGCAATCGCACGTTTCCCAGGCGCGTCCTTCGACCTCGCCCCTGCGCGCCCTGCACAGCGCCATCCCTGCGCTTTGGCGGTTCCCAGCTCTCATTCGAACCAACCCTTCACGGCCTCCCGGCGTGGCCGATGTTGAATCCGCGACACCATCACAGCGCTGCAGCGCCCCCAACATGGGCTTGCCAACGGTCCCGACAAAACCGGCATTTCGTGGCTACGGCCCCGGGAGAGCGTAAGCGGCAACCTGATCACCGACCTGGTGCTTCAGAATGGTGTTGCCGCCGGCAACGAACACGACGTATTCGCGGCCGTGATATTCATACACGGCCGGATTGGCCACGGCGGGCGCCTGGACGATGTCGGACCACAGTTCCTTGCCACTGGCGAGCGAATAGGCGCGTACCTTGGCGTCCATGGAAGCGCCGATGAAGATCAGACCACTTGCCGTCACCGCGGGGCCGCCAATCGTCACGGAGCCGAGGTCTTCGGGCATATAGAAGCCCCACTTTTGCGACGCCCCCATCGGCCGGCGCCACTTGATGTCGCCGGTGGTCATGTCGATGGCCGCGATTTCTCCAAAGGGCGGCGCCCAGCAGGGCATGCCAAGCCAATTGAGAGCGTTTCGCAGTGACATGCCGTACGGTGCGCCCTCCTGTGGATAGTAGCCCTGCTCATTGCCGGAATTGCCAGCAAGCCGCTCGTATTCGGCGCGGGGATAGAGCTTTATGGATTGGACGACGTGCGAGAAATTGACCACCGCAGTTTGGGTGTTAGGATCGAATGCGACCCCACCCCATTGCACTCCGCCCGCCGAATCCGGGTAAGCCAGCACGCCGTCGCCTTTGAGGGTGGGCGGGCTGTACATGCCACGGTACGAAAGGCTGTCCCATAACCGGCTGCACTCGCCCAGGCCGACGACATCAGCTATTCGCCAGATTGGTGGCTTTCTGGACTGGTCCAGCAGCGGCGCGGGTTTGGTCGGAAATGGCTGGGTGGGGGCGTAGACCTCCCTTTGCACGGCACCGTCTCCGGCAGGCACGGGGCGCTCCTCGATCGGCCAGACGTCTTTTCCGGTGCGCCGGTCGACCACGAACAGAAAGCCCATCTTCGTCGCCTGCATCAGGGCGGGAATCTGTTTGCCCGCAACAGTGATGTCCATGAGCGTGGGCGCCGAATTGATGTCGTAATCCCAGATGTCGTGATGAACCCACTGTCGCGACCAGACGACCTTGCCGGATTCCAGGTCCAGGGCGGTGGTGGACGTTGCAAGCGGTATCGGGTCGGTACGGTTGCCGCCCCAATAGTTCGGCGACGGGCTGGAGACTGGCAGGTACAAAAGCCCAAGCCCTTCGTCCACGGACATTGCCGTCCAGACATTGGCGGTGCCGGTGCGTCTGGCGATCCGCGACGGCAGCGCCGAAAACGACCACTGTCGCGCGCCCGTCTGCGGATCCAGCGAGAACACCGTGCCGGGTGGCGCCTCGGCATAGGCCCAATCCTTGCCGGCCCAGCCGATGATGACATGATTGCCCGCCACGGTCGGCGGCTGCAAGAGCGACAGCGGAAACTTGGCATTGACATCGTTCCACTGGTTCACGTCCAGCACGCCAGCCGAGCCGAATTTCTTGCAGAGCTGTCCGGTATCGGCGTCCAGCGCGAAGAGGTGCGCGTCCATGGTGCCGAGATACACGATCTTCTGACAGCCCTCGCCCGCAATGGGCTTCTTGCTCTCCCAGTAAGCGACGCCTCGGTTCTTGAGAGCCGGCTGTGTCAAGGCTTTCAAGGTGGTTTTGGACTCGAACTTCCACTTGATCGCCCCTGTGCCGGGATCGAGCGCCAGCACCCCGTAGAAGGGGGTCCCGATATAAAGCGTATCATTGGCGAAAATGGGGGTTGCGGACCAGACGGACGCCGGCAATGCGCCTGAGCCATCCGACATATCGCCGGTATGCACCTCCCATACCTTACGCAGCGAGCCGACGTTTCGCACGGTGATCTGGGTGAGCGGCGAATACTTTTGGCCGTTGAGTTGGCCGTGAAAGCTGTTCCAGGTCGGTCCAGGCGGGATCAGCGGAATTGGCTTGGGCGCAGGCAGCGGGGCTGTTGCCGCCTCCTTCGGCGATCCTGCATCCACGGCCGAAGGATTGCTGCCCCCGCTCGTCTCTTTCGGCTGTTTAGCGGCATCCGGTATGCCGCCCGGTTGTGACTCGGGTGAATTGTTGTCATTTTGGGCAGAGACGGGATGAAGGCCAAACGCCAGCAACAGAAAGACGGCAAAGCTCAGGGCCGAGCGGAAGACAGCAGTTCTCATGGTTGTGTCCTAAGTCTTGGTCTGGCGGAAACCTAGCGTGATCAACAGTCCGGCCAGCACAACGGCAACGACCGCCACGAGCCACCAAGCGTGGAGAAAGACGGCGGCAGTGAATGTGCCGAGCGCTCCCAGAAGGCCCAAGATCCAGGCCAGGATGAAAACGGGCCCGCTATTTCTGAAGCGCAAGACGAGGCCGTCCAGCGCAAGCGCCAAGCTGGCGATGAGCACGAGCATGGCTCCGGCGGATCCGGTTACCCCGGTCAACGGGGCCGCGAAGTAATAGAAGGCGATCGCGGACGCCAGCACCGCCGCCGTGATGATGACGAGCGGCCCACTAGCGGTGACGTGCGGCAGTTGATGGGTCTTCATGATCATTCCTGCGAGGTCTTGGGATAGCCGCCCGCGGGCGTCTTGCGCCTGCGGCGAGGCAAGTTTGCTAACCTGAAGCCGGACGGTCTGTTCCAACCGCGGCTTCAAGATTTGGTGAGCGGCGGAAGCGCGCGGCTGTGCGTAGGCCTCAGCGCTGGGCGGCCCGCGCCGCACCGAGGGCGGGCACATAGGCGAGCAATTCCGATAGGAAGATTTTTCTGGGTGGCTTCAGTTACCGCCATCGGCATTCGCGTCCGTTGGAAGGCTATCGCAGCCAATTCCTTTACATCAGGCATAGCGCGATCGGTAACGGCGATCGGGTTATCACCGTGGAGACCGGACGCGCCTTCGTTATCCATCGATGTTTCCCTTGGTCGACAGTCCCTGCCTCGGCCTTAGTCGCCCGGGAACCGATCGCGCCTGGATAGTCGGCTGGCGGCCCTGGCACGCAAGGCGCCGAGCACCGCGCGGACCGCATCGATATCTGAACCGCGAGGCGGGATCGATGGCCTGAAAATCAAGCGACCGTTGCGGAACTCGAAGCCCTGTGCGTTCTTGAAGCGCCATTCGGATGCCACCGGTTTCTTACGGAAGGTGATCGCGATGGCTTCGGGCCCCACATCGATCTTGCTGACGCCCAGTTCCGCCGCGACTATGCGCAACCTGGTGAGTTCCAGAAAATCCGCGACTTCGCCGGGAATCTCTCCAAAGCGATCCTCAAGCTCTTCGCCGAATGCGTCGAGGTCCGTCTCCGAAGTCATGTGAGACAGCCTCGCATAAAGGCCGACACGCACCGTGGGCTCGCTGACGTAGCTTGCGGGAAAGGCCCCATTGCCGGGGCCGTTGATGTCGGCAAGCTGCTTGTCGGGATTGGCCCCACCTCCAGCCAGCGAGACAGCCCGCTCCAGAAAATGCTGATAAAGGCCCGCTCCGATCAGCTTCATGTGCCCGGCTTGATCTTCGCCGAAGAGGTCTCCTGCCCCGCGCAGGTCGAGGTCTCTTTGACTGATCGCGAGGCCGGAGCCAAGCCGATCGAGCGCAATCATGGTCGAAAGTCGAGCTCTTGTGCCTTCGGCCAGTTCGACGCCAGGCTCGGTCAGAAGAAAGGCAATGGCCTGCACCGCTCCCCTTCCGACTCGGCCGCGAAGCTGGTGCAACTGTGCCAGACCGAATCTGTCCGCCCGCCAGATCAGGATGGTGTTGGCCCGCGGTACGTCGAGGCCGCTCTCGATGATGTCTGTGCTCAACAGGACGTCGCCGTCACCGTCAGCGAATCCCACCATGATTTCGTCTAGCCGTCTCCCTTTCATTGCGCCATGCGCCGTCTTGACCGCGAGTTCCGGCACCAGTCTGTTTAGCTGCTGGCGAACCGGATCGATGTCTTCGATGCGCGGAACCACTAGGAAGCTCTGTCCGCCCCGGCGAAATTCGCGCAAAAGGGCGGCTCTAGCCGAAGCTGGATCGAAGGGCGCCAGGATCGTGCGGACGGGGCGTCTTTTGGCGGGCGGAGAGTTGAGGACGCTGACCTCCTGGACACCCGACATCGCCGATTTTAGCGTCCGCGGTATCGGGGTGGCGCTCATGCTCAGCGTATGAAGGCGGGGCGCCATGTTCCGCAGCGCCTGCTTCAACTTGACGCCGAACCGGTGCTCCTCGTCGATCACCAGCAGTCCCAGATTGGCGAAGATGACGCTCTTGGCAGCCAGGGCTTGCGTACCCACAACCACGGCGAGCTGGCCGCTCCGCAGCCGCTCCTTGACCGTTCTCGCCTCCGCCACTCCGATCATTCTTGAAAGGTGGGCGACCTCGAGGCCAGTTCCCGCAAATCGGCGGCTGAACGTCTCGTAGTGCTGCCGTGCCAAGACCGTTGTCGGCGCTATTACCGCAACCTGTTTCCCACAGAGGGCTGCGGCGGCGCAGGCACGCAGGGCCACTTCAGTCTTGCCGAAACCGACATCGCCGCAGACAAGCCGGTTCATTGTTCTCCCAGACGACAGGTCGTCGAGCACGTCGTGGATGGCGGCAGCCTGGTCGGGAGTCTCCGTATAGGGAAATTTCGCCGCAAACCGGGCCAGGTCCTGGCGGGAAGGTTTTATGATCTCGGCTGGCTGGCTGGACCTGGCCTTGGCAAGGCCCACCAGGCCCCTGGCTAGCCTGTCGATCTCGCGCAACGCAGCCTTGCGTCGGCTGAGCCACCCGTCGCTGTTCAAGCGATCGAGCGGCACCGCACCGGGCTCCGACCCGTAGCGCCATATAAGCCCAAACTCATCGACCGGAACCAGCAAGGAAGCTCCGCCATCGTATTCCAGCCTGACGACATCCTGTTGTTGCCCGGCCAAGTCGACCTGTTCGACCGCCACGAGCACGGCCAGGCCATGGTCCTCATGGACGACGACATCGCCAATGCGCAACTCGGGTTCGAGCAGGCTGGCCGCGCTGCCGTTTGCCTTCAAGGCAGGACCAAATAGGTCGGTCGCCGTCACCACCGCGACACAGGATTGCTCGTCGACAAACCCGTCGTCGATGACGAATTCAGCCTTGAGAAGAGAGCCGCTTTCGGCCGAACGGATTTGCGGCCAGTCCGCCGCCGCTTCCATGCGCCGGCCAAGCTTCCGATCGAGCAGACGATCCGCTCGGTGCAGTTCAGGGGCCTCTCCCGTGAACACCACGCTGACGCCCGACCTTGTCTGCCTTTCGACGAACTCGGCGAATTGATCCCGGGATCGCGCTTGCTGATAGAATTTGGCAACTCGGGTGGCCGAAACAGTAGCATTTGTTCTGCAGTGTTTTCGAACTACGGCGTCCCATTCCCCACGCGACAGGTAAAACTGTGCCGGCAGGGGCTTTTCTGGCCCGGTAACCTCTCGCCTGGCACGACGTGCGTCTTCGATCAGGTCCAGGAACCGATCGAGCGGCGGGCCCTCGAGACCTTCTGGCAAGGAGACACAGGCGCTGGATGCCAGATCCAATACTGATGGCATACCGACATACAAGGCGACAAGGCGATCTTCCATCGACGTCGCGCGCATGGCCGCCAACTCGGGATGGTTCCCCGCTTCAAAAATCAGTTCGGACGCCGGTCCAACCGTGATCGACTCACGCGGTCGTTCGCTAAGCTGGCTGATCGGGTCGTATGTCCTGAGTTCTCGGATGCGGCTATCCGGACCGAGGACGACGCGAACGGGGTGATCGGCGCCGGCGGGAAAAATATCCATGAGGTCGCCCCGAAAGGCTATCTCTCCCGGTTCATCGACTCTCTCGTCGACACCGTATCCGACCGCCTCGGCTCTCGTTCGGAAATCATCCGGGTCGAACCTTTGTCCGGGCTCCAGGATTGTGAAGCCGCTGGCGATGACTGGTGCGGGGGGCACTCGCTGCAGAGTGGTCTCGATCGACAGAACCACGACGCGCGCACGTTTGGGCTCGCTTGCGATCTCACGGAGCGCGCAAAGCCTCCGCCCCATATTGGCGCGTGTCGGCCACACCCTGTCGTAAGGCAGACAGTCCCATGAGGGCAGGAAGATGATGTCCGCGCTCGGCAGAAACTGATGCAAAGCCCCGGCGATTTCTTCGGCGCTGCGTTCCGAGGCGGTGATATGGACCAGATGTTTGTTCGGACCCTCCTCCAGCGAGTCGGCCAGCGCCGCCGCAATTGCCGCAGAAGGCGGGACGCCCTGTTCTCCCGGACGTTTTCTGTCATTCGACGGATGATCGGCCTCCTCGATAGTTTCCGTCCGCGAAATCGGTCTGTTCACTGAAACCTCACCTTGCACCCAGTGGTGAACGTCAGCGGAGCAACCCTGTTCCTGTGGTGCGCATTGAAGGGGCCAGGCAGTGGAGGCGCGTACGATTGATCGCGTTCCGTCAAACAGATCCTAAGTGGAAGCGCAGAACTGGGACCCCACGCGACGGTAGCCGGCTCGGAAGCCTTCACCGCTATCCGGAACTTTTGGCATGGATAAAAGTTCGGTAGGCAAAATCAGCTAGGTGGCCATTTTGTCTCCCACTTCATCCTCGGATGTACTTGTCCGCAAGCTTCAGACCATCTCGGAGATTCGAGAGGCTGAAATTGCGATTTTGAAAAGCATACCGATCCAGGAGAAGGATTTTTCGGCCAATTACGACCTGGTGCGGGAGGGCGACCATCCCGTTTACTCGTTTGTGGTTCTGGATGGTTTGGTCGGCTCCACCAAATACACCGGCGATGGAAAGCGACAGATCACATCTTTCTTCGTCGCCGGGGACATTCCGGATCTGCACGGGCTGCATCTGTCTGTCATGGATTGCAATTTCTCGACCCTGACGCCAGCCCGAATGGGCTTCATGCGACACGACGTTCTACGCAACCTTTGCGACCAGCACCCTCGCATCGCTACCGCTTTCTGGCGGTCGACGCTGATCGACGCCGCAATATACAGGGAGTGGGTTACCAATGTAGGGAGACGGGAGGCTTATCCCCGCATGGCTCACATTCTGTGCGAACTCATCTTTCGCTTGCGATCGGTCGGACGCATTCAGGATCACGTTGCGGATATTCCCATCACCCAGGCAGCCCTTGGCGATGCATTGGGGTTGTCAACGGTTCACGTCAACCGAACGCTTCAGGAATTACGACGTGAAGGCCTCATCGCCACCACGGGGTCGCGAGTGCATGCAACCGACTGGCCCGGCCTCACCCATGCAGGAGATTTCGACACGACCTACCTGCACCAAAAGAACCCCGCAGCTTAGTTGTGACGGAAGCTCTCGATGGCACGTTTTTTCTTCGACAGCGGCGATCGCGATATAGTCTTGCAGGATGAGATAGGTGTCGAATGCGGTGGCATCGAAGAGATCCGCCGCGTCGGATTCGAGGGCCTTGTCGATCTGACGAGAGATGCATTGAAAAGCGTCGACGGAGAGCAATTGTTTGTCGAGGTGCGTGACGAAAATGGCGACAAGATTCTGCGGTTGAGCCTCTCACTTGAGATCAGATTGATGAGATGAATTCAAACCCGATGTCCGCACCGCGCCGCAGTTGCTCAACCGCTACTGTTTGTATGCATGAAAGGGAACCATCAGCGGCCCGCCAAGTTCGAACCCACGGACAAGCTCGGGTTCCAACATGGAAGAAATCGGCAAGCCGCAACAGAAGGCAATAGCCCGTCTTATACGTCAGTGGATTTCGTCGGACGCCAGCCGTCGCCAGCTTCGCCAGTTGCTGGATCTGCCGACTGATGCGGACATGCCCCGCGAGCATCGCTCACGGCTTGACGAACTCGACCGAAAGCTCGACGAGCTTGCCTGCTGGAAGACAAATCCAACTGGCACTCTATCGCGACGTGTACTTTCCAGGACGGTCACGAGGCGGAAGCTCTGAAGACGGAGACTAGTCCTCACCTTCCCAGGGGTTGTCGGGAAAGCTGTTCAAGTTCGTTCTCGTCCGTGATCCCGGCTTGATAATAAGCCAGGATGCGATGCGCGCTGTTCTCGCTCGGTTTCGGTCTCGTTTTTGAGATTGCTGCGTGCAAGGACGCGGCTCAGTACGGCAAGTTCTGTTGGGGTGAAGGCATCTCTATGCATCGCATCTCAACTCCCGCGCCATCCGCTTCGGACGGGGCCGAGGCGGCCTGAAGCTGTTGATACCAGCCTCTGATGCCGGAGAACAAGGATTGTACAACAAGCATTGTCCGGCGCGCGCCCTAACGCTGGACGGCAAAGAATGTTCCTCACGTCTTCGTAGAACGAAGCACAAAGCCAAATCGACCGGAGTAAGCCGCTTAGTGAACAGTCAGAGCCAAGGTCCGATCCCGGGGTGTGAGGTTCCAGACCTTGGTGCGCCTTTACAAATTGAGAAAAACCGCGCTGTCCCCACTGATCCTGGCATTGTCGAGTTGGACCTCCATAATGCCGAGCGACCTCCACCCCGAAGCGGATGTCGGTGAGCACGGCCTCGAACCTCTTGGGATTAGGCCGAATGCAGCCAGCGCCTCGGCCGCTTTTTCGCTGTCGACCTGGAAGCCAGGTTCTCCAAAGCTGACCCGAGGTCGAGCAGGATCATCGTCCCATCTTCGACGATCAGAACAGCGCCATCGCTCATCGGGATTTCCCCAAGTCGCACGACCACGACTTCGGCGTCAACTTGGTTCCATCTGACACGCATCGGTCTTTTGTTAGCTGAATTCGAAGCCTTACCCGCCGCAGGTTCGCGACGGAGCCACGAAAGCCCGCCTCGGGCAAGGCCGAGGCGGGCTGAAGCTGCTTTGTCAGCCTCAAGGCCCAGACAATGATGGAGGATTGCAGGCCTGCAACCGAACCTTGAACTGCAGCGAATGTTCCTCGCGGTGAGCTCTCGTTGGATCAGTCTCTGCGGCGCCCCACCCGACCCGGGCATTGTCGTTTTCGCTCAAGGTTCCTCCTGATCTCCGGAAGCTTGCTGGATTTGCGTCATCACCTGCCGGGGATCGACATTCTCGGCCAGTTGCGGCAGCTCCTCGTCGGCGGGTGTCGAAACCTTAAGACGCTCCGTCAACGCAGCCACCATTTCGATGAGCCGGGTGGTTTCATGCTCGTTGAGAAGGCTGATCTGCAGGTCCAGCTCCGCTCGGCGTTCGCTGTGTTCAGACATTCTGTTCTGATTGATGAGCACGAAAGTGGACAGGAAGATTGCCTCGACCGAGGCGGCCATGGCCAGGATTACGAAAGTCGGATCCCAAGCTGGGACGGCGGGAATCGCGCCAAGGTTCGCTACAATCCAGACGACAAGAATTGCAAGGTGCAAATAGACAAAGGTCATGCTTCCCGCGAAGCGCGAAATGGCGCCTGCAATTCGCACCTGAACGTCTTCGTGCTCCTCCTGTTGTCGCCTGTCGTCGACCAGCGCCTGTATGTTCTGGTGAAGCACCGACTGCATGTCGGCTGGAGGTTGGTCGGTCATGTCAAAGTCCGGCTGCAGGCCGTCAATCTCCATCACACACCCGTCCGCCCGGCCGGCAAGCGCCCGTTTGGCGCGAACGTGATTGATCCGGCAAGTGCCGCCAATGCGGCAAGAAGCAGCACGGTCGAGAGCTTCGGTCCATCTCCGTCGAACGCCATGTCAGTGCCTGCGAGGAACTGTCTTGCTCGGTGCCCGCCGTGCCCAACCTTCGGGATGACAGCTTGTTCCCCAGACAAAGACAATGCTTGATACCGCTCAAACGGCAGGGAGGGTAAGCTCTCTATGGACATGTGACGCAGCGATCGCAGCCTGTCCAAAGGCGACGGCTATCTGGTTCAGCGCTTTTACAACATCACCGATGGCGTACATGCCGTCGACGGAAGTCCGCTGGTGCTCATCGACGGTGACGTAGCCCTCCTCGCGACATCTCGCGCCGACAGCAAGGGCGAGTTGGGAGCGCACCTTGCACCCCAATGCCGCGAAAACTGCATCGAAGCGGCATATCGCTCCACCTTTCAAAATCGCCGCACAACCGTCAGCAGCCGGGCTGTACCTGTCGAGAGTGTGATGGATGGCTATTCCTCTTTCGCCGGCCGCACGACGCGTGCTGGTTGAAAAGTCCGATGCGTGGGTCGCCAGCATCGCGACATGTGGTGTGAATCGACTGAGGAAAATGGCCTCTTGCAAGGCACTGTCACCATGCCTTCAGCCGCCACGGACGGGCTGCAGGCAATGAATGAGGATCTGAGGCCGCGCAACACGGGATTGCCGAACTCGCCAACGGAGAGCGCCATTTATGAACAGGTCGCCTTAAAGCTTCTGATGACCCGAGTCGCGACCTTGAACGTGAACGGCGTCAACGGTCGATTGCCGGTTCTGCTCAAATGGCTGAGCGAAACGCACTACGACATCGTTTGTCTTCAGGAATTAAAGACATCGGACGAAAGATTTCCAGCCGATGCCATCAGGAACGGCGAGCTCGACTCGCCCCGGTGACTTAAGAAATCCGGGCTCGAGCCGGACCTCATGACGTACGTTCGTCGCTCCTTTGGACCGTTCCGATTCCCCTGAAGCGGCGACCAGATCGAAATCCAGGTGTGACAACGAGATAAGTCGCCTCGTCGTAGATTTTCGTCACCCAACTGGTCGGGCCCGCGCCATCTACATCTCCGCAAGCATGGCTTCCTGGCTGAACGCTTCGCCTCTCTGGGGGCCAGACCGTGCGCACCTGACCGTCGGAAGTCAGGCTGCGTTGCTGCCTTCCATTTTCCAGTCGCCCTGACAACGCGCGCGCACGGCAATCATCAGCATGGCCGAATCCGTCATGCCATTCTGGAAAGCCTGATCAGTTCTCTCGCGATGGAATGGGCCGCCGAGGCGTCCGGCAGAATGGCAAACTCCTGGCACATCGTGTCGAAGACCGCACGGAGCGTATCCAGGTCGTTCGGGTAGAGGGTGTCCGTGCGAATTGTGCGGTCAAGCATCAAACATCTCCAAACGAGCGAGAGCGCGTGATCTCCCAAGCAGCGGGGCCCGTTACATGCCGCTGACCTCACACTTATGCGACACAGCGCACAATGTGTCGCTAACCTTTGATGTACCGCGCGAAGTTTGCGCACAAAGGATTCAGGCTCTCGCTCATCCCCTGCCGCGCCCAACCACACGGAGCGGTTTTCCGGGTCCAAGAGCCCACCAAGCACAACGAGACGAGTTGAGGAAGGCGTCGCTTGTAGACACAAAAACGCTGGCGGGCCACCTTCTG
This sequence comes from Mesorhizobium sp. B2-1-8, assembly GCF_006442545.2. NCBI lineage: Bacteria > Pseudomonadati > Pseudomonadota > Alphaproteobacteria > Hyphomicrobiales > Phyllobacteriaceae > Mesorhizobium > Mesorhizobium sp. B2-1-8. The sequence continues at coordinate 5,083,612 of NZ_CP083952.1, forward strand.
GAGCGACCTGTCGAAAACAGATTCGACGAGGCCGCCATCGGCAAACAAAGCGGCCGTGATCTCTGATGTTTTCAGAGAATTCCCGTGGTGAGGACTACGACGATTCCGATTGCTGCTACGGCCATGATCAGGATCATTGCAGCCTCGAAGCTTCTTCCGGCTCGGCCAATGTAGGCTATCATTTCGCGCTCCCAATGCGCCCCACCTCTTCCCCATCTTCCTGAAGAAACACCCAAGGCCTGCTAAAGCCGAATTACCTATGTTAACGATGTGTAAAGAATCCTTGGCGCCTCTTCTAGGGCTCGCTCGCTACACTTGCGAGCAGCGGGCGAGTCCTATCCGCGCAGGAAGGGACATGGCTGCGCAGATCTCGTGGCCCCGTCAAACAAGGGCTATGCCGACCGCCAGGAAAGTAATCGCCATCGCGAATACGGGTGCCAGCAACCAGCGTGCCTGGCCAATACTTTTTTCCATGAGCTTCCTCCCCAATTGCGACTGTCAACGCCCCCAGTCATATGGCGGTTCCCTGGTTTTGCTGAACGCAGACCTTTGCAGCATCATTCCAAGCCCAAAGTCCGGGATGGAATCAGGCCTAAAGTGTGGGCTTGGAACGTTTCGGATTCGCACACGTTCGACCCAGGGCGATTGTGCCCAAGCTCACAGGAAGGCTTTCACATGAGAATGCATTTCACCGCTGCCGCCGCCTCGTTTCTGCTCCTTGCCGGTGTCGGCGTGGCTGCAGCCCAGGACGTCGTTATCGCCCCTGAACAGGACACGGTCATTCAGGAGTACGTGCACAAGCAGCCCCTCGCTTCCGTGGAAGTCCCCGGCGTCGAACTCAACATTGGCGCCGCGCTTCCCGACACCGTCGAGCTTCGCGAGGTTCCCAACGTCAAGTATCGCTATGTCGTGGTCCACAACCGGACAGTCCTCGTGGAGCCGAGCACCCGGAAGATCATCAAGATCTATAACTAATGAAAGTTCTGGTAGGCCCGTCGCTGAATGAGGCGACGGGCTGTGCCCGATTCAGAAATGATGATCGTCATATCGAACCGGTCAACGTCGCATACCGTGCAAAACAGGTGACCGACCTCTAAGTCGGGTTGCAAGAAGCGCAGACGTAGAGGAGAAATTAAAACTTCAAAAGCTCGCCGCAATTGAAGGTGCGTTTGGCCGAGGTTCCAGGATGATCAAAGCGGCGGCCCGACATGCCTCGTCGGTCGACCCCGCCGAGACGTGATAGCCGTCATGTACTCCAGCAATGTTGCAACTAGGTCAGCCGCTACTCAGTTCTGTTGGTCGAGCTCTTGAAAACCATTCCGGACGGCCTCGACCAGCACCATTATCGAGTAGGGCTTTTGCACCCAGCCAAGCGGCCTTGCCGCTTCGGCTCGGAGCTTCACTTCATGGTCGCCATGCGCCGTTGTGAATATGCTTCGTATGCCGTGGTCCCGATAGAGTTCCAGTGCGGCATCAATTCCGTCCCGCTTTCCCAGCAAGCGGATATCCATGAGAACAAAGGCAGGCCTTGTCGACAGCGCGATGCTGACAGCTTGGTCGGCGCTAACCGCCGTTCCTGCCAGCGAGAACCCCGCCGCGGTCAGTCCGGCTTCCGCGTCGAGCGCAATCAGGTAATCGTCTTCGACGATCAATATCGACCTACCGGCCATGCGCGTTGCCGGGCCGGCGCCCATGTCGTCTCGCGAGAAAGCCAGCCGGGGTTTGAATGCTCGGTCGAACTCTCCGGCGGAGCTAACTTCGGTCATCACGGTTTCCGTTCTCAACGCCGATCTCCAACGGGTTTGAGAGAAAAGTCACCGTGCATCGACATGGGTCTCGATGAACCTCGAAATTTCCGCCGATCTGCCGCGCGAGGCCCTCGACCAGCCGCAGTCCCGAGGACGTCCCGCGTACAGAGTTCAGGTCGAAACCGGAGCCTTCATCCTCGACCACCAGCGAATTGCCCTCCCCGTTCTTTCTGATGCTGACGTGGACGGTCCCGCCGACGCTGCCGTTCAGGCCATATTTCACCGCATTCGTCAAAAGCTCGTTGACGATGAGGGCCAGCGGCATCGCCACGTCGTTTGGCAGTTGAATACTGTCAGCTTCACAAACCAGCCGTACATTCTGTGGAAACATTTGCTTGGCAGTCTCACAAACCGCCCCGAGGAAGGGCTGCGCGCTGAAGTTCCCCACGTCGGCGGTATCGTAAAGAACGCGCTGTGCCGCCGCCATCGCAGCGACCCGTTTGCTTGCCTCGTCTAGGGTGTCGCGCGCTTCCGGGCTTCGGCTCGTCCTCGCCGCCACGGAAAGCAAGGACTTCAGCATCATCATGTTGTTCTTGACGCGATGGTTGAGCTCGTCGAGCAAGATCCGCTGCTGGGTCTCGGCCTGCTTTCGTTCGCTGACATCGACCAGCATGTTGATGCCGCCAATGACGTTCCCATCCGCGTCCCGCATCGGTGTCGGATAGGGGATGAACGGGATCCTGGTTCCGTCCGGCCGCTCGGCAACCGCTTCGTATCCGCGGACCGGCTTACCTTCTCTCAACGAGATCGCCATCGGGCATTGATCGTGGGGAAGCGGCGTGCCGTCGGGCCAGAAGAGCTTCCAGCTCACGCACCATTCGTCACTGCCGATTACCGGGGTGCGCCCGGCAAGTGCAACCGCGGCTTCGTTGAAATAGGTGATCTTGCCATCGCGATCGGTGGTGTAGATCGCGGCAGGAATGGCGGCGAGCAGATCCTGAAGGTGACGCTGGCTGTCGCGTACCTTGGTTTCAGCTATTTTTTGAGCGGTTATGTCGCGCGCGATCTTGGAAGCACCGACGACACGGCCGTTTGCGTCTCGCACCGGCGATATTGTGAGGGAAATATCCACCAGTGTCCCATCCTTGCGGCGGCGCACCGTTTCGAAGTGGTCGACGAGTTCACCCCTGCGGATGCGGCCCAAGATCAGCGGTTCCTCGTCCAACCGGTCACCCGGGATGATAATGGTGATGGGCTTGCCGATCACTTCCGCGGCCGAATAGCCGAACAGGCGTTCGGCGCCTCGGTTCCAGGTCGAAATGATGCCGTTGAGATCTTTGCTGACGATCGCATCATGGGATGACTCCACGATCGCTGCCAATTGTTGGGCGGCATTCTGTGCCTTCAGGCGCTCGATTCCAAAACCGAGTTGGCGAGCGACTGTGCGGGCGACCTCGACCTGGTCGGCGGAGCAATCCCATGGCTGGTCGAAGTAGGCCATGAACTTGCCAAGCAGTCGCCCTCCCTCCGTTATCGGAACGAAGCAAACCGCGCCGATGCCCTCGGCTCGGATTGTCCGCTTCAGTTCTTCCGGAAGCTCGGCTTTTTCCGTATCGCCCAGGCAAATCGGCTGAGGATCAGCGCAATCCGCCGGCCAGGGCGAGTGACCTTCTACCGCGGCGCGATAAGCGTCCGAGAGGCCTCGCCAAGCGACAAACTTCATGACCCCATCGTTCAACAACAGGATCGAAGCGCGCTGACAACCCAGCGCACGCTGGATTGCGTCGAGCGCAGGCTCATGGACGTCAGCCGGTGTGCGGGCATGCTGCAGCCTTTCGGTGAATCGATGCAGCGCAGCCTGCTCCTCCGCCCTTCGGGCAAGTGTGGCTTCTATCGCCTTGCGCTCGCTGATGTCATGCTGCACGCGCACCGCATAACGAAACCGCCCCTTGGCGTCGAAGACGCTGGAGGACGTCACGAGCGCCCAGAACAGCGACCCATCGTTGCGAACGAATCGCTTCTCCATCGTGTAGCTTTCTATCTCTCCAGCAACTTGTTGCCGGTACTGCTCGCGGTCGGATTTCACATCAGCCAGGAAGGTCCGATCAAAAATCGACCGTCCAACCAGATCCTCCGGCGCGCAGCCCAACAGGTCGCACAAGTGGGCATTCACCCGAAGCAGCCGGCCTTCGGCATCCGCCTCTACAATGCCCGTCCCAGCGCTTTGATAGGTGACAGCGAGCCTCTGCTCGTGTTCTCGTAGCAACTCTTCCGCGTTGACCTTTTCGGTGACGTCAAAGCTAGTGCAGCGCGTGCTGAGGAACCGCCCGCCAACCGCACGCACGTTGGATGTGATCTCCACCCAACGCACGGAACCATCCTTGGCCCGCAGCCTGGCGCGGTAATTTTGAAGGTCTTCGCGCCGCGACAGGCGGCTCAAAATTTCGTCGATCGCGGCAGGATCAGCATGAAAGTCACGAATGCTGCGGCCGACATATTCGTCAGCCGTGTAGCCGAGCATGTCCAGTTCGGCGCGGTTGGCGCGAAGAATGGTTCCGTCATTCGCAACCAGGTGGAGAGGGACTGCCGCATTCTCGAAGAAATCCTCGAACTCGCTGGTTACGACAAAATCGGAGGCCTGCCGTTCGCGGCTCTTCTCGTCGGCGAACCCCTTCACAAAGGCTCCGGCACCCAAAACCCTTTGTTCCATATAGATCTCGAACCCCTTTAACCTCCTTAAATTCACGAGCCGAAAAAACGTTCCGAATTAATACCGAGAGTGTTGGCCAGTCATCGGCATCGACGATCTGGCCTGCATTCGGTGTTCGCGACCGGCTGCTGGAAGGCGACATCGTGGCGCACTTCATCGCCGATCTTTACTGCCATGGCGGCTGTCCATTTCGAACTTCGTCGTCCCACTCGGCTTAACATTCAATTTTGCTAAAATGCTCCGGAACCGATTGCCGCCTTGCGGCTTGAGTCGCGGTTCCCGGAGTCGCTGATGCATGAGTAACGCCGCAGACCGGCTTTCATTTATCGAGTTTCAATCGCCCACGCTAGTCGAGAGGGCGCCTGAGGGCTGCGACTGGCTTCACGAGATCAAATATGATGGCTACCGGACACAGCTAATAGTCGAAGGCCAGTCGGCACGCGCCTTCACGCGCCGCGGTCACGACTGGTCGCATCGCTACAAGGGTATCGTCCAGGCGGCAGCGAACCTGCCGGTTAAAGGGGCAATCATTGACGGGGAAGCTGTCGTCCTCGGCGAAACCGGGTTGCCCGACTACCAAGCCCTGGAGCGGGAATTGGGCAATCCAAACTCGCCGAAGATCATCTTCTATGCGTTCGACCTGCTGCACCTCAACGGGCGCGATCTTCGGCAGCAGCCACTGACGAAGCGGAAGGCCGCGCTAGAGCAGCTGCTGAAAGACGCGGCGCCGACACTGACCTTTGCCGAGCATCTGGAGGTGAGCGGCAATGACGTGTTTGAACATGCATGCCGGATGGGCTTGGAGGGGATCGTGTCCAAGCGAGCGGACGCCCCGTATCGCTCAGGTGTCCAGGCGAGCTGGCTCAAGGTGAAATGCATCAAGAGCGACACTTTTCCGATTGTGGCTTTCGTCGAGAAACTCGGCGCCCAGCCCCGCCGTATCGCATCGTTGTACATCGGCCGGCACGAGGGCGACCGGTTGCTTTATGCCGGCAAGGCCCAGAGTGGATATACGCTGGAGGCGGCGCGGCGTGTCCGTGAGCGGCTTGACCCGCTGATCATCGAAAGGTCGCCGTTATCGATAGCCGTCGACAAGCCGAAAGCGACCTGGGTGAAGCCGGACATTCTGGCCGAGGTGCAGTTCAGCGGCGCCACCGATCGTGGGATCCTGCGCGAGGCAGTGTTCAAGGGCCTGCGCGAAGACCTCGTGTCGATCCCGGCAAGGCCGCCCGCTCCATCAAAGAGACGAGAGGCGGACCGGGACCATGGGGTTCCTCGCGAGAACATCCTGCAGCTGCTCCCCGATGCGGTTTGCCCCTCGAAGGAACAGCTTGTGCGCTACTGGGAGCGGGTTGCTGATCAAGCACTGACCTATCTCGGCGAGCGACCGCTGAAGCTGGTCCGCCATACGCGAGGCGCCACCTTTTACCACAAGGGAACGCTACCGAGGATCCCTGCGGCCGTGCATCAGTTGTGCCTCCGGAAGCGCGAGGGCGGCGAAGGCGTTCGTGTGTGGGTGGACGACCTGGCAGGCTTGCTCGGACTGGTCGAGATGGATGTCGTCGAGGTCCATCCTTGGAACGCTACCGTAGACGATATCGAACATGCTGATCGCGTGGTCCTGGACCTCGATCCCGGCGAGGGCATCGAATGGGCGGAAGTAATCGAGACCGCGCAGGCCCTCCGGGAAATCATCGCATCGGCAGGTCTGGAGAGCTGGCCGAAGGTAACGGGGGGCAAGGGCATCCACCTGATGGCCCCGCTTGAAACAAAGATGACCCATGACAGTGCCCGGCAATTTGCCAAGTCGCTCGCCCAGTGCCTCCTCGATGCACATCCCGATCGTTATCTGCTCTCGGCCGTCCCAGACGCCCGAAGAGGCCGCATCTTTCTTGACTACCTTCGCAACGGGCGCGGCAACACAGCGGTGGGCGCCTTCTCCCCACGAGCCCGACCGGGATTGCCAATCGCTCATCCTGTAACCTGGAGCCAGGTTGAGCGGGGAATTCGGCCCGATAGCTTCACCATCGACCACCCGTTCCGAGCGGCTGCCCGAAGGGCGGCGTAGCCAGAGGGAACGGCAAGCGTTGTTAGAGCGAACTTTTCCGGCGGCGAGGAACCAATGGGTGCGGTGACAAAACGCTCCAACAGACCTCGACATTCCCGGCGAAAGGCTCGCGTTTTGAAACGCGCCCCTCGAACGCCGCCTCGATCGTTCTTCGTCGAATATGAAGATCCGGCTGGCCGTCGTCGCCTTCGCCACGTGACTCGTTGGTCAATCGGAATGAACTTGGCCTGGTTTGGCAGCCGCAGAATCATCAGGACACCGAGCCCGGCCGGCGCGCCCGGAGATGGAGCACACTCGCAACGTGCTGCCCGCGAAAGCAGCACCGCACGACTGCTGGCTGACGCGCGACGAGGCAGCAGGCCGCCGGTTCAATTAGCGTGCCCTTAATAAATTCCAGAGAATTTTAACGGATCGTTGACCGCGCTGTCTCAGAATAGGACAGCGCGGTCAGATCCCAACCGGGACTGCGCAGGCGGCTCCGGCAACCCAGCCCCCGCCAAACTGTCGGAGCCGCTACCTACCTACTTTGTACCAGCAATGGTTGAACTAACGGTTACCGCACGTGCTTTCAAGTGCATTCCCGAGACACTTAAACTTTGAGAGGAAACCGGGGATTCACCTTCTCACGCCGCCGCTCGATCCGGTAGACGGCAACGGCTGCCAGCGGCCCGGCCGTTCGATAAGTTCGTGATCGCGCATGCTGCGGATTTTGCATAAGCCGGGACTTATGGGAAGGCCTCGGGTAAACTGCTATCGCCGTGCCGCATCGCCTCCGCGATCACTCCGAAGACGCTGCCGACTTCCTCATAGATCTCGCTTACCGCGATGCCCTCTCGGTCCGCAGCTTCCATCACGGACTAGTCATTTATCGCGGCCGGGTCGTCGGTCACCGCATCAGGCAGATGCTCTGCGATCCACCGGTCGAGGAAATTGGCGCCGCGTGTGCTCATTTTTCCATAAGCAGCCGGCCCATATTAGGTTCCGCTTATCTTGACTCCGCAGCGAGCCGCTCCAGACTCAAGCCATGGCGAAGGGCATCAACATCGGCGATGAGGTCGCAATCACCGCGACCGTTCGGCGGCGGGTGACAGAGGATCGCGTGAGCGTTTCCATCCCCTCCTATGGTCAGCCCCATTCCATTATCGATCAGTCAACGAACGTGCGGAAAGGCCAGCACATAGAGCTGATCGGCAACGTTACCCACCTACTCGACAAAAACCGCGTGACGGTGAACCTGGGCGTTCCCGTCACTGTCGATGCCGCTGTCGTCAGGCTGGTGAGCGCATACAGGCTGCCGACGAGAAAGAAGCCGCTGGTGGACAAGCCGACATGAGGGGCGGCAATCCTTGGGGCCTCGCTAGTTCTCCGAATGGCTGAAGACGACAGACCCGTTGTCCCTGCGCACCTCAACGCATATGACCCCGTCGTCCCCTCTTCGAGTTTGGAACATTGCGATTGCATGATCCTTAGCCACCTTCTCAGCGTCAAAGATCAGCTCGTCGATGATGCCTTTTCGTCCATACCAGATGACGGTGAATGCCATTGAAGGTCCCATGCTTCCCGCGAAGCATATAGGAGTTCAGGCCGGATCGCGATTGGTTCCGGGAACTTTTACCAAGGCGGGATGTTGCTGGCCCCATGACGAAGCTTTCAGACCTTGGACCGCCCATCAAGGGCAAGCCGCACGAGCCCTCCGACGAGGGCGATCACTTCTATAAGTGCAAGATCTGCGGACAGCCGGTCGACATGTTTCCCGGCAGGGCTATCCAGCAGATTTCTAGCTGACGCCGCTTATCGCGACAGAGGTCTGTACGCTTTCGGACACCGAATTACGAGTCAGGCCGCCCATCGGAACCACAGGCCGACCCACGGCTTTTACGGGGATCTGAGGTAAAGCAAATGGCTCGACGAGCAGTGCGCAACATGATGAAGGTCCACGCCGAGTCGGACCGGGCCTCAAGGGAGATTCAAGCGGAGGAGCGGGCCTAGCGCGAGGCTAAGACTGCCCGTTTGAAGGCACAAAGAGAAGCTCAGGAAACGGAAACGAAGCCGGCAACAAAAAGCCCGCCGGCCGGAGCCAGCGGGCAGCTGACAGAAGTGGAGGGCCGCCCGGAGTAGGCGGCTGGCTCCCGAACCTTTGTCGGTGATACATGTTCCAGCTCGCAATAAAAACCCGGCCCCGAGCGAAGCCGAAGTTCGCCGGGCCGCGGCCGCTGCACGCCTGCTGTGTGCGCACTAGGGCGTCGAAGATGGTGCGGTAGAGGCTGTCGACCTCTTCGTCGATCTCCTCCCGCTTGATACCGACTTGGCATCGGCGATGAGCTTGTGCGTCAACTCGTCGACCGAGATGACATCCGCGTTTGTGGTCTCAGGGACGTTGTTCGCGATCCATCGGTCGAGGAAGTTCATGCCACGCGTGCTCATTTCGACACAAGTCGCTTGGGGATATTAGGTTCCGCTCATACTGAAGCGCCGGACGAGCGAGCCGGAACCAAAGCGCAATATGTCGATTTCCTAATGGAAGGGAACGCAACGGACGAAAACAATGGCTGAAATTTTGGAGCTGGAGCTTGCCAAGGCCAGGCTGAGTGTACACCAAGCTGAATCCGAACTCACTCGTCTCGAACGGATGCTGGACAAGCGGTATGGCGTGAGCATCGACATTGCCCTCTGTGACACCATACGAAACGCGCAAAGACGGGTCGCTGAAGCCAGAGAGCAGCTGATGAAGGTCAAGGCTGGTGCCTAAGCTCGCCGCCGGCTCATGCCGTCCGAGAAACGTAAGCGAAGGTTCGCTTTTCGCCCTTGGTCTCCGCGACACGCAGCAGTGTTCCTCCTGGCGCCATAATGTGACAGACTTGCCGATGTATGCCTGGGCCGCCTTGATGGAAGCTGCGCCATGAGCATGCGCCAAGACACGACCGATTCCCCGGCCATGATCTCAACCCGATATTGTGGCATGTTGCGCCACCCAGCTATTGCTATACCGCGATTCGATCAGCTTTAGCTAAAATAGCTCCGGGAACTTTTACCATCTCAGCATGTTGCTGGCCCATGACAAAGCTTTCAGACCTTGGCCCGCCGATCCCCGGCAAGCCGCACGACGGCGAGCCCGCCTACGAGGGCGAACATTTCTATAAGTGCGAGATCTGCGGACAGCCGGTCGACATGCGCGATCTGCGTCAGGTGATGTGGCACGAGCAGCCGAGCCATGAGCGGCTGGATCCGCAAGATGGCGCAACGATCCTTTTATTCCCAGGGCTGCGGAAATAGCTCCCCTGTGCAGCACCCATAAACCCGCAAGGCGACACGGAAGAAGCCGCTGGTGGACAAGCCGACATGAGTGGCGCGGGACGAATTTGCTTCCGTCAAGAGCAGCATCCGCAGTTCATCATCACGCCCGTTTGACGCCCATTCGTCGGGCGCTACATTGCCACGCGGCGGACCTATCGGACGCCAGCGGCCGGCGCTCATTCTAGACCCTGAAGTCCCCCCCGCCCACTGAGCGCCGGCCGACCTTTTTCGATCAGCTCCCGCGATAGGCGCGGTATCCTGTCCCAGTCCGCGGCCGGCGGGTCTGCTCGGGCGAAAACCGACATTTGAATCCTTCTGAGCACTGCATTAGATTCGGCTTGTTAAATTGTAGCTATTGGGAGGTAGCTATGATGGAAAGCCGTACAGACATCGCGCGGGCGGTGCTTGACGCCAGTTTGCTATTGCAGCACCACTCCAGGGCCTACATTACCTCAATTCAGGGTGACATAGCCCGAACCCGGCGTGCAATCGCAGCGTCGCAGGAGCTTCTGAAGCGGTTTCGCCGGCGCAAGATGGACGAGGCGCTCAGAGATGAGCGGCACCGCGTGTCCGCGTTCCATGCAGACATTGTCCGGTCTGTATTTCGAAATTTGGTCTCGGAAACTGACGTACCTAGGTGTCAATGGCGCAACCTGGCTAGGAGCCTCATCTTCGAGCTCACGGGGTGCGAGCGCCCTGATGCTGCCTTGGTGGATTGGATCATCAGGAAGTAAGGCGCCGACCACCCGCGACGCCCGTGGGCCCGCCTCACTGGCGGCGAAGCGGGCCCGGCCAGGTCTTGGGGGACCTGACCGGCAGCAGGGGAGCTGCCGCCTTTCGAACCTGCCGAGAAATGCCAAGTTCCCACATAAGCGCACAAAAAGCCCGCCAGGTCCGCTCATGTCCGGTATCGGTCGTGAGGGATCAGCCTGGTCATGGCAGGACGAACTTTGTTAGCCCGGAATGTTCCCCGCTCCGTGGCCCGCCTCGGGGTGGCGGGGAAGCGGGCCCGGCCAGGAGGGAGCCGGACCAGCAGCACGGAGGCTGCCGTCATTCGAACCTGCCGAGAAATACAAGTTCCCACGTTGCGCAAAAAAGCCCGCCGGCCGGAGCCAGCACACCAGCATGAGGCCCGCTCACCCAACAAAGGCGCGCGGGCCGGCCAGCATCGCGAAAAGACCCGGACGCGCCGCCGCCTTCGCCCGAACTTGCGACTAGTCGAGCTGTTCCCGACCCGAACACTAACAAGCCCGCCGGCCGGAGCCAGTGGGCAGCTGACAGAAGTGGAGAGACGCCAGAGAAGGCGGCCCGCTCCCGAACATTTGTCTGTGCCACGTGTTCCAGCTAGCAATAAAAAACCCGCCACTGAGGGGACGGTCGCGGGTTTTGGTTGAAAGCTGATCAACAGCTCTCTTGCGCCTCTAACTGAGGGAAGGTGTTAGGGGCGCCAGGGGATGAACTAGGGCCAACAGAAAGTGTTCCAGACGGAAACAAAAAAGCCCGCCGCCGGAGCCAGCGGGCAGCTGAAAGGATGGAGGACCGCCCGGACAAGGCGGCCCGCTCCCGAACCTTGGTCTCTGACACATGTTCCAGCCGCCCGGCAAAAAGCCCGCCAGCTTCCGGCAGCACCTTTCGAAAAGACGGGAGAAGCTTAATGGTCAAGATCTTTCGCCTGTCGCAGAGACCGGGCCTCTCTGATGATCGACGCACGATTTAGCCCGACAAACGAAACAATCTCGCGGATTTGGCTTTCGGTGCAGCCAGTTTCGCGCGCCAGTGCTTCCACCTCGCGGGGGCTCAACTGCGGCTGTTTCGGTTGGTTTTCCATGATGGCCCCACCCTTGGAGAGGCAACTTCCAAGATGCTGCCCGGTCCCGTCATTGCCGGCCGCCCCATTCACGGCAGCGGCGGGCGTCCCTAAAGGTGCCCGGGGCGGAGGCCCAGGTTGAGGGGCTAAGCCGCGAGGCGGACAAAGAGCCCGCCTTCATTGGTCATTGGCCGCACAGGCTGGGCTCATTCCCCCATCTTCTTCGCCATTGCGCAGAAGTCCGCATGCGCCTTGTTAAGCGTGGTATCACCGCAGTCTTTCAGCACCGCCTTCTTTTCATCGGGTTTCATGGACATCCAAGCAGTCTTGAAGTCCGCTTCCGACCGCAACGTTTTCATGCCTGCATCGGCGAAGAACGGCGACATCTTGGCCGGGTCGTCGAGGGCGGATGTGTTGCTAGCCGCGAGTGCTGAGCCAGTTGTCATTGCAAGCGCCAGCGCGCCCATTGTGAGCATCTTGATGTTCATTTTAATCCTCCGTTCAGGTCGTTAAACCTGACCATAACGAGGAACGTGCATCTCCCAACGCGGTTCCAACGCACCACGTCGGCAACGTACGTGTAGCGGGTATCTCGGCTTGGGGGGCATGCGCGGCGAGATCACCTTGGGCTGACTCGGCAGCGACGCGGCTACGACCGCGCTGCCATCGCGCGACATGAAAGCGTCGGACGGCAGAACTGTCGGGATGTCGATTGGAACCGCGCGTCCCGAAGTCGGATCCATATAAGCGACCCTCGCTAGAAATACCTGCACTACCACTGGGCAACCCGAAGTTCGACATCGCGCCGCGCAGAGCACCCCAATGGTCGGCGTCACCTACGCAACGTCCGCCGATTGCGCGCGTTCTTCTGACTGGAGAACGATGGCCGATCTCACTACCAGCCTTGGAGGGTGACTAGCATGTCCAAATTCAAAGATGCCCTTGAACGCGGCAAGGCAGCTCACCATCGGCAAGCGGGGCGTGCGGATGTGGTCGCGCCAACGGCCGATTTCGGCGCGGAAGCCAGGGCTTGGCTAAACAACGTCGTGCTTGCATCGTTAGAGGCGGCCAAGGCTGAGGTGGCGAGAGATGTGACCATCGACATCGACTCCAAACCGCGCCGGGAAGTCAAAGCGTTAGCGCCCTCTGTTCGGTTTCAAATCTACACGACGGGAGGATTGGGGAAGGCTGGCAGGACAACGTTCACGATCAGCGTTGCGATTAGTGGGGAGGTGTCAGTTTCCGCACCCGGCATGGTGGCGGAGGTGGTGGGAAACATAGGGGAAAGATCTGGCGAAAGGTTCCGCAACTGGCTCGCGAAATTGATCGAGGACACCGCCAAGGGCACTTAGCAAGATCCTGTTGACCGTGGGTTGCGCGGCGGGTCACGGTGACGTCGCCGAAGACCCCCCCAGCCATCAGTCACCGCTTCGATTGGCGCGTAGCTCTTGATGGTTCATGACCGAATCGATTCCAACAGGATCGATCGAACTGACACACAACCTTTTGGCTATCATCCTTGAAACCGGGCGTCCTCGCGTGACCCCTGGAATGCAAATGCTGGAATATCGAGGCGCTCATCAGCGCGAAGCGTGGCCCGCTTGAGATCCGTGATCGCGCCGGATTGGTCGCTGTGTCGAACGGCGCTTATGGCGAGGAAGAGCAGCGTCCTTTCCGTCAACTACTCGCCGCCTCCCCGGAACCCGGGGCCGTGAGCCGGGGCAGCTAAAGCCCGCCCATTCCACACAAACTTCAGCCGGAAGTGCCAGGTTCCCGTGGGCCCGCCTCACTGGCAGGGGAAGCGGGCCCGGCCAGGCGGTGTTGGGACACCCTGACCAGCAGCGCTTGTAGCTGCCCCTTTCGAACCCCGACAAATATCAGGTTCCCACATAATGCACAAAAAGCCCGCCGGCCGGAGCCAGCGGGCAGTCACACGAGGGAAGGCACCGCAACGGGAAAGAGCGGGCCGACTCCCGAACCTTGGTCTCCCACACATGTTCCAGTAGCCGGCAAAGAAGGCGACCACCTTTCGGGAGCGGGCAAGTTCTGAAGTGTGCTGGGTTCAACCTGTAGGTCAACGAGGGCCATGGTTGCGGAAGATTGACCTGACAGGCGCCGAATCTATGTCCGCGAAGGAGGGAGATATTGAAAGCGGTCGTCCATGTCCCCTCGCCTCCTGACGTAAAACACAACCTCTATTGGGAGATAGCGATGGTTGAAAGCCATATAGACATGGCGCGGGCGGCTATTGAATCCAGCTTCCTAGTACGGCAAGGCTCCTACGGTGGAACAGCCGCCTTTCGCCGCAATATGGATCAGTCCCGCCGCGCAATCGCCGCATCACGTGACCTTCTAAAGCGGCTACGTCAGCGCACGATAGACGAAACCGTTAAGGAGGCCGAGTGGCACCGCATATCGGCGTTCGACGCTGATCTCTGCGCAATGCCTTTCAGGATTTGGTTTTGGAAACGAATTTGTCCAAGTGTGAATGGCGCAACGTGGCTAGGACCCTGGTTTACGAGTTCACCGGGTGCGAGCCGATTGAAACTGCCTTGGTGGATTGGATCATAAGGAAGTAAGTGCACCCGGCTATCCGGGCCAAAACATTCCCGCCCCGAAGATCACGGCAATTCGCTCTTGCCGTGGCCAGGCATCGATATTCGGCATTCGGTTGATACGGGGATTCGCGGCGAGTCAGGAGCAGGCAGAGGCAATCCTGCAAGCGGTCGCAGCCCCGCCTACAGAGAAGCAGGATTCTCTTGTGGAGTCCTTGTGATTTTTTGCGGCCAACGCCGCCAGCGCGCACCGCGCCGCTCCTAACTGACCGTTCCCTCCTGTCGTCGGTGTTTGGTGCGTTTGCTACATAAGACCGCGATATTGATCGCGCTGCACCCAAAGACGCCGCAGCAATCAAACCAAGCCTTAGCAGGCTGTAAATTGGTCGGCCGCTGGCGGATCGTCGAGGCCGATCTTTGGATCGCGATCATCTCGACCTTGTCGATCGCGCCGCTATCACCATTGAAGCGGGCAACCACGGCGAGATCGCCTTTGGCGCTCTGCAAGCTGGCCTCGATCTCAGCTATTGCCCCAATATGGTATTCTTCACATGGGCCGGCTTCGACGAGATGGACGAGGTCGGTGGCGATGGCTCTGCTGAATTGCTTGACGACGGCTCGATCGAGATCACATTCGCCTACCACAACGGCGACGAGGCGATCCTCAAAGCCAAAGGAGGCACCTTGGCCCAGGTTCTTCATGGCAGGTTGGGAGCGCCACGACGACAGAGGCGGTCGTCGAGTGGCCTGCTCGACGCAAAGACGACTTTACGGTCAGGCGATGGAAAAGCGCAATTCCCGCGATACAGCCCTCCCAAATGATTGAAGGTCACGACCGTCGTGGCGACGAGTCGGCGGAACGAACCGGATTCTTCGAAGCAAACGGACAAACGGAAGTCGAGATGGCGATCGTCCTCGCCAAGAATAATCTCGTGACTCAATGGGCGCGAAACGCGAGCGTCGTTCGATATCTCGCGCAGAAATTCCCCGCAGGCCCTTTCAGAATTTAAGGGCGACCGAGCCTAAACAACCAGATGGTTAGCCGCGTCGTTGACGTGGTGGTGCAGACAGTGTTCCTGACCGGCGCCGATCCGGCCATTTTCCCAACAACGGCGTTGCATCGTTGTCAATTGCCGAAGTGCCTTTTATTGGGATCAGTGACGGCTCTTCAATCTTCCGCTTACGTCCAATTTTCAGGGCTTCGATTTCGTCATCACGCCTCGCGATGCGGCTTTCCAAGTTTGCGATGCGCTCTGTCAAAAAGTAGCGGCCAACGATGAACCCTCCGCCTCCAAAAAGAACTGCGAAAGTCATGAAGGCTATAGGGTTAGCGATCACCAGAGCCGCATTGGTCTGGAAGAAAGTGATCAGATCGTGCAATTTTGAACATCCTCTCAGTTCCGGGGAAGTCTGTGTATTTCCAGTCTCACCGGGCCACCTCGATCGCAGCTCGTGCAGAGAAGCGCCCGCTCAACGGTACTGAATAGCGCGTCCTTCCCGTATCGCCCGATCAGCGCAGCCGCCTTCACCTCGGCGTGATGGGAGCAAGTCTTGCACCACGCCCGCAGCTTGTGCCATTCGCGTAAGTCCCCGAGGGAGACGTCCAGACCGGCATGAATGCTTCCGTCGACAATTGCCCGTGGCGGGATCTTCACCTCCCCAGGCGTCAATATTTTTTCCATGACATGCCGGCTGTTGTAGTGGATCAGCAGCGTGCCGGGTCGACGGCGAATTGCAGCCTGCCAGGCGGCTTGGCTGACTGTCGCATCCGGGGACGTTGAAATCGTTTCGAGATGGGTCTTTTCCTCCCTGTCCCAGACTTCGATGCGGAAATTGTCCTCGGCCGGATTCGCCATCAGGTCCGTCCCTTGTGCCAGCCGCGAGAGAAGCCGTTGGAAACTGCCGCGCGCGACAGCGCGAGCTCACGCTCGAGTTCAGTGTTCCTGGATAGAACGTGCAGCAGTGCGAGTACGGAGTCGCCGCCGGCTGCGGCGATGGCCGGCTGCGCCGCGGTTTCCAACTCCGACATAGCTTCGCCGCCCGGGCGTTCTGGCGCTTTCCCATAGCCTTTCCTGCTCATATGTCTTTCAGGAATAAGGAACATATTCCTGCCTCGTCAAGGCCGCTCTTGACTTTTTGTTCTCATTTCGTTCACTGTTGACCAGATTGGCCGCGGGAGGCGAGTTATGAGGCTTCAGCTGGAAATCAAAGGCGCTTCGCCGGAAGAGAAGCACCGCGGCATCGAAGCGGCCAAAGCTGTCCTTGCCGCAGCGGGAATATCCGCGGAAGAGGCAACGGATGGGATGTTCGCGCTCGAAAACTGGGACAATTCCAGCTTTGACGACGATGAAGCACCCACGGAGGACGAGGATGTGGCGGCGGCGATCTGGATGGGCGCCAACAAGGCGGCAATCATGGCGTGCTGCGCTGACTGGCCAAGTGATGCGGCGCCGGAGAACTATCAATTCCTTGAGTTGGTGGATTGATGTCCGACCACGGCCTGCCTTCCCAGAAAAAGCCGAAACTCATCGTTGTCGTGGCCTTCGACCGCGGCGAAGATGGCGAACTGTTCACGGCCTATGGCCCGACTGATCAGCAAAGCGAGGAGCGCGCGATCAGGACAGCCAAGGCGCTCGCTTCGACGCATGGCGGCGTGATCGCGTGGAGCCGAGATGCCGACCCTGCATTAGGCGATTACGGTCCGCCCACAACGCTGTTCGTCAGTGGCGATGTCCCAGACATGGAATAGGCGCCGCCGTGTCACGAGCTTTCGGGTCGCATAGTCTCCACTGAGAGCGCCCCGGCCGCAAGAGCTCGGCCTCGGGCTTCGTTATGGCGCAACATCCGGCCCGGGATCGGTCGTCAGCATCGTGAAGGTCGGCGGTTTGTTGCCGGCGCCCCCACGCCATAGGCCGGCAATCGCCATGAGCGGAGCGCCGTTGAGGTGAACCGATGTCTGGCTTTCGGATACTTCGTGCCGATTCGAAGAAGGCAGAGGCCGGAACTAGGCATCGGTTGCTGTGTGCGAATTGCCTGCCTTCGGAACGGAAGTTGAACACGGGTCCGGCTTTCGGTCCGGATGGTGGGAACCCGAACGTCATCGACGCCAGTTCTATGCCCTCGCCGGCGGCACGCATGATTGGAGCCGGGTCGTTGATGCGAATGTCGTCTGCCTGCGGCATATCGAGTTCCGTCTGATGCTCCGGGATCTTCAACGCCAGCGAGGCCATCATCCGGCAATATTCGGCCCAGAGGACGTGCTGCTCGTAGTCATTGCACATGGGAGCCCCCTTCCGCGTTCTGCAGGAGCAGAACGAATATCTCGACGCTTGACAGCGCCCGCATCACTACGCCGACTTTCGGCCCTTGGATTTGGTGCCGCCCTTGATGCCTTCCTTGGCCAGGCTCTTGCGAAGCACCGAGGCGAGGTCGATGACGTTCTCTTTTGGCGCCGGCGCCGGCTTGGGCGGTGCTTTGCCTTTGCGCTTGGCGTCGATCATCGCGATCAACGCATCCTCGTATGTGTCTTCGAACTTCGACGGATCGAACTTGGTGACTTTCTTGTCGATCAACAGCCCGGCGATCTCAAGAAGGTCTTCGTCGTATTTGGGGCTTTCCAAGCCACTGAACACGGTCTTTTCCGACGTCATCTCGTTGTGAGTGCGCAGTTCGGTCAGCAGCATCCCGTTTTGGAAGGGTTGGATCAGCACCTCGCGCCCGCGCTGGTAGAGCACCACGCAAGAACGTGCAGCCACCCGCTTGTTCGCCATCGCGTCGCGTAGGATGGAAAAGGCTTCGAGGGAAGCTTCGTCCGCCGGGATGAGGTAGTAAGGCTTTTCCAGATATCGGGTGTCGACATCTTCGATTGCGACGAATGAATCGACCTCGAGCGTGTGCGCCGATGTCAACTTGAGTTTCTTGATCTCGTCCGGCTCGATCTTGATGAAATGGTCCTTGTCCACCTCGTAACCCTTCACCTGGTGCTCGCTCTCGACGACATCCCCGGTCTCTTCATCCACATATGCGCTTTTGACAGGCAGGCCGTCTTCACGGTTCAAAATCTTGAAATGGATCTTGGAGGCCTCGCTGGTCGCACCCACAATCTTCACGCCGCACGAAACCGACCCGACCTTCAGGAACCCTTTCCAAACCGCACGGGGTGCCACCATGACCTTGCTCCTTTGCTGCCGCGAGTAAAGAACACGCGAAGTCGTCACCCGTTCCGTCGAAGTGTCACGAGACTCGGGCGAGGTTGGCGACGGCTTCGCCCATGCCGCGAAAATGCTGTCAACTTCCTCCCGTCTCTGTTGCCGATATCCCCTTCACGGCATTGCCGATCGCGTTCACCGGTTCCGCCGAGATCCGGCGTGGCCGCCGCTCATAGGAAGGCGCCTCGGCTTCGCTCTGGTGAACCCACATAGCAAAGCTAGCGCTCTCGACTGCTAACCACCGCGAGTTGCGCGGCAGACATCGTGGCGCACTCTGCGTCAGCGCGATGAAGACCGCCGGTGCTTTCTCAGCCTGGTAATCGCCGAGCGTCCGACGGTGACCACGCCGCCGCAGTCAATCCGCACCGTCAACTTGTCGGCTTGGCGATCAATGCGGATGACGTCCCCAACAAGAACGACTTTATCTCCAGCGCGGGTTTTAGGCGGTGGGTCAACCGAATAGGGCGAGTCATAGGACGGAATGCTTACTTTGGCCCGTCCGCTAGGCAGCATCGCGGTGACCGTACCCGTCAGCGCGACCTCGTCACCGATCTCAAGTTCCCGGGGCACGCTATAGTGTAGCATAGGCCTCCTCCGGCGCGTTCCACATATTAATGCCGGCAAACTGACTTGGTTGCGTGAAATCGCAAGTCTCTGCCCCGTCGGCTCCATCGGGCCAAGCACCCTGCGACCGGGCCCAAGGACATGCAGCGGCTGGGATCATCGGCCGCGTGAAACACTTGCGCGGCGAGGAGGATTTGCGGCACGCCTCATTGCAAGACTTCAGGGAAGTGGAATAGGTGGCCGGCGCGCCAGATGCAGCGGCCGTCTACCCTAACGCCAATGGGCCGTCGTGATCAGGGTTCCAAGCGGCAACCATTCTGAACCTGCCACCATTTCCCGTGGCGGCAGGTTGCTTGCCCCGCCGCTGATCGCAAGACACAGCGCGGCGTATGTAATGGCTTGCGCCTCTGTACCGCGAAACTCTGGACTACACCGCTGATTGCCGCACGCTATACTAGCGATCCATGATGTGTCATCGTCTGCGTCTAATTGTCTGGTAATGATCTCAGTTACAGCCATTTCCCCAACCCTGATCCCCGACTCACATTATTCGTGAGCGGAAATGTGCAATCTGTGTAGTTTCCTCGGTCGGGAACATATCTAAAGGGCGGCACATCGGCCGCCCGCCGCCGGTCAATGCAAAGCCGAACGCGCGCTGGTCGCTGGATTTCGTGCATGACCAATTCGCCTGCGGCCGGAGGTTCCGTGTGCTGAACATCGTCGACGACGTGACACGCGAATGTCTGGCCGCGATCCCGTACACCTCAATCTCCGGCCGTCGGGTTGCCCGTGAACTGACGGAACTGATCGCCCAGCGCGGCAAGCCGGGCAAGATCGTCTCCGACCACGGCACCGAGTTCACCTCGAACGCCATCCTCGCCTGGTCGAAGGATTACGGGATCGAATGGCACTACATCGCGCCGGGCAAGCCGATGCAGACGGATGTTGTAGAATAGCCCCTTCTTCTCATTCGGCGGCTTTTTCCACAGCGTTTTGCCTGTTCGGTCGCGTCCGCCATCGGGAAGTTGCTGCTGCATAGGCAGCTTCCGCCTTCTCGACTCGGGATCGTTCTTCGGCGCGCTTGGCCGGGATGTTGTAGTCGAAGGCGGTGCCGCGTCTGGCATGGCTGGTCGGAAGGCCGGCACGCAGCTCGACCGATCTAAACTTGCGGGCGAGCAAGGCCGGCCGGGCCCAGATGTAGTCGGTATTCTTGCTCAGCATGTGCCAGATGATCATTGCAAGCTTGCGCGCAGTGGCGACGGCCGCGATGTGCTTTCCGCGGCGCGAGGCGATGCGCTTGTAGAAGGCGCGTAGAGGTCCTGGCGATCGCACAGCCGCCCATGCCGCCTCGACCAGCATCCCCCGCGCATGGCCGCGGCCCTGCTTTGTGATGCGCCCGTGATAGGCTGGCCCCTCACCAGACTGCCGCACGCTCGGATTGAGGCCAAGATAGGCGACGAGCTTCTGTGGATCGCTGAAGCGCCGTATGTCTCCGATTGCCGCGGCAACGCTTGCAGCCACCGTGACGTCGAGGCCGGGCAACGTCATCAAGCGGCGGATTGTCGGATCCTGGAGCGCATGCACCGCGATATCCGCCTCAACCACCGTCAAAGCCTCGTTGATCTGGTTAATCAAGCCGAGGTGGCGCTCGATGGCGGCGCGCTCATCCGCAGGCAATATTTGCCTCGTCAGCCATTTGCGCCCGCTGATTCCGACCAGGTTCCCATGCGGACACGGCGGGATCAGGTGGGCGTGGAGGATTGACTGGATCAGGTTCTTCAGCCGCGAACGCTGGCGAACCAGCTGTGTCCGCCTGGTGACCTGTCTTCGGAGGGCAAGGGTCCCCGGATCCGGAACCCAGACCTCCGGCAGAAAGCCCGAGGCGTAGAGCTTCGCAAGGACTGTGGCGTCGATCGTGTCAGTCTTCACCTTTGCGTGCGCGATCATGTGCACCTGCTTGGGATTGGCGATCACGACCCGATCCACGTAGGGCGATAGCACCTCGGCAACGGCCGCGGCATTGCCGGTCGCCTCGATCACCACGTGGTCGTCATGGGTGAGTTCCTTCTTGGCGAACACTTCGAGCTTATCGCGCAGCATTTGAACGCGGCCGAGCTTGACGATCTTGCCGTCAAGCAACGACACGACCTCGGCGGCTACGCGGTGTATGTCCATGCCGATAATACGCACGGTTCCCTCCATCGTTGGTCACGAACAGGGAGCCAGCGGGCAACACGACAAATACGGATCCGCGCTCGCAGCGCATCCGGGCGAGTCGTAGGGGCGGCCAGATAACGTGCTCGAACTCGCAGTTCATCTGCATACGACGGCCTGCCCGCACTTGCGTGCTCCCGGTGCCCCGTGGCCCGGATGCGCCAAGCTTAACGAAACCTGACGACCGAACAAACGATGGGCACCGAGAACAACATGCCGGATAACGGATTCGTCGAATCCTTCAACGGCCGCCTGCGCGACGAGCTGTTGAACGAGAGCCTGTTCTTCGGCCTCGACCACGCTCGCAGCGCCATCGCCGAATGGCGGGAGGACTTCAACACCGCGAGGCCTCATTCCTCGCTCGGCTACCAGACCCCGGCGGGATACGCCGAGGTCGTCGCCGCAACCGGCTCCGACGCTGTGCTGATCGAAGGCTCCGCGCCTCCGCCGGTTGCTCAACCCGCGCCAAACGGCGTAACAGAAACGGCCAAGGTTCTAATCGCCGCTGGATGAATGTTCATGGCAGGTCACCTGGTGCACGAAATGCTCGCATCACGCCATGGTAAAGCCGGAAGGGCTGATCCGGCGTTACGCCAGGGAAGCCCTGTTCAGCTCGGTCGAACGGGCGCTTTTCTGCACGAACTGCGATCGGGGCGGGCCGGTCCGGCTCGAGGTCCACAGCATGCCACGAAACTGAGGGTGATGACCGATCCCTTACGGCCCGGCTTGCATCGCAGCGACGCTGTCGTGGGCGCCTGGATCAGCCAGGTAGTGTAGCTGCTGGGAGCAGCGCGTCATTTGGTGCGAGCGGGCAGCGTCTTGCCCGAAGGCGCCAACTCAGAAGACAAAATGCGTGCGCTTTAGCCCGGTTTTTACCGGTTGGCTCGTCAAAGCTTCCTGACCCGCTGGAATGTCCAGTATCATTTGGAACCTTGCGAGCTGCTCCGGAAAATCCCGCGCAAGGTGTCTAACCACCCGCGCGTTTTCCATCAGCCGGTCGAGATAGAGCCTTGCCACCATCAACTCCAGCGCCCAGGTGCCACGAAGGCTGGCGCAGTACAGAAATTCTTCGTTCAGCAAATCAAACTCAGCTTCCATGGCGGCCAGCTGGTCGGCTGTCACCCCGACAAACTTCTTTCTCGGCCTGGAGGGATCCACCAACTGCGACGCCGGAGTAAGCGTTGAGAGGAGTTGCGCATAGTGGAAGCTCACTCTCTTCAGGGCGATCATGAGCCTTGCCGCTTTGAGCTGCCTTTCCGGAACCATCTTGCGCAAGGAAGCGAAGACCTGTGGCGGCACATTCCAATCCTGCAAAAGCTTGAGAGCCTCGGGAGAAACTCCATTGACCAACGGGCTTGGCGCTGAACTCTCCGCAAGCAGGTTCAAAGTAGGTCCTTCAGCCAGGGCCTTCGGCACGAAGGCCAGGCTTTCGGCCGATAGCAGGCGACGGAACGATTCCTGCTTGATCGGATATCGAAACACCTCGGCGATCGTCTGCAGCAGATGCCGAGAGATAATAGCTTCGGCGATCATGTCCCGCGTTCTTTGGCATTCCGCCTGATAGGTTCTGCACAGCCAGGGACCGGTGAACCATCTGTTGGGCTCTTGCATCTTTTCCAAAAGCGCCGCATGTCTTGTGCGGTTATTCTGCAAAAGAAGGTCGGCGGCTTCCAAGCCTAAAACTGTGCGGCGCTCCCTCATGCGGGACTCCCGACGAATGTTCGCTCAGCCAGCGCAACGAGCGGATCTAGCGATCGGAAAAGAAACGCATCCAGCTTCATTCCATTGTTGACATGGAAATCTCCTTTGAACCCGGAAATTTCATGCGTCGGAGCGATCAGGTAGTCGCGAATGATCAGATTGCCCGGCTGCATGCGGATCAAGACGAAAATACCCGCCCTGGCCTCTCGCACGGCCCGCGAAGACCAGCGGGGATAGGCAGAATGCGAAACGCGACACCTGGCGATCGCGAGCGCTACGGTCAACTCGCCATTGATGCGGATGATCTCCGTTTCAGGGTCCTGGGCAGCGTGGCCGGCTGCCTGTTCAATCGCGACCAGCAGGTCTTCTAATGCATGATCGCGGATAGCCTTGAGGCGCCTGTCAATTTCGATGAAATGAGACTTTCTGGGCGGCAGGCAACCGATCAGCTTGTATGCGCCGAGCAGACCTCCGAAATGCGCGCTATAGCGATAGGCCGAAGGGCATTCGGGCGCTGCGTTGATGATGTCGGACGACAGTTTCCCATGACGTTTGTAGAGTCTTCGTAGGACTGCCAGCATCTCGTCATCGCTCATGTGAAGATAAAGCGATTTCAATATTTGCTGTGCTTTGTCGAATAATTGGCGACTGATGATAGGCTCAAAGGCGTTGTCCGCTCTGACCCATTGGTCCGGGGGATTGTATACAACCTTGGTTTTTAGTTTGGTGCAGCGTCTATTCCAGACGTTGTTGCCGATATATTTCTCATTGGTCAGGACACGGCGCACGCCATCGGCTTTCCAAGGCCGACCGAAGTCGTTCAGGATCCCCCGGTCATTCAGATATTTTGCGATTTGAGGTTCGTTTTTGCGTGACCGGACAAACAGGCGAAAGATCAATCGAACAGTAGCTATCTCTTCCGGTGGCCCCGGCACGATGATCACCCGGTCTGTCTGGAAGTTCTTGTATTCATAGCGGGCGAGGATGAGTTTGGGCCGTCCGAACTGGTCAACCATCAGACGCCTTAGTCCAAGCCCCTGGATGCCGCCTACGTGGAAGCCCATGCGGGCCATCCTCACCTGGCCCAAGAAGACCCTCTGTGACAACATCCGGCTGTACTCTGCAGCCATGCTGCGCTTTATGGCCTTGAGTACATCGGATCCGACGGTGCCATCGTTCGCGAATTGCTCGGCGCAAAACTCAATCCGAACACCCGCCATCTGACATCGATATTCGTAGGAAGCGCTTTCATCGACGCTTTGGAACCGGCCCCATCTGCTCACGTCATAGACGACGACAGTCTCGTAATCGGCGAGGCCGTGTTCAATGTCGAACAGCAGCTTTTTGAGCCCGGGCCGGCCTTCTATGTGCAACCCGCTACGGCCGGGGTCTTCATAGGTGGCGACGATGTCGTACCCCATGACCTCTGCATAGCTGCGGATTGCATCCTTCTGATTCTCGAGGGAATAAGTCTGGTGCTCGGTGGACATTCGTACATATTGAGCCGCGCGAACCCTTCGCCTCTCCGTAGGAGGTTCGCGGGCCGCAGCAACCTTGTCCATCGCCTTGCACCATCGGGACGAATGTCAATTCTAGCGGGCAGCGCATGGCAATTCCAGTCAAGATTAAATCGAAGCGTCCGCCCGACTACTTTTGCACTTTGGAAACCATGGCTTTCAACTCATGGGAAACCCTGACTCACTTCGTGAGAAGCCGCGCCGCCGTTCCGCCGCAATGCAACCGCATCGGCTTCGTTCGCCCCTGTCCGTCAGTCCGCGGGGCTTCAGAGGAGTTCCAGTGATGATCATCAAGAAGGCTATTCTGGCGGTGCTGATCACCGCAGCACTTGCGGGTTGCCAGTCGCAGACTGAAGGCCAGCAGCGCGCCACCACCGGTGCGCTATTGGGCGGCGCCGGCGGCGCGCTCGTCGGCCAGGCTATCGGCGGTAACACCAAGAGCACGGTCATCGGCGCGGCCAGCGGCGCGCTGCTGGGTGCCGTCGTCGGCTCGGCTACAACTCCGCAGCGCCGCGAGGACCAGCTCTGCCGCTATCAGGACCGCTACGGCCGGATCTACACGGCGCCTTGTGACGACCGTTACTACAACGGCAATTATTGACGAGCTTCTGACGGTGTGAGCCGGCGCGTTAACGCCGGCTCCCTCACACCGTCATTCTTTTGTACGCTTTGCGGGATATGACGGTTTTGCGGCGGGCGGAGGAGGTCGAGAATGACAAGCCTTGCCGGTGCCCTGAAAAACCGCGGCAAGCATGCAGTGAAGCGGCTGCTTCGCTACGACAGCCGCAACTGGCTGCGCATCCGCCAGATCGAAGCCTTCACGGTTTTCCTCGAAGCCGCCAACCGCAAGTCGCGCGACGTGATCGAGATTTCGCCGGGCTGGAACCGCTACTGGCGGGCGCTGTGCCCGGATTACCGGTCGGTAGATTTTCCCGAGTTCGACATCTGCAAGGACCGCACCGACGAGCAATATTCCATCGTCATCGCTGACCAGGTGCTGGAGCATGTGCAGCGCCCGCAAGCGGCGGCCGCCAATATCCACGCAATGACCAAGCCCGGCGGCTGGGCGATGGTGGCAACACCTTTCTTGTTTCGCGTGCATGCGCGGCCGCACGACTACAACCGCTGGACACCCGCAGGGCTGAAACAGCTGATGATCGAAGGCGGCTTCGCCGAGGACGACGTGCAGGCATTTGGGTGGGGCAACAAGACTTGCGCCAAGGCCCATATTGGCGGCCCGGTGCGAGCCTACGGAATGTGGCGGGATTTGAGCAACGACGAGGAATACCCGCTGATGGTTTGGGCGTTCGCAAAAAGGGCGTCGTAACGTTCGATCTTTTTCCGCCATTCCCACGGCGCGGTGAACGAAACAGTCCAGATGCCGCACCGCGCTGCCATAGCTCACGCTGGGCTTGAGCATAGAAGCCAGTGCTGTACCGGCGTTAGTCGAGCGCATGACCCTGACGCCCATCCATTCCCGCCGGCGGCGCAGACTGCCACCATGCGCCTGAACTGATCGCGAGCGACCTCGATGCAGGATGTCGGGCAATGCGCCTCGAGAAAATCCGCCAGCGCGGGAGATACCGTTTGCCCGCAAGGATATTTCTTGCCGACGGCGTCAATGCAGAGCTGCGCGCGTTCGGGCGCGTCAATGCCGTTCAACCGAATTCGCTGCCCGGGAATTTCGATGGTGTTGCCGTCGATGACAAAGGGACTCAGCGGCGCGGCCGTGGCAAGCAGAGGAAGGAGAAGTAGCGCAGCCGTTAAGAGGCAGGCGCCGCTAGGCAATTGCTCCTGGCTTCGAGGTCGATTTGGATTTTGGCGGTCAGACGCGCCTGGTCGGACGGGCGAAGAGCAAATCGCGTGCGTGGCATGGATACTCCCTCTTCGAATGTAGGACGCTTGCGACGCTGCCTATCGGCAGAGGTCAAGCGCATGGCGAGCGCCTTCGAGCACGATAATCTCAAGAGAGCGTTGGTGCAAAAGACCGTCTTCGAGGGACGGCATCAGCCGCCGATCCGTCCCCGTCGCCTTTCCTGATGACATCTTCAACTGTCCATTCAGGAGAGCGGCGATCCGGCGTCCGAATGCGAAACTGACTTAGTCTCGCAGGATGGGTCTTGAGGGGCGGCGCTCCGTGCGGCTCATTCCGTCGGGCATAGCTCCTGGCGTACCGTTTGTTGGTGCTCTCGGCCTTTGACTGGCGACCCCCATGTTCTTGGCAAGCCCGACAAAACGCAGGACCGCGCGCTTTGGATTCGATTCAAGCCAGATGCCGCTGATTGAACTAACGCTGTTCTTCCCACCCAGAGGCTTCCACCGGGCGGAATCGATGGCAATTTTCCTGGCATAGCTCGCCCCTGCCAAAGTGATGCCTTGCCCGAGCTGCACCTGGAAAATGACGGTCGCTCGGTTCGCGCGACACGTATGAACGGCCGGCCCGCCACCGGCCGCAATGCGTTCGAGCAGGTCCGACGGCGGCCCTTCCAGCCCAACCGGGACGAGCAGAGGCATGTCCGCGAGGTCGGACCATCTGAGCACCGGCCTCTCGACAAGAGAATGACAGGACGGCAGGAGCACGAAGAGGCGCTCTTGCCAGAACACTTCGCTGCTGCAGAATTTGGCGGTGCCAATGTGATGTGTGAACACAAGGTCGAAGCGTCTGCGGCGTATTGCAGAAAGGCACTGGCCCGATGGGACATCCTCAATGGTCAGACTTACGTCCGGGTACAGCTTGCCGAAATGCTCGATGAGGCGTTTGAGGAATTCTCCTCCTGTCGCCCAGCACAGCCCAATCCTGAGTGTCTTGGCATCCTTGTTATCGCGCACACGCTCGGCAAAAGCATCGAGGAGGCCGTCGTAGTGAGCCCGCACGATTTCGATCCAGGCGCGGCCTGTCTTCGTCAAGCGAACGCCGCGCACATCGCGCTCGAACAGCTGGATATCGAGCTGCTGTTCGAGTTTGACGACGTTGCGGCTGACCGAGGATTCCTGAACCCTCAGCGCTCTTGCGGCCTGACGCATGCTGCCGTGATCCACGGCCGCAAAAGCGTAGGTTAGCAACTGGATGGCGTTCCCGTTCCGCGTCATGTCCCTCGAGCTTCGTGACCATCGCTACAGGAGGCGCCTGTCTCACCGCCATGCGATCGGTTCCGTATTGCGGACAGGCGGCACTCAGGCGGATCAACAGTCTCGCCTGCCCGCCTGGAGCCTCGCGCAACTGCCACCCCATGGCTGCGTCACATCGGATTGTCCGCCATGGCGATCGTCGCTGCGTCAGATACGCTGGTCTCGTAGACATATTCATGCGGAATGGCGGGCGCTGACATCTGTGAAGCGTAGAGGTCGAGATTCTCCTTGCTGTTGCTCGCCGCAAGGCTGCAGAAATTGCCGCTGTTCCACGTCATCGTGCAGTACTTGAAATGCGCACCTACGGAGCGCGCCATTTCTGCCAGCGTCACCTCATTGTTGAACATGGTCCCGAGGACGTCCGCCTTCTTTCTTGCGATTTCGTCCGGGGGAAAGTACCTCGCCTTGAAGCCATAATCCTTCTGGGATTCTCGACGCTGGTAGTCGCTTTCATCGGCCGCCCTGAATTTTTCGACGAAGACGAAGATGCCACCCTCCTTGAGGTGCTGGGTCACGAACTCGATCTGCTTGGGTCTGTTGGGCGAGTACATCTGGAAGGTTGTGTCCTCCAGGATGACGTCAAAGCCTCGCGTGAATTTCTTCAGCCGCCGATCAGATCCGAGCGCATCCTTGGTCAACCAGTGGAACGGGCCGATGAAGAATTCGGCGTGGGCCGGTTCGCCATACGCCATGAAGGATTTGTAGTTCTCGGGGTTCGGGCTGCAGGACAGCGAAAGAATCTGCCCATCCGAAAATTCTGACAGGGTTCTGGCCATCGTGCCTTCGGCTGTTCCAAGGCTGTACAGCGACAGCGCGGATCCACGGCGCCGAGCATAGTTCAGCACTGCGTAGGCCATCCTGCACTCTTCTTCCAATCTGTAGGGAATGCTGCCGTGATAGTGCCGGTCGAAGAAACCTTGCCTCGCGGCGTGCAGGCGAACGAGATCGCGCAGGAGTTCATCGCTGGGCAGAAGGCGGGGGTCGGCCTGAGGCTTGCGAAGTGGCATCCCGCTTTTGCCCGCTGCGGTTGCCGCAAAAAACCCTGCTAGTTGGTTGATCCTTGGTCCTTGGTCGCACTCGGCCAGAAAATCGTTGAGCCCTCGCATCGCACTATGCCTCCCGCACCGTTGCTTTGGTGAGATGCCAAGAGCTCGATGGGAAAACTCCACTCAATTAAGAGGGATCTAATGTTTCAGATTGATTCGAGTCTTGGCCGGGGCACTGGTAGGCCTGCTGAATACGATCGGCTTTCCTGAGATTGCCATTTTTTTACTAAAGTCACATCTTCTACCAATCCTGAGTTAGTTGTGATTTGTCCAGCAACCTCTGGTTAGGCACAACACGGGAGGGCGGGCTACTTTTAGTATGAAGGCTGCTGCCATCCGTGGACACCCCTTGCCTCGATCCGAACAAGATCCGCCGTTCACAGCACCAGACGCTTACACACCAACATGAGAGTTGGGGCAACATACGAGCAGACTTGATCAGGAGAACTGGTCTGGAGCGCCAGGAAACAGCAATTTCGTTCCCGGGCCACATATTCCTGATGAACCTGAAAGGGGCGGCAAGCCGCGGAGAGGATTTCGTCGACGGGCGTCGGATCTCGTTTTCGCCACGGCGGGCTGGCTCGGTAATCCATATGCCTGCCGGCAGTGATTGGACGGGGTGGGACGAGGGAGAACCGACGGCCGCCTACCTGCTCGTCTCAATTGAAAAAGGGTTCGCCGACGAAGCGTTCGGCGGGATGGTGCGCCGTCGCTCGGGCGACCTGCCGGCTTCGATCGGATTTCGGGACAGCACGGTGGAGATGGCTTTGCAGCGGATCGCCATCGAGCTCAGGCAGCCCGATCCGATCAGCGTGACGATGGTCGAGAGCCAGGCGATGCACTTGCTCGTTCAGATGGTCAGGCGCAACGGCCACTATTACGAGCCGGCGAAAGGCGGGCTGTCAGCCTTCGATCTCAAACGGGCGATCGCAATGATCGAAGCCTCGTCGGACGAGACACCCACCCTCGCCGATCTGGCAAAGGAGGTCGGTGTCAGCCGTTTCCATTTCAGCAGGGCTTTCAAGCAATCTACCGGGATGACGCCACACGCGTATATCGCGCGGCGTCGACTGGACCAGTCCGCCGACATGCTGCGATCGACCAACTTGTCGGCGACGGAGATCGCGCTGGAATGCGGGTTCGGCAGCTCAAGCCATTTCACGATCGCCTTTAAGCGGGCATTCGGTGTTAGTCCGAGGGAATACCGCCGCCGATCTAGGATTTGATTCAAAACTTCCGCTGATTTCAGCAACGAACTGAAAAAACAAGCGTGATTGTTAAGCGGCAATCTGGGCAGTGGGTATGACAAGCGCCGATTGGATGCGCAGCCCTTGTCAAATGCAATTCAAATTCACGCTGACCTGAGATCAAGCATCCAGTCCCGTCTATGGCTTGGATTCATGGCCAGCACGCTATTGGCGGCAGTCGGACGAAACGGATATTACATCGCATCCGCCTGGACTGTTGTCGCAGCAGGCTGCGGAAGCGGCGGCGTGGCGATACTGCTAGCGACCGTCAGTGTCGTCGAATTCGTTGCAAGCCCTCTAGCCGGCCTGGCAGCGGACCGGTTTGACCGACAGCGATTGAACATCGCGGCCGACCTCGGTCGCTTTGCCATCTTGCTCGCCACGGCTTGCACGCTTCTCTACCGGGACGCCTTTTTAACGCTCTGCCTGTCAGCGGCGCTCTTTTCGATTTGCGATCGTGTCGCTCTGACCGCTTCGCAAGCGATGATCCCGCTCGTGACGGGAGGCGCCGAACTTGCGGCAACGAATTCCATCATCTTCTTCATCACGCAGTTAGGCAGCCTCGGCGCAGCGTTGCTAGCCGGATCACTACTGGGTGGGCGCTCCCCTGCCCTGACGTTCATGGTGCTCGCCCTGTTGTTCCTCGTTTCAGCCGTCTCACTGTCCTGGATGCGGCCAGGCCGCCTCCCGCAAGGTGTCAGAAGGGCCAAAGGCCTGGCACCGAACATCGACACGCATCTCCTCGATCTGTTTGCCGCCTATGCCCTTCTCTATGGAGGCGCGGTGCTGGTCACGGTGATGGGATCAAGCTTCGTCTTCGAAGAGCAGCAAGGCACCGCCGCCGATTTCGGCTACCTTGAGGCCGCGTGGTCGGCTGGTTCGGTTATTGGGGCGGCTGTTCTCGTCAGGCTGACACGAGCGACAAGTGGTCCTATACTGCACCTCATGCTTTTGGCCTCAACGGCGCTCGCGTTGATGTCATTGATCACTGTGCGCGCGCCCTGGACATTGATCGTCTTCGCCACGCTTGGGTTTCTCTACAATCTGGGCCGGGTGAGCATCGAGGTCACACTGCAGTCGCGTATGCCTGACAATGTATTGGGCAGGGCCAAGGGCGTCATGCACAGTCTCGCTGTCGCGCTGGGACTGGTCATATTCAGCATCGCTGGCGCTATGGGCGAGAGTGTATTTCCTTCGACGATCTTCTTCGGATTCGGGGTGGTGCTCCTGATCAGCATTCCTGCATTGAGCATCGGCATCGCGCAGCGAAAGGATGAACCGTGAGGTGGATGAGCTAGCGACCGACACAGACGCCAAGCAGGCGGTGCTGGACTCTCTGGCGACGCTCTATCCTTGGACGCGCTCCTATCATTGCCGCCGGCTTCGCGATTATGCGTCCCGCTTGTTCGAAGCGCCTACCCAGAAACCGGAACCCGAAATTCGCAGCCGCGCGCTTGCCAAGCTGCTCGACACGATCAGGAATGCGGGAACGCGAAACGGATTGCCGATCAACGCCGTCTCCCAAATATGCAAAGATCTAGAGCAACGCCGCGTGTTGCAGACCGGCCCGCATTTGTTTCTCCTCATGGAGCCAGAGGCCTACTACACCCACATCTTCAGCCTGCTTGGCCTCTCGGCGCATGGCTGCTCGAGCTACGTTTCCTATGCCGTTTCAACGGTGAGTCTCGTTGAAAAGCCCCGCAAGGGGCCAGGCTGGATCACGCTTGACGGGAAGCCGGTCAACGTCTTCGGTCTCAGCCGAAGCCGGATGATCGGATACGGCCTTCTGACCGGGCCTGGATCATACCGGTTCGAGCTGGTGCCAGCGGAGCCAAATGCCGAGGGAGATGCCCTCGCCCTGCTTCGCAGTCTTCTGCCGAAGACGCAGTTCGAGCGGCCTGCGCATGCCATCAAGGCAGCCAATCGCATCCTCTGGCCAAAACTTTTCGGAGAGAGCTTTGCCTTCCTGCAAATCGACGATGAGGACGTTGCCGACCTGGTGGCGGACCACCTGTCAGACGAGGGTTCCTGGCTGCGTACGAGGTTGCTGGAAAGCCCAAAGCTGGCTTTGAATATCCTTGACGAGATCGACAGGCTGACGGCTGGCCCCTGGGGTGGCTGGCTAGCCCGCGGTACCGATTTCTTTTGGTACTATGAAAACGGAAAGCGCCTGCCGCTGCGCATGGTGGGTGGAGAACTCATCAATCTGGCGACCAGAACGAAGGTCGCTCGCTTCGCGGCTCCCGATATCATTGAGCGACTGACGAACCGCAGCCTTATTCCGAACCTGCTCCTTATGTTTCTGGTCCTGTCGATCCTGCCCGGCGTGCGCGCGCTCGGAGGCAGTCACCAGCCGGTCTACTATCCCCTGATGCGCTACGTCATTTGTCGGGCTCTAGAGACCGCGGACATGGATCCGGACCTTCGACGCGCTCTCGCAAGCGATGAAGTACCAGGAGCTTGGGGGCATCGCGTCATTGAATGCGATGAGGATCCATTCGAGTCAATCCGAAAGGGCAGCATAGGCGAAACCGGCGAGGTCATAGACCGCTTCGGCGATATGCCTTTCGCTGATGCCTGTGGAGGTCTGAGCAGTTTCGTTTCTGATCCGTCGTGGACTGAACTTTGCTCACAGCTGCGGGAGCGAGCGATTGCCCCAAGCGTCTTTTCCTAAGAGCGGGCAACTTGCAGAGAGCGGTAAGCATACTTTGCAATATAAAAAGCTATTAACTTTGACCGGCTGACCTGAGACTCTGAAGCTCCTCCAGTTTTTGGTAGAGTTCGTCCCGCTCAAGGAGACGGACGAATGAAGCGTTCACGGTTTACGGAAGAACAAGTCATCGCGATTTTGAAGGAGCAGGAGGCGGGAATGAAGACCGCCGATGTCTGCCGCAAGCACGGGATCTCGGAAGCAACCTTCTACAAATACAAGGCCAAGTTCGGTGGCATGGACGTTTCCGACGCCCGCAAGCTGAAGGCTTTGGAGGAGGAGAACGCCAAGCTGAAGAAGCTGCTGGCCGAGCAGATGCTGGACAATGCCATCCTGAAGGATGTCGCCGCAAGAAAATGGTGACGCCCGATGCCAAGCGATGCGCTGTGGTCCACGCCTGCGAGCGGCATGGGGTGAGCCAGCGTCGGGCGCGCAAGGCTCTTTTCGTCGATCGCTCGAGCGTTCGCTACACAAGCATCCGGCCGGACGATGCCATCGTTCGAGCCGCGACGAAGACGGTGGCTGCCGAGCGCCGCCGCTTTGGCTACCGGCGCATCCACATCATGCTTGAACGGCAAGGGATCGTGATGAACCAGAACAAGCTGCGGCGGCTTTATCGGGAGGAGAAGCTCCAGGTCCGCAAGCGTGGCGGCCGCAAGCGGGCCTTGGGAACGAGAAGGCCGATGATCGCGCCGGGCCGGATGAACGAGCGCTGGAGCCTGGATTTCGTTAGCGATGCCTTCACGGACGGACGACGGTTCCGGGTTCTGGCCGTCGTCGACGACTTCACGCGGGAATGCCTGGCGCTGGTCGCGGATAAGTCGCTGTCGGGCGCCCGCGTCGCTCGGGAACTGGACGCCATCATCGCCACCGCGGCAGGTCCTGCACGATCGTCTCGGACAACGGCACCGAGCGGACGTCGATGGCGATCCTCAAATGGTGCCAGGAGAGCGGCGTCGAATGGCACTACATCGCACCCGGAAAGCCGATGCAGACGGATGTTGTAGAATAGCCCCTTCTTCTCATTCGGCGGCTTTTTCCACAGCGTTTTGCCTGTTCGGTCGCGTCCGCCATCGGGAAGTTGCTGCTGCATAGGCAGCTTCCGCCTTCTCGACTCGGGATCGTTCTTCGGCGCGCTTGGCCGGGATGTTGTAGTCGAAGGCGGTGCCGCGTCTGGCATGGCTGGTCGGAAGGCCGGCACGCAGCTCGACCGATCTAAACTTGCGGGCGAGCAAGGCCGGCCGGGCCCAGATGTAGTCGGTATTCTTGCTCAGCATGTGCCAGATGATCATTGCAAGCTTGCGCGCAGTGGCGACGGCCGCGATGTGCTTTCCGCGGCGCGAGGCGATGCGCTTGTAGAAGGCGCGTAGAGGTCCTGGCGATCGCACAGCCGCCCATGCCGCCTCGACCAGCATCCCCCGCGCATGGCCGCGGCCCTGCTTTGTGATGCGCCCGTGATAGGCTGGCCCCTCACCAGACTGCCGCACGCTCGGATTGAGGCCAAGATAGGCGACGAGCTTCTGTGGATCGCTGAAGCGCCGTATGTCTCCGATTGCCGCGGCAACGCTTGCAGCCACCGTGACGTCGAGGCCGGGCAACGTCATCAAGCGGCGGATTGTCGGATCCTGGAGCGCATGCACCGCGATATCCGCCTCAACCACCGTCAAAGCCTCGTTGATCTGGTTAATCAAGCCGAGGTGGCGCTCGATGGCGGCGCGCTCATCCGCAGGCAATATTTGCCTCGTCAGCCATTTGCGCCCGCTGATTCCGACCAGGTTCCCATGCGGACACGGTGGGATCAGGTGGGCGTGGAGGATTGACTGGATCAGGTTCTTCAGCCGCGAACGCTGGCGAACCAGCTGTGTCCGCCTGGTGACCTGTCTTCGGAGGGCAAGGGTCCCCGGATCCGGAACCCAGACCTCCGGCAGAAAGCCCGAGGCGTAGAGCTTCGCAAGGACTGTGGCGTCGATCGTGTCAGTCTTCACCTTTGCGTGCGCGATCATGTGCACCTGCTTGGGATTGGCGATCACGACCCGATCCACGTAGGGCGATAGCACCTCGGCAACGGCCGCGGCATTGCCGGTCGCCTCGATCACCACGTGGTCGTCATGGGTGAGTTCCTTCTTGGCGAACACTTCGAGCTTATCGCGCAGCATTTGAACGCGGCCGAGCTTGACGATCTTGCCGTCAAGCAACGACACGACCTCGGCGGCTACGCGGTGTATGTCCATGCCGATAATACGCACGGTTCCCTCCATCGTTGGTCACGAACAGGGAGCCAGCGGGCAACACGACAAATACGGATCCGCGCTCGCAGCGCATCCGGGCGAGTCGTAGGGGCGGCCAGATAACGTGCTCGAACTCGCAGTTCATCTGCATACGACGGCCTGCCCGCACTTGCGTGCTCCCGGTGCCCCGTGGCCCGGATGCGCCAAGCTTAACGAAACCTGACGACCGAACAAACGATGGGCACCGAGAACAACATGCCGGATAACGGATTCGTGGAGAGTTTCAACGGCCGATTTCGCGACGAATGCTTGAACGAAACGCTGTTCTCCACCCTCACGCAAGCGCGGGCAGCAATCGATCTATGGAAGGAGGACTACAACCGCAAGAGACCACACTCAGCCCTGGGCAACATCACGCCCATCGAATTCGCCACAAAAATGGCGCTGGAAAAACAGGCCGCATGAGGCCAGAAACGAAGCGCCGGACCTCCATTGAAATGGAGGGAACAAGGGTCTCAGGTCACAATAGCCCGGGTGAGCTGTGGCGCAGTTGCGAGGGGGATTGACGTGCTCTCCGTTTTGTCCGCGTCTATACGTTAGCGCTGTTCACGTTGTGATCTCCTGTTGCTCTCGAGACGAAATACCAATTCGCAGAACTGGCTTTCGTTCCAACGGTTTAGTGATGAAGATCGAGGGAAAGCCTGCTGATTTCTTGCGGGATCTACCTCGATGGATACTTCAGCTTTTTGGGCGCAATATCCGCGTGACCAGCAGCGTGATCAGGCTGGAGATGACAATCCATACGCCGATCTCGCCGGCGAATGCCGTTGGCCGAGGCGCCGCCGTGCCGCCAGCGTTAGCCGGAATTGTCGCCTCGGGTTTGGCCGCTGCCCTGGCGTGGCGCGACGCAGCCCGCTCGTTTGCGTCCGCCACAACCGGCGCAAGATCGCGCCGGCTGCCGCGGCGCACCGAATAGGCGCGCGTGATCTCGGCGCCGAAGAGGAAGATTTGCGCCGAATAATAGACCCAGACCAGCACCACCATCAGCGCGCCGGCCGCGCCATAGGAGGTGGCGATGGCGCTGGTGCCGATGTACCAGCGGATCAGCGACTTGCCGATGGTGAACAGCAGCGCCGTGACCACCGCTCCGATCGCGACATCACGCCACTTGAGCCTGCGGTCGGGCAGGACTTTGTAGATCGCGGCGAAGAGCAGCGCTATCAGCACGAAGGAGACGACCGTGTTGATGGCGCTGACGATGAATTCTCCGAACGGCAGGCTGCGGTTGATCAACTCGCCGAGCGCGGCGATCGCCGTGCTCGCCGCGAGCGACACCAGGAGCAGGAACCCGAGCGCGGCCACGAGACCGAGACTCGCCGCCCTCGCCCGCACCAGCCGCGACAGCGACACGCCGTCGGGCTTCACCTTCCAAATCTTATTGAGCGACTGCTGCATCTCGCCGAAGACGCCGGACGCGGTGACGAAGAGCGTCACCAGCCCGATGAGGGTGGCCAAAGTGCCCGACCAGCGGTGCGACGCGGTTTCGATCGTGGCCTTGAGAAGGTCGGCGCTCTGCGGGCCCATGACGCCGGATATCTCGGCCGACAGCGCCAGCTGGGCGGCATCGTTGCCGATGACGATACCGGCGATCGCCACGACGATCAGAAGGATCGGGGCCAGCGAGGTGGTGGCGTAAAAGGCCATCGCCGCGCCATGGCTCAGCGCATTGTCGTTGATATAGCCGGTGACGCTTTCCTTCAGGATCGTCCAACTTCATCGACCCAGCGCGGCATCTTTCCTCACTTATTTCGGACGTGGATCCTCGAGACCGGCGCCGATCGCAGGGAACTCCCTTGCC
Organism: Mesorhizobium sp. B2-1-8; assembly: GCF_006442545.2. Lineage (NCBI taxonomy): Bacteria > Pseudomonadati > Pseudomonadota > Alphaproteobacteria > Hyphomicrobiales > Phyllobacteriaceae > Mesorhizobium > Mesorhizobium sp. B2-1-8. The sequence continues at coordinate 5,120,216 of NZ_CP083952.1, forward strand.
CGGCGCTTCTCGACCGCTTCGGCGAGCGCCAGAGCGGCGTTCGTCACTTCGGCCTGGACGGCCTTGTCGGCGTCGAGCTCTTCATGGCTGGTCGCATAGGGCTTCCAGTAACCGATATAGCGGTCGAGCTCGCCAAGCTCTCCGATCGGATCGAGCTTCATAGAACGCAGCCAGTCGGCAAGCGCGTACCGCACGTTTGCCGCGCCTTCCGTGTCGCCATGCACGACGACCGAGAAAAGCCGGCCGGCGAGATGGCGCGGATAGTCCCAACCGGCAAGCTCAGCTTTCTTGGCAAGGGCAGCATCTTTGCCCTGCGTCAGGGTCGGGTCGGGATTGCCGCCATCGGCGCAGACGAGGCGGTCCATCATCAGCTTGATCGGCGATGAGGTTTGATACCAGTTGACAGGCGTCACGATCATCACGCCATGCGCCTCGACCCAGAGCGGATAGATGTCGTTCATCCAGTCCTGCACCTGGCCGAGCGAATGGTTCGGGTAGCAGGAGCACGGCCAGTGGCAGAGTGCCGCCGCCGTCGAGAAGCACGCCTTGCAGGGATAGATCTTGCGACCGTATTCGGAGGCCAGCCGCGAGAGGTCAAGCACCTCGACCGAGAAGCGGGGCTTTTGCGCGATGGCATCGCGCGCCAGCTCGACCAGCCGAAAGCTTTTCGACATCTCGCCCGGGCAGGTGTGCTCGCTGCGCGACGAGCCGTTGATGATCAGGATGCGCGAGGGCGCGGCTTTGTCTTCGTGGCGCCGCTGTGCTGCCTCGACCGCCTCATGGGCGGCGATCCATTCGACCGACAGATCGTAATCGGGATCATGGAAGCCCTCTCCGGCCTTACGGGTAACGGGGCTCTTGCGTTCCTCGCTATAGGCCTGCCAGGCGATCTCAGCCAACCTACCGAGGGATTCGGCCTCCCCCTCGAAGGCTGGATCGTAGAACAGTTTCCTGTAGCGCTGCTTGAATTCCGCCTCGCCGAGGCGCGGGCTGGGCATCCCTTTGCGCGGTTCAATGTCGGCTTTGTCGGATCGCGTCTGCTCTGCCATTTTCTACCCAAGCCCAATACGCAGCGGGCTGGGCGGCCCGCGAATGACAATTCGGCGCGCGACGGTTGGTTCCGGTGGAGAAAAAGGCCCGCCCGGTGTGTAGAGATCGGCAAGCATCGGGCCGTGGGAGCCCAAAGGCCGCGCGGGTCAGAGGTGTGGTGACCCGCCCCCCAAAACCCAACCGGCAGGGCGCGATGAGTTCCGGCCGGGGCGGTCCCCGCCGGCCGCTTACTTCGACGTCTTCGGTGGCACCTCGCCCGGCTTGATCACCGGCATGTCGCTGCCGGTCATCGAACAGGTGATGCCGTGGTCGGCCATCAGCCGCTGGAACTGCTCGCTCGTATATTGCGATCCCTGGTCGGAATGAGGCAGCAGGCTGTCGGGCTTGCCTCTCCTCCAGATCCCCATTCAGATCGCCATGATGAGCGCATCGGTGACGAGTTGTGCTGTCATTTCGGCCTTCATCGCGAGAACAGGTCGACCACTGCGGCGACGTAGAGCCAACCTTCCGCAGTCCAGATGTAGGTGAAGTCGGCGATCCATTTCTGGTTCGGCTCCGATGCCTCGAAGGCGCGGTCTAGGAGGTTGTCCGACACTGCCGAGCGCTCGCCGGTATCCTTTGGCAGTCCGCGGCGCCGAGGCCGGGCCCGCAGCCCGTTCTCCTGCATCAGACGTTCGATACGATGCAGACCGCAGGAAAGACCTTGGCCAGCACGTCGTGCCAGATGAGGCGGGCACCATAGGTCCGATCGCTGCTTTTGAAGCTTCGGTCAATCCGGGAAACGAGGATCTCGTTATGCCGGGAGCGAGTGCTGGGGCTGCGGTTGAGCCAGGCATAGAAGCCCGACCGGGATACATCCAGCGCACTGCACAGCCATGCCACCGGCCAGATGTTCCGGTGCCTAGCGATGAAAGCGAACCTCATGTCACTTCCCTCGCGAAGTAGGCTGCGGCCTCTTTTAGGATGTCACGCTCCGCCTTCAGCTTCGCCACTTCCTTGCGAAGCCGGTCGATCTCCTGCTGCTCCGGCTTCATCTGCCCATGACATGATGTGGATCGGTCGACAGCTCGCGCACTCATTTGCGCAGCACATTCTCGTGGAGATCGAAATCGCGGGCAGCTTGGGCCACCGCAACGCCCCGATCCTTTATCAATCTCACCGCCTCAAGCTTGAACTCGCGGCTGAATTTCCTTCCCTGCATTCCCACTCTCCAGTTCCGTTAAACACCTTATCTCGGTGTCCACGAAACCGGCAGCAGGCCAGTCCTGACGTTCCGGATATGAGCTAGACGCCAAAAAAGGCGCATATTATCCGCCAGGAGACAGTGCTGGCTAACTAACCATCAGGGCCAATTCAGGGTCGCCCTCGGATCCAAATTTGAGAGCCATGTTTCGGCGGCGCCGCTCGAAAGCCGTCCAGAAAGCATGCCGCCGACCGGGCCTAGGCATCGCTCCCTCCTCGGAAACAGTCGCGCGGACCCTGTCCCCAAGGTAGCACAGGTTCGGCATGCGCCCTCAGGCGACGCCGGCAGGACCATGGACCCCGGAACGTAGGGCCTTTGTTTACGTTGATTGAAATGACGTTGACGGAAACCGACGGTCTATCAACAACAGGAGGAATCTCACAATGGTCCGCAAGATACTCGCTACGGTGGCGACGGCCGCTCTCATTACGACGGCGCTCTGCACCGCCGGTGCACACGCCGCAAACACGAGCAAGCCCGCTACCCAGACAGAGGTTGTTGCTCCGGTCACTGATGGCAAACTCGTCTCCAAGATCATGGGAACCGCGGTCTATGACAGCAGCGCTGATGACGCGACGAAGATCGGTGATGTTAATGACATCGTCCTGGACAAGGACGGGAACGCCAAACTCGTGGTCATTGGCGTCGGCGGTTTCCTTGGCGTGGGCGAAAAAAATGTCGCCTACGACTTCAATAAGCTTGAATGGGTCAACAAGAAGGGCGATCGCTGGTTAGTCGCGAAGACGACGAAGGATGAGCTTAAAGCTCAGCCCAATTTCGATACGAAGGCTTACGATACCGCGGCAACGTCGACGACCCAGCCGGCCAACGGCACGGCGGACACCCAAGCGACAACTGCCAAAACCGACAGGACTGCGACGGCCTCGGTCGACAAGTCGACCTTGACCCAAATGCCGTCAGACAAAATCAGCGCGGCAAATCTGATCGGAACCAACGTCTATGGCGCAGATGATGCGAAGGTCGGCGAGATCGGCGACGTTATCCTGACCGGTGATAAGAAGGTCGACTCGATAATCGTTGATGTAGGCGGCTTTCTGGGCATTGGCGAAAAGAAGGTTGCGGTCGGCATGGAGAACCTCAAGTTCATGACCGACAAAAACGGCAACCGTTACCTCTATACGAACTTCACCAAGGACCAGTTGGAGGCGCAGACTGCCTACGACAAGGCTACTTACGCACAAAACCGGGACAAGCAGCGCATCATCGTCAACAAGTAAAAACACCTGGAGCGCTCGCCTGTGGCGGGCGCTTCGGCCGTCTATGGGTAGGAGCGGGCTTGAAATTAGCCGACGAAGTCCGTCATTGCTCTGAAGATATCAGCGATCTCGTTCTGTCTGATGTCGTTTCTGCGCTTCATCGACGAGTTAAGGTTAGCCACGAATTCGATATTCCCTACATCGCTGGGTACAGCAGGGATGCAGCTACGATTTACATCGACCGACATCTGCCGCGCACCATCAGATGGAAAGCCAAGGACGTGCGGCTGGAGCCGTTTTTGGTGTGCCACGAAATTGTTGAAAAAGCTCTCTTGGACGAATTGCGGCTTCATTATCTGCACGCCCATCAAATCGCTTCGCGCATCGAGAGAGACGCGGTCAGAGGGGCTGGCCTGACTTGGCGGCACTACCAAAGCGTCATTAAAGGGCATGAGAAAGCAATTGATGAGGAACAGCTTCGCTGCGTGCCAAGGGAGTTAGATCTCACCCCTTACAAGGACCTGAAGGATTACCCGTTGCTCCGGCGGCTGGTCCAAGCATCGCAGTAGCTCGTTGCGTGGGATGGTGCAAGGCACGGAGACATCGGGAAATTGAAGCAGGCACACTGTCAAATTTTCTCGCCAATGGAACTTCCCGACGGAATGCTGGTTCGCCTGCATAGGGACGATTGAGGCTGTTTCGGCCTGTGTTGCAGACGGAGCGCCTCGCCAACAGGAGACGGCCATGAAACATCAGACACTTGCAGAACTGCATGGGGTCGCGGAGGTCGAAGCATCCTTTCCGGCTATGACGCGGCGCCAGCGTTTGGAACATTGGGCCATGCTGCTCGAGCGAAATCCCGAGCAGTACCTCGCCGCCTTCCCCGGGACGGAATACATGACCTTGGACGTGCGCGACAAAACCCAGTCCCTCGGCTCCGCGCTCAGCATCGCTTTCGCCGATCCAACTTTGCGGGCTGAAGGGCTGAAGAACGATACGTATGGCGAAGCGAAGCGCTTCTTCGAGCTTACGGATTGGCAGTTGCACGCTGTTGTCTGCCATTGCCATGTCGGCGGCGCGATGAAAGCCGGATGGGCTGCCGTTCAAGTTCGATCTGCCATCAACAAAGAAGGCAAGCTTTTCAGCAAATTGCGCGAAGCGATTGCCCATTGGCCGGTATTCCGCATTTTAACCCATGCGAGGGAGTAAAAGACGCCTCAGGGCGCTGAACTAGCCAGCGATCTGACAAGGTGCAAGCACGTGAACGACGACGTGTTTTGGACCTCGACGTCGCTTACGTGACAACAACGGGCGAGCGTCGCCCGTTTCCTTTTGCCAATCGAGCCGGTCCGCGGCCTCTGAGCATTGACGAGGCGGGCGCGAACGACGACCGCGCTATGCGATGGCGTTTTATCGGCATCTCGCCCCCGGTCCATAGGATGACCCGCCAAAAAGGCTCGCTGCCCCAACTGGGCAGACGTCGGGCGCAGCTACGGGGCAGCAATATTACGATCGAACCGTAATCTCGACAGGCAATGGTGAACGCTGGTTTTGCAGCGAAGCCGATGCCCGATCAGCGGGATGGCGAAAGGCGCGGCAGTGCCGGCCTCCTTGCTCTTGTGACGCTGCAATTGCCCGATTTTGGCGCCTTTGACGTCCAGCAATCATGGATGTCCTAGGAATAAGCGGTCGAGTGCCGGGTTCCATCTAGCCCGCACCAAGCCTGCAACCAACACGACAAACCCGATAGAAAACAGGACCGCCAAAAGCCAAGCAGCCTCCACGAATCATAAGAGCCTCCTCCTGTCGCTGTCCCCTTGTAAGAAGCCCTATGGGGCGTTTCGGTTTTCCCTAGGCGATAGGCGGGACGTGCAGCAATTTATGCTGCAATGCAGCAACCAACTTGGAAGCGCCGCGTTCCGCTCATCCTCCGCTTCAGATTGACCGCAAAAGAATGGCAGCGCCACTACCCTGCCGCAGGCATTCGACCGTATGCGAGGTCATGGCGGCCCAACGGCGAAGCAATTGGCTTCGCCAGTCAAGCAAGCAACCGGTCACTCCGGACCATGGCCGAAGCTCTCTGTCTGGCATGGAGGCGGCCGAGAGCGTTCCACCGACATGACGACTATTGCGTCACCGCGCATTCGTGCGGAGGCAGGGCTTGCGCCAATGAGCTTTGCTCTCCTGGGCTTCGGCGAACTCAGTCTTTCTTCCACGCCGCCAGCAGCGGGCCCTTGCTTCCATAGACGGGGTCCTTGCCCGGACGACCTACCCTGGGGATCGTCACCACCGCCTTGGCGTGATCGGCGGGGGTCGTGCATTCGTCATAGGTGCCGGACGGCGGATAGGCGCCAACCACGAGAAAGTCGTCGGAGGCGGAGATGCGCTGAGGCCGCGGCCCTTGAACGTCGAGAACTCCCGGAAAATCGAGAGTCCTCATGCCGGAAACAGGTTGCCATTCAGTTCGCGACAGAACCGGAAATTCAGCCGTGCCGAGACCGCTTCTGTTCGTTCAGGGCGGGAGCGAAAACGCGCATGACGAGTGGGGACAGCAAACTGGTCGGAAAGGGGCTCTGCCTGTTTTCATATTGGTCAAGATAGAAAAACTAGGCTAATTGGATCTCGCGCAGGGGCCATGTTGGCGGCCTGCCCCTCACGATAGGCAACCCGTTCGCCGGCGCCGAAACCGTAGATTTCCAAGAGTTCGCGAGTATGATACAAATATATGAATTCACTGTGCTCCGCTGCCCCCGATCAGGAGTCGGCCGGATTCTTGCTGGAGCGGAATCAATGGCCGCGCAGATGAAACGCCGCCCAGGGCGCACCAGCGGTCGGTTATCAACGAGGTTGAGAAGGCCATTGTCGCTTTCGGCTAAGCTAGGACGCACGACCAGTGGAGGCTGCCAACCTCGGATGGTGCGGGCATCGGGTCCGACATTGATGGGAAGAATTGGGATTCTGTTTTGGAATAACGAGTTCAAGGATTTCCGCTCACTCCCGAATATGGGCAGCGGTAACATCTATGTTCCTAAAGGCGGATGGCAGGCTGCAACAGCGGACGTGATCGAGCTGATCGGACAGTCTGTTCTGTCGGCGTACCAGGCTTGTCGCGCCGAGCGTGACCGGATGCCACGCTGTAAGGCGGCCTAAGCGTGAGAGAAACGCGCATTCGAGTCCGTGCAGGATGGGAGTGGATCGACTGGCGCGAATTGTGGCAATCACGGGACCTTGTCATGCTGCTCGTACGCCGCGACCTCGTCACCAAATACGCTCAGACGATGCTAGGGCCCCTTTGGTTCGCCATCCAGCCGATTGTGATGGCAATCGTCCTGTCGGTCGCTATAAACGGCGGTGCCGGTGTCGCGACGGAAGGCGTCCCGCCGTTTCTCTTCAATCTCTGCAGCCTCGCGCCTTGGTTTTATTTCTCCCAGACCTTCGGCTCGGTCGGGGCCACATTCGTCAACAACGCCGACCTGTTCCAGAAGGTCTATTTTCCTCGCAGCTCAGTTCCGTTGGCCGTGGGTCTGTCGAACCTGGTCGCACTGGCCATTCAGACTAGCCTTTTCTTAATTGTTCTAATCACTTACCACGTCAGCGGGGTGTGGACATCGCACTCCTGGCGGATCATCCTCATTCCTGTCCTATTCGTCGAACTCGTCGTTTTCACGCTGGGGGCAGGCCTTTGTGTGGCCTCGCTTGCGGCACGCTATCGTGATCTCGTCCACGCCATGCAATACGTGCTCCTGATCGCCATGTTCGCCTCCTTGGTATTCGTGCCGTTGTCTAGCCTCCCGGCTCACCTTCGCTGGCTCCCCTGGTTCAACCCCCTTGCCGTGATCGTCGAGAACATGAGGTCGCTCGCACTCAATACCCCAGCTGTATCGGCAATTCAGTCGGCCGTGTCGGTAGCGATCAGCTTAGGCCTGTTTCTGGTGGGGCTTCTCGCCTTCGAGAGAGCATCCCGCACTGCGGTCGATTTGGCCTGACCGAGACAGATCCCATGAATCCAGCGATCGAGATCAAGAACCTGTCCAAGCGGTACGATTTGCATCCTCGACCGACATCGCTGCGTGAGAGTGTCGGAGCGTGGCTTGGCCGGGGCGAAGCGTCCGAGGCGCAGGGCACGCAATACTGGGCACTTCGCGGCGTGTCGCTGTCGATCGAGGCGGGCGAAGTCGTCGGCCTCATAGGCCTCAACGGGGCAGGCAAGTCAACTCTCCTCAAGATTCTCTCGCGCATTACAGATCCGTCGGCGGGAGAAGTCCGCATCCGCGGCCGCGTGGGCGCCCTGCTCGAGGTTGGTGCCGGCTTTCACGGGGACCTTACCGGACGGGACAATATCTACCTGAGCGGCGCCATTCTCGGCATGTCGAAGGCGGAACTGGACAGGCGCTTTGAGGAGATCGTCGCCTTCGCTGAGATAGAGCGCTTTCTCGATGTACCTGTAAAACGCTATTCGAGTGGTATGTTCGTTCGCTTGGCCTTCGCGGTGGCCGTCCACCTCGATCCGGATATTCTCATTCTCGACGAGGTCTTGTCGGTTGGGGACTCGCGCTTCCAACGCAAGTCCCTGTCCAAGATCGAAAGCCTCGTTACGAAGGGGGGGAGAACGGTGCTTCTGGTGAGCCATAACATGGATACGGTCAATCGGCTGTGTTCCCGCTGCCTTTGGCTCGAATCCGGATCAGTGAAGGCCCTCGGCGAAACGCGAGAGGTCGTGACGTCTTATCTCGCCTCGGCGGGTGACTTCGCGGGATCGAGCAATCGAATTGATGTTACCGCGGCACCTCGGACCGGCAATGGCAAAGCCCGCTTCCTCGGCATCTCCATCGATAGTGGGAATCCTTCTTCGTCGGGTCAGATCTGCACCGATGGGCCGGCCCGTTGCACGCTTGACATTGAAGCTGAAGACGACATCGACGTGGACAGTCTTGCCGTGGTTATCAATAGCCTTTCGGGCCTGAAACTCGTCAATGCAGATACAGCATTACTGGGGAATGCCTGCCGGCTGCGCGCTGGCCAGAACCGCGTGACTGTCACGATCGATCAGTTGCATTTGCTGCCGGGAACGTACGGCCTCGAACTCTGGATGGGACAAAGATCAGGTGACTACCTTGCAGGTGACATCCTGGATCACGTCCACCACGCCTGCCGGGTCGAGGTCCTTAGGCCGGGCGGACCTGATGGAAGGGTTCTTCCCGCGGAAGGCCTAATCCCCTGCGTCTACAAGTTCGAGGTCGAAACTTGACGGGAAGAACGACTTATTGCGCCAACCAGCGATCGATTGCAGGCTAGTCGCCCGATGCCGGCCCAAATTCCTAGGGCGAAATACAGATTGATGAATGAAGGCCGCCGATCGCGACCGCTGATCCGATCGAGTATCACGGCGTGTGCGGCATGAAGCGTCTGACGTAACGCGGAGCGGACGTATTGCCCAACGCAGGATGCAAAACCTCTCTCGCAGACCAAGGCGTCCACAAGTACCTGCGAGATGCCAAGGCCGAACGCCAGCCGTTTTAGGTAACTTGGCGTGGTCCGGAAGGCGGGGATAATGTGATCAATTACGCAATCGGGCGTGTACCATAGATCCCACCCGCACGCTGAAATCCGAAGGCTGATCTCCGTGTCGCCCCCCGAAACAAGCCTTCGCCCAATGCGGTCAGCGAGAAAAGGCGTTTCGATCCAGCCTGTTTGATCGAGGGCGGCGCGGCGCAGGACGATCCCGGCTCCGACCAGCCCCCAAATCCGGCATGCTTCGAGCCCATGGTCCTGGCAGGCCAAAGTCCAGCCCACGGCTTTGGGAAGCGGCTCGGCGCCGTTCTCCCAGTAGGGCCTGACAACCCCGCCGAAGGCTCCGCACCGCGGATGTGCATCAGCGAAAGCTATTGCGTTCGCCAGCCAGCTTTCATCGAGCAGGCAGTCATCGTCGACCAAGGCCAGCCACTCACCGGCCGTTTCCCTGACGCCGCGCTGGCGCGCAGGCGTCAATCCCTGCTGGCGTTCTCTCACGACACTCAGCTGTCCTATCCGCTTGGCGTTCTTGTGGCGCTCAACAACAAGCTGGGTGTCATCTGTGCAATTGTTGTCAACAACGAGCACTTCCCAAGATCGATCACGGCAGTATTGCCGCGCCAAACGATCCAGAGTTCGATCGAGAACAGACGAATTATTGTACGTACAAATAACGACGCTAACTTTGAATTTACCGCTCAAGATGAACTCCTTCTATTGGAATTGCCGCGCAAGCGACTTGTCGACGGGCTGCTGACAAGCTTACCCAGGCCCTATGGAGTGTCGATCGGTGTTGTATCATTTACAGAGGCTTCGCGCGCTCTCGCCTGCATCCTGATCCCCGGCATCGCAAATTGACCAGGGCGGCCTCTATGGCATAGCCAAAATGACAGTGGGAATTTCCATGGCCTTCCTATGGGCGTACCATTTTCCTAAGGCGCGGTCACTCGCCAGGTTACGACGGTCTTGCGCCCCGCGACTGACACTCCTAACATCGGTTTCAAATCACGTCGAAACGTGATCGGCCGAGTTCGCACATCTTGGAGCTAGGTCGATGACCAAGGTACGCCGCTCACCGCTTAGAGCCGCAGTCCAGTAGCGCGAAGCCAAGGCGTGAAACCTCTTGGCAGGACCCGACGGTATGTGATGCCTGAGAGCGCCCGGGGAGTTCGCTACGCAAAATGCAGGACGTTTGCCCATCGCATCTTGCCAGAAATTGTCAAGAGACGATTGAGGCGGCTAATGAGATATGGGCCGCCTGGCGTCGGAAAGGTGCGCTTCGGCGACTTCGGGCGGACTGATCCGATCAGCCGAGATTTCGGGTATGATCGCGGAACACCAATTGATCGGATCTACATCGAGAGATTTCTGGCGGAACACGCGTCAAGTATCCACGGTAGAACGCTTGAAGTCGTCGATGACGATTACACGGCTCGCTTCGGAGGACCGAAAACGACACAGCGCGATATCGTCGACTTGCGTCCTGAAAACACTCGAGCGACGATCGTCGGCGACCTCACGAACCTGAGCGCAGAGTGGAACGATAAGTTCGATGCGATCGTACTGACCCAAACCCTGCATCTCATCTTTGATCTGCAGGGGGCCGTTTCTGCGCTGTTCCGGCTCCTCAAGAGCGGCGGAACCGTACTTGTGACGGTGCCAGGCCTGACGCCCATTGATCATCATCAGGAATATGAAACGTGGTATTGGTCGCTGACGGAAGCTTCAGCTCGCCGATTGTTCTCGGATGTCTTTGGGGCGAACTCGACGCATATTGCTGTCTACGGGAACGTCTGCTCTGCGGTATGCTTTCTCGAAGGTATTGCCGCGGAAGAGCTCAAGCCAGAAATGCTGCACGAGCGGGACCATCACTTTCCTGTCACCATCGGGATATGCGCCACAAAGGGCTAATAGGATGGCTTGGACGCTCAAGACAAAGCTGCAGGGCGTTTTGCGTCGCCATGCCTTAAAGCCGGTGATCCTGATGTACCATCGCATCGCGGCAACGGACTTGGATCCCTGGGAACTCGCCGTTTCGCCAACCAATTTCGAGAAGCAGGTCCTGGACCTCGGAAAGACGAGACGTGTGCTGCCGTTGCTAGAGTTCGCATCGAGGCACATTGAAGGAAGCCTTCCACCTGACGCTGCAGCCATTACTTTCGACGACGGCTACGCGTGCAATGCCTTAATCGCGGCGCCTATCCTGGAAACGCTCGGTCTTCCAGCTACGTTCTTTCTGGCAACGTCCATGCTCGGCAAAACCGACGAGTTCTGGAACGATGCTCTCGAACGGGTTATCTTCGATCCTAGGGCAGCAGGACCAGCCTCCATGGTCGTCGCCGGTCGCGAGGCTCATGTTGATCTGGGTGAACACGCCGATGATTACCAATTGGGCCGAGGGTGGCGAGCCATGCAGGAGCCGCCTCGAACTGCGCGCGAGCACGCTTATCTCAAGCTTTGGGAAGTTCTGAAGCCGGTCTCACTTGATGTGCAATACCAAGCAATCGAATCACTCGCTCGCCAGGTCGGCAGTGACTTGGCGCCTCGAACCAGCCACCGACCTATGACGATTGATGAAGCCCGATTGCTCTCGCGAAGGTCGCGCTTGGACATTTCAGGTCACACACAAACCCACGTCTCTCTCCCATTGTGGGATCGGCACATCCAGCTGAAGGAGATCCAACAAAGTCGCCGGACGTGCGAGGACCTGTCGTGCCGCCCATGTCCCACATTCGCCTACCCCTATGGCGACTATTCCGACCTGACCATCGAATGCGCAATAGAGTCGGGGCTGGTCTGCGCCGTGTCGGCCTACCCCAGAACTGTGGCGAACACAGACCTCCCTCTGGTGCTGCCGCGGATCATGATGACAAACGAGAGCATTGTTGGACATCTCGGGGCAAATTGATGCACAAGCCCATGTTCGGCAGCGCGGTCGCAGCGTTATTGTTCAGCTCGTGAGCCGGCCTTCAAGTCGGGGCGAGATCATGCCTGTCTCGACGATCGGAAGCACGAAAGCCTGCGCCACCAAAGCTTGGCAGATCTGCTTCTTGAGCAAAGGGCCCACCGAGCGCTCTCGTATAAGCCTAGCCAAAGCTGAGATAAGTTCCTTCCGAACGACTAAATGAGTAGCCGTTCTAAAAATGATAGAAAAAGGAAATATTTTTAAGTAATTAAACAATACTTCTCGCAAGTACCGATCGATGATCATCTCCCTAACACGGCCATTGGAGAAACTCTGGTCGACGAGGACTTCCAACTGTCCGACATCGCCTCGATCGGAACGAACGACGGCAATGAAAGACCTGATATCTGGACCAAGATCGATCTGCGGAATGGCCCCGGGAATTCGGACAATCCGCGAGGCCACACTTCCAACAACGCCGATGCTGTCGGACGCATTAGCGGTAGCGGCGAGACGTTCTGTATGGTCCAGCACTTCGGTCACGAAAGAAGGCCCACAGCGGGCAATCGTGCCAATTCTCTGTATGAACTCTTGAAGGTGAGGTTTCAGTGTAGGCCAGCAGCCTTCCCAATTGGGTCTGAAGTCGCCTAATCCGATGGGAATGGCGTCGAACAAAGCCGCTGCGATATCAGAAGCTGACAAGGGCTCGGCAGGAAGAGCTTGCATCCCCCTCAGGATGCCCTGAGTTGAGTGCTTGCGTGCGACTGCAAGACCCGCCAGCCAACTGGCAAAGCGATATGCCGCAGCGGGGAACTCTGCAGGCGATACGCCGTCGGCATACATGGGATGGGGTCTGGGAACTCGGGGATCGGGGCCGTGCCCACGGGCGATGACGATGAGACCATCTCGAAACTCCTGCTCGTAGAAGGTACTGAGCGAGGATTCTGTTTGTCGGTAAAAGGCCACGAAGTCTTCAACGCCCCTGGAGCGGGCGCCAGACCGGATGACACGTTGCCAGAGATCCCAGTCTGCGCAGCCCATCAACGTTTCATCAAAACCGCCAAGCTCGTGAAAGGTCGAGTTTTTCAAAATGCATGCGTGGACCATAAACGTGGCCGTTGATGCAAGGCGATGGAATAAGTCGCCCCCGGGAAGGTGCACCTGCGACGGATCCTGGCTGTGGTCCCCGCACACGCGAAGGCCTAAGGCGTGCACAAGGTGCACATCCTGGCCGGCAGCGCGCAATAGCGAGCCAAGGGCATTAGGAGCAAGCCAGTCGTCGCTGTCGAGAAAAAGCAGCCAATCTGCCTTTGCTTTTGCCGCTCCCGTGTTTCTGGCCGAAGCAGCACCTTGCTGCGTCTGCAACCAGACCGAAATTCTGGCGTCTTGGGACGCGAGATTCTGAAGCACGGCGGGTGTTTCATCGGTAGACCCATCGTCAACGAGAATGGCTTCCCAGTCGGCGACGGATTGCGCCTTAAGTGAGGCCACCGCTTCGAGGATTAGCATGGGTTGATTGTGGACGGGGATGACTATGGAAACCTGCGGCATAGTGGTCCTGTCCAAAGGCATCCAGGTGCTTCGTGACCTTTCGAGGATCGCGAACAGGATGGTGCGCGCCTTCGCGGCGGCAACCAGGCGGTAGAATGTTAACTTTTTCTGGGGGCGGTTCAAGATGGAAAAAGGCAGCCGACACCGTCAGCTTCCGCAGCAACGACCTGCTTCAGCAGGCCCGGTAGGGAGAGTGCGCCGTCAATCGATCGCTTCAGAATTTAAGGGCGACCGAGCCTAAACAACCAGATGGTTAGCCGCGTCGTTGACGCGGTGGTGCAGACAGTGTTCCTGGCCGGCGCCGATCCGGCCATTTTCCCAACAACGGCGTTGCATCGTTGTCAATTGCCGAAGTGCCTTTTATTGGGATCAGTGACGGCTCTTCAATCTTCCGCTTGAGGGGCGGCCCGGCTGCCGCAGGGGGTCTTTGGGGGACCACGGCAGCCGGGCCATGCCGGAGTTCCTCCCGGCCCCCTATCCCGAATGCCACGTTAAGCATGGCAAGGCGGGTCCACCCGGCGAATACACGGAACATCAGAGCTTTCTAACGGTTCTGCTTTGTAGATTTCCAAGGTGGAGCGACGACCGTGTCAGCGTTTGAATTCGTCTACTTTTCTGGTTTGATGGCGAGTGATCTCTTAGGCGGCGTTGTCTCGTTGTTGGCTTGCTGTCTGCTCTACAACGTCATCGCGGAGGATCGTCCGAACCGGTAGGCGCGGGAGCCGAACGCTTGGCGCTCCTGGCTCCGCTTTTCATGCCACCGTGCGGGAACCCGTTATTCTTAGACTGGTTCGAAGGGCGGCAGCTCCCACGCTGCTGGTCAGGCCCCCAAGACTTGGCCGGGCCTGGTTCGCCGCCAGTGAGGTGGGCCCACAGCAATTGTCCAAATCCGCGTGGAGCCAGCTGCAGAAAGTTTTATCTCTCCCGGCTGGGAACAGCCGGACGCGCGGCAAGTTCGGGCGAACGCAGCCATAGTCCCTTTGCTGCTGGCCACGCGGGCAGCTTGGCCGGCCCGCGCCTTCTGGGGCGCGGGCCACGCCTGTCGACGGATCTTCCGCACTGGGCGCCAGTCGTCGGTGAACTATCCGCAAGGCTTTGATCTGGTTTCCTAATCGGCGAGGAATGCGGGAATAGCGTTGCAACATTTGCGGTGTCTGGTTGCCGTTTTCTTGCAATTCGATTTGACGATTCCCTTGTGCGCCGATGCGTGATTCACTCGTTTTGGCGGGCGAATCGAGGGGACGGCGAATGTCCAGGCCACGCGAGAAGCGCGAGACGGGAGAGCAGGACCTGTTCCGCTCCAGGCTCGATCAGATCATCAACATGAAGCACGAGTTGGTGCGGCTGGCGCAGGCGATCGACTGGCCGGTGCTGGAGGAGCGTTTCGGCGCGGTCTATTCGGACGGTCCTGGCATGCCGCCCTTGCCGACGCGACTGATGGCGGGCCTTGCGATCCTGAAGCACACTTTCGACTTGTCGGACGAGGAGCTGTGCGCCCGCTGGGTGGAGAACCCCTACTTCCAGTATCTGTGCGGTGAAGAGTTCTTCCGCCACGAGCTCTCCTTCGAGCGCTCATCGATGACGCGCTGGCGCCAGCGCATGGGCGAGGAGCCGATCACGGCGCTCCTGCAAGAAAGCCTGGCGGTGGCGGTCAAGAGCGGAGCGATGAAGCCGGCCGATACGCGCCGGGTGATCGTCGACACGACCGTGCAGCCGAAGAACGTGATGTTCCCCACCGACGCCAAGCTCGTCAATCGGGCGCGCGAGCGGCTGGTGCGGCTGGCCAAGAAGGCGGGGCTCGATTTGCGCCAGACCTACGTGCGGGTCGGCAAGCTGGCGCTGATCAAGCACCAGCGCTACGCGCACGCCAAGCAGTTCAAGCGGGCCAACAAGGCGCTGCGCAAGCTCAAGACCTATCTCGGCCGCACCATTCGCGACATCTCCCGCCGGATCACCGGCCAAACGGACCTCGAGGCGAGCTTCAAGTGGCCGCTCTACCAGGCCTCGGCGGTTCTGGAGCAACGTCAGCGCCAGCGCGGCCGCAAAATCTACAGCCTGCACGCCCATGAGGTCGAGTGCATCGGCAAGGGCAAGGCGCATGCCCCTTACGAGTTCGGCGTCAAGGTCTCGATCGCCACGACGCTCGAACGCTCGAAGGGCGGCCAGTTCGCCCTGCACGCTAAGGCACTGCCCGGCAATCCCTATGACGGCCATACGCTCGCGACCGTTATCCCCGACATGGAAAAGACCATCGGCAACGAAATCGGCCGCATCCTCGCCGACGCCGGATATCGCGGCCACAACGCACCTGAAAGCCACAAGCTCAGGGTCTTCACCGCCGGCCAGAAGCGCCGCGTCACACCTGCCATCAAGCGTCAGATGCGCAGGCGATCGGCAGTCGAACCCGTCATCGGCCACATCAAGGCCGAGCACCGCATGGGCCGCAACTACCTCGCCGGCGAACAGGGCGACGCCATCAACGCCATCCTCGCCGCCGCCGGCTACAACTTCTCGCTCCTGATCAAATGGTTCAGGCTGCTTTTGTGGCTTCTCATCACAGCACTCCAAAGCCGCCCCAGATCCAGCGCAGCCTGACCCACTTCATTGTTCACGGACGACGGCGCCACGGGTGATCGGCAGACTGGGGCGTCGCATGCGAACCACTCTATTTGCATTTGTGCTGCTCTTTATTGCGAGCGGCTTCTGGCTGGCAGCCGAGCGGTGATGGCCGGCGGGTAGTGTCTCAGTTTGAATTGCGAAAACGCCTATTCTGTTTGATCGAGGTGCGCAAACGCCTATAATTGCTTAGAGGAAAGCATGGAGGCCACTCATGTCGGTGTGCGCCCGCGAACTGTTCGATAGCTACGTCGCGAACAGCCTCAACCATCCGGACCTCAAAGGGGTCGGGGTTGGAACCCATGTGTTCAGTCTTACCTGTTTGGCAAGCGAGGCTCACATCCCAATGGCGGAGGTCATCGCAGAAGTCGGCCCGATTGCTGCTGCGCTTACAAAGCGGATCATCTAAACGATGCCGGACAGCGCGGGAGGTTGGAAGCGCATTTCTAGTGATCCAATCCACCAAGGCAGCGTCAACTCGCTCGCGCTCGGTAAACTCGTAGACCAAGCTCTGAGCGAGACCGCGCCATTCAGGATCCGGCGTCTTCGTTTGGAGAATGTCGGCATCGAACCCGGACACGCGGTGCGGCGTAGCTCAGCCTTGCGAATTGCCTGTGCAAACAATCTCCGGCTTCAAGGGGCCGTGAAACATGTTGTCGTGCCAAACGAGCTGTCTGAGGTCGCGCATGTCCACCGGCTGGCGACACACTGGGCATTGGTATAGATTCTCCGACCGATAAGCCGCACCCCCGTAGTGGTGGTTCGGCGGTGCCCCAAGCTCCGAAAGCTTCGTCATAACCAATCGAACATTCAACATAGCTAAATGTTCCCGAAAGGCTGCTCCCGGTCTAAATGCTGTTCCCATATCTGTTGGACTGGTCCGCTGCCCAAAGGCGGAGGGCCTTTCTATTTCTGGCGGGGAAACACGGGGACCTTGGCTGTCGTCTCTTGCTCCAACGGTTCATGGTTCGGTTGTTTGTGCCACATCACCTGGCGCAGATCGCGCGTCGACCGCTTGGCCGCACGGGGGCAGTTGTAGAAATGATCGTCCTCGTGGCGAGTTCGAGCATGCAGCTTGCCGGCGGTCGGTGGCCCAAGGTCGGATGGCTTCGTCAATTCCAAGAGGTCTGGACGCTCAGGCCCGGCCAAGCTGTACTCGTACAGCCGTGACGGCCGTGCAGAACTGGCCATGGTGCTGGATTTCCTCTGTCCCGATGACGAATTGATCGTAGCCCGTTTGATCGGCTCGGCCGGATACTCGGGACGTGCTCAATCTTATCCACGAATGCGAACAGAAGGGTGCAGTCGTCACGGTGCTTGACCCACATGTTTCAACACGAGGCAAAATGGGCCGCATTGTGCTAACGGTGCTCGGAAGGTCGCGCAAATGGAACGCGGGTTTATCAAGGAGCGCCAGCGCGAAGGCATCGAAAAGGCCAAACGGGATGGTGCTTATGCGGGGGCAAGCAGCGGCTCGACCCACGACCGGATTATTCAAATGCACTCCGAGGGAAACGTCCCTCGGAAATCGCGAATGCGGTCGGCTGCTTAAGAATGCAGGTCCACCGCAGTCTTGAGGCTGCCCTTTGATACTCGTCGCTTCCGCTGCGACCGCACCCAACCCAAAAGACACCAAAATGACGCCCACAGGCTTCGCAGGACCTCGGCCCGCAATTCTGATCCTCCTGTTGTGGCCGTGACATTTCGAACGGGCCGTGCCCGCCCAAATGTGCTCATCGATGTCGCAACTAAGGCTCTCAGGCTCTTGAAGCCATAAATTGGCGAACTAAATCCAGTGTGTCAGCCGCCGCCCAAGCCGGGGCTGGCGAACAAGTCGAGAAGGCGTTGAGGCTCGCTCAGCGGTTTTTTGGCGTCTTCTCGTTCCATGTTGCTCGAAGGAGGATATGGCTATGCGAACCGCTTTCGACTTACTCCCCTGTTCCGATCGAGCATCGGCTTCGATCGCATCGTCGACATGCTCGAGAATGCGAGCCGTGTCACGACGGTGGACAACTGGCCTCACTACGACATCGTGAAGACCAACGACGATGACTACCGCATCACCATGGCGGTGGCAGGCTTCACTGAGGACGAGTTGGCCATCACCCAGGAGCCAAACATGCTCCTCGTGGCCGGACACAAGGCAGAAGACGACGCCGGCGACTACCTGTATCGGGGCATCGCCGGCCGTGCGTTCCAGCGCCGCTTTGAGTTGGCCGACCACGTCAAGATCGTCGGCGCCAATCTCGCCAACGGTCTGCTGACCATCAATGTGAGGCGCGAAATTCCCGAAGAGATGAAGCCGCGCCGGATCGAAATCGCCAGCAGCGGCCCCGCGCGGAAGGTCGAGACGACCAAGCAGATCGAGGCGGATAAAGCCGACGCTGGCAAGGTCGAGGCCGACAAGGCGAAGGCCAGCAAGCAGGCGGCCTGAATAGTCGATGATCTCGCAACTCCGAGGGGCCGGGGGATCGTGCCTGGCCCCGCCGGAACTGCACCTCTACGAGGAAAGGAGGAAACAAAATGAGCGTACGTGATCTGATTCCATGGAGTCGCAATAACGGCAACCAGATGACCAGCCTTTATGGCGATCGTGATACCTTCCTATCGCTGCATCGCGAAATGATGGCGCTCTCGATGTTGAGTCCTTTGGCTGTTTCGACCAGGTAGGGATCGCTTCGCCGTCCAGTCCATCCAGTTGCGTGTGAAGATTCTTGGGCCGGCCGCGTCGATGACGACCCGATCGGCAGCCGTCGAACTTCACTTCGTGAATCCAATCGTCGCCCTCCGGCGGGGTCTCCACCAAGGTCGGCATCAGGGGCTTTATGAACGTCAGACGCATCCAGTGCACTCGCGGGTGGCAATTCAATTAGCGTGTGCTAAATTGGTTGCGGAACCCTAATTGCTGCGGGGTGTTGATCCGCCATGACGAGGCTATCCGAACTCGGCCCATCCATCATTGGCAGGCTTCACGGCCGCGTGGTCGCAAGCGAACAGGGCCATTTCTATAATTGCCAGGCATGTGGCCAGAAGGCCGATCAGCGCGACCTGCGGCAAGTCCTTTGGCACGAAGAGCCTGGCCACGAACCGTTGGAACCGGAGCCCGGTTTCAAGCTCCTGAAATTGCCAATTCCGGGACCACGCGAGAGGCGGCCGCGATGAGAAGCGGCAACACGAACGAGATAATCAAACTCGCGAGGTCATCCCCAGCGCGGGAGGGTAGCCGCTGACGGAAACCATTGGTCGGAGTCAAGAGATGACATCCTTTGGTAGCACCACCTTCGAGGCCATGCTCGGCGATCCACCGTTCTACGCATTGTCGGACATTCACGGTCGCTACGACCTTCTACAACGCGCACTTGACTGGATCGCGAAGGACGGCGGCGAGGAACCTGGCACGGTCGTCATCTTCGGCGGGGACTATATCGATTATGGCCCCGATAGCCGCAAGGTCCTTGACCGTCTACTAGCCGGGCCTAACAACGAGGAGATCGTATGGAGGTTCCTCGCGGGAAACCACGAACAGTTGATGCTCCAAGCACTTGGAACCGACAACGCTAACCTGTGGCATTCCTGGATGAGAGACGGTGGCAAAACGACCTTTAGCAATTACGTTCTATCTGCTGAACCCAAACTTATCGTCGACGCGAAAGCGTTGGCCGAGCATCGACGATTTTTGATGCGGATGTTACTCTGGGTCGAGGACAAGGGCCGCATTTTTGTTCATGCCGGCCTAAAAGATGTCGGTGCCGGTCACTACACCTTGGCTAGGCAAAGCGAGTTCGACATGTTGTGGATAAAGCCAAGGGATATGGACGCTGCATGGCCCAGCCATTTGAAGAAGTTGGTCGTTCACGGCCACACACCCTTCGATTGTGGTGTTCCGGGCAGACGCGTCTGCATCGACGGCGGGGTCGGCCGGCGGGGAGGCGGATTGATCGTCGCAAAGTTCAACAACAAGCAGTTGGAACCAACGCATAGGGAGAGGTTTGCCTGACGGTGTCGCGACCGGGCCCGAACTTCGTAGCGCAGGCGCGCCATGATTTACCTTGTGCCTGCGGCTTCCTCGCCCGATAGTCCCGGTAGGGACGCGGGCTGAAAGTGACCATGGCCGGCGAGTATCTGGACCAGCTTTTGGAGTGCCCTTATTGCGGCACCATACGTCTTATGATCCCGAAAGACGCTCAGCCTTCAACTACGATTAGCTGCGCCGACTGCGGCGAGTACCTTGGTACATGGGATGAGTTACACAGCCGCGAAGCCGAGCGGTAGGCGGCAGACGCCACAGCGCTCGTGACGTGCTCCCCGTTTTGTCCGCAATAAGTTAGCGCTGTTCACGTTGTGATCCTTGACGGATCGGGTTGCGGATTCAAGCGGGGTGAGCCCATCGAGGCTCGTGTGTGGGCGATTCACATTGTAGTCCATTCTCCATTCTTCGATGCTGTTGCGGGCATGCCGGTAGCTGGTGAAGAGCCGCTCATTGAGGCACTCGTCGCGTAGCCTCCCGTTGAAGCTTTCCACGAAGCCATTATCCGGCATGTTGTTCTCGGTGCCCATCGTTTGTTCGGTCGTCAGGTTTCGTTAAGCTTGGCGCATCCGGGCCACGGGGCACCGGGAGCACGCAAGTGCGGGCAGGCCGTCGTATGCAGATGAACTGCGAGTTCGAGCACGTTATCTGGCCGCCCCTACGACTCGCCCGGATGCGCTGCGAGCGCGGATCCGTATTTGTCGTGTTGCCCGCTGGCTCCCTGTTCGTGACCAACGATGGAGGGAACCGTGCGTATTATCGGCATGGACATACACCGCGTAGCCGCCGAGGTCGTGTCGTTGCTTGACGGCAAGATCGTCAAGCTCGGCCGCGTTCAAATGCTGCGCGATAAGCTCGAAGTGTTCGCCAAGAAGGAACTCACCCATGACGACCACGTGGTGATCGAGGCGACCGGCAATGCCGCGGCCGTTGCCGAGGTGCTATCGCCCTACGTGGATCGGGTCGTGATCGCCAATCCCAAGCAGGTGCACATGATCGCGCACGCAAAGGTGAAGACTGACACGATCGACGCCACAGTCCTTGCGAAGCTCTACGCCTCGGGCTTTCTGCCGGAGGTCTGGGTTCCGGATCCGGGGACCCTTGCCCTCCGAAGACAGGTCACCAGGCGGACACAGCTGGTTCGCCAGCGTTCGCGGCTGAAGAACCTGATCCAGTCAATCCTCCACGCCCACCTGATCCCGCCGTGTCCGCATGGGAACCTGGTCGGAATCAGCGGGCGCAAATGGCTGACGAGGCAAATATTGCCTGCGGATGAGCGCGCCGCCATCGAGCGCCACCTCGGCTTGATTAACCAGATCAACGAGGCTTTGACGGTGGTTGAGGCGGATATCGCGGTGCATGCGCTCCAGGATCCGACAATCCGCCGCTTGATGACGTTGCCCGGCCTCGACGTCACGGTGGCTGCAAGCGTTGCCGCGGCAATCGGAGACATACGGCGCTTCAGCGATCCACAGAAGCTCGTCGCCTATCTTGGCCTCAATCCGAGCGTGCGGCAGTCTGGTGAGGGGCCAGCCTATCACGGGCGCATCACAAAGCAGGGCCGCGGCCATGCGCGGGGGATGCTGGTCGAGGCGGCATGGGCGGCTGTGCGATCGCCAGGACCTCTACGCGCCTTCTACAAGCGCATCGCCTCGCGCCGCGGAAAGCACATCGCGGCCGTCGCCACTGCGCGCAAGCTTGCAATGATCATCTGGCACATGCTGAGCAAGAATACCGACTACATCTGGGCCCGGCCGGCCTTGCTCGCCCGCAAGTTTAGATCGGTCGAGCTGCGTGCCGGCCTTCCGACCAGCCATGCCAGACGCGGCACCGCCTTCGACTACAACATCCCGGCCAAGCGCGCCGAAGAACGATCCCGAGTCGAGAAGGCGGAAGCTGCCTATGCAGCAGCAACTTCCCGATGGCGGACGCGACCGAACAGGCAAAACGCTGTGGAAAAAGCCGCCGAATGAGAAGAAGGGGCTATTCTACAACAAAGCACATCGCGGCCGTCGCCACTGCGCGCAAGCTTGCAATGATCATCTGGCACATGCTGAGCAAGAATACCGACTACATCTGGGCCCGGCCGGCCTTGCTCGCCCGCAAGTTTAGATCGGTCGAGCTGCGTGCCGGCCTTCCGACCAGCCATGCCAGACGCGGCACCGCCTTCGACTACAACATCCCGGCCAAGCGCGCCGAAGAACGATCCCGAGTCGAGAAGGCGGAAGCTGCCTATGCAGCAGCAACTTCCCGATGGCGGACGCGACCGAACAGGCAAAACGCTGTGGAAAAAGCCGCCGAATGAGAAGAAGGGGCTATTCTACAACAAAGCACATCGCGGCCGTCGCCACTGCGCGCAAGCTTGCAATGATCATCTGGCACATGCTGAGCAAGAATACCGACTACATCTGGGCCCGGCCGGCCTTGCTCGCCCGCAAGTTTAGATCGGTCGAGCTGCGTGCCGGCCTTCCGACCAGCCATGCCAGACGCGGCACCGCCTTCGACTACAACATCCCGGCCAAGCGCGCCGAAGAACGATCCCGAGTCGAGAAGGCGGAAGCTGCCTATGCAGCAGCAACTTCCCGATGGCGGACGCGACCGAACAGGCAAAACGCTGTGGAAAAAGCCGCCGAATGAGAAGAAGGGGCTATTCTACAACAAAGCACATCGCGGCCGTCGCCACTGCGCGCAAGCTTGCAATGATCATCTGGCACATGCTGAGCAAGAATACCGACTACATCTGGGCCCGGCCGGCCTTGCTCGCCCGCAAGTTTAGATCGGTCGAGCTGCGTGCCGGCCTTCCGACCAGCCATGCCAGACGCGGCACCGCCTTCGACTACAACATCCCGGCCAAGCGCGCCGAAGAACGATCCCGAGTCGAGAAGGCGGAAGCTGCCTATGCAGCAGCAACTTCCCGATGGCGGACGCGACCGAACAGGCAAAACGCTGTGGAAAAAGCCGCCGAATGAGAAGAAGGGGCTATTCTACAACAAAGCACATCGCGGCCGTCGCCACTGCGCGCAAGCTTGCAATGATCATCTGGCACATGCTGAGCAAGAATACCGACTACATCTGGGCCCGGCCGGCCTTGCTCGCCCGCAAGTTTAGATCGGTCGAGCTGCGTGCCGGCCTTCCGACCAGCCATGCCAGACGCGGCACCGCCTTCGACTACAACATCCCGGCCAAGCGCGCCGAAGAACGATCCCGAGTCGAGAAGGCGGAAGCTGCCTATGCAGCAGCAACTTCCCGATGGCGGACGCGACCGAACAGGCAAAACGCTGTGGAAAAAGCCGCCGAATGAGAAGAAGGGGCTATTCTACAACAAAGCACATCGCGGCCGTCGCCACTGCGCGCAAGCTTGCAATGATCATCTGGCACATGCTGAGCAAGAATACCGACTACATCTGGGCCCGGCCGGCCTTGCTCGCCCGCAAGTTTAGATCGGTCGAGCTGCGTGCCGGCCTTCCGACCAGCCATGCCAGACGCGGCACCGCCTTCGACTACAACATCCCGGCCAAGCGCGCCGAAGAACGATCCCGAGTCGAGAAGGCGGAAGCTGCCTATGCAGCAGCAACTTCCCGATGGCGGACGCGACCGAACAGGCAAAACGCTGTGGAAAAAGCCGCCGAATGAGAAGAAGGGGCTATTCTACAACATCCGTCTGCATCGGCTTGCCCGGCGCGATGTAGTGCCATTCGACCTGCCGATCCTCTTGCCACGCCAGGCTGGCATTCGAGGTCAGCTCGGTGCCATTGTCCGACACGATCATGCAGGGGTAGCCGCGATGCTCGGCGATGATGTCGAGTTCCCGGGCGACACGCTCGCCTGAGATCGAGTTGTCGACTAGCTGCGAGGAGGAACCGGCCTGGGTTCAGTCATTGTCTCGAAAGTGAAAGATCCGCTCGTCGCCTTCCGTGGTGTGCCAGTCGACAGCGTGCGCTAGCCCGTATCCGGCGTCGGCAAAGAGGCGGATCAGCTCCGTTTCCGTAAATGTGTTGGTCCAGCCTGCGCCAGCGCGGCGGAACGTTTCCGGCAGCCTGGCCAGGCTATGTCGGGGGTGAGCCGCGCAACCATATGACGCGATACAAGCCGGCGATTGCTGCCTCAGCCATTCTACAAAGGAATGTAGATCGTGAACGTATTCGAGAACCCCAGCAAAAATTGCGAGATCGAATGCATGGGCGGTCAGATCAGGCAAGGGTCGTTGATTTAGGTCCAGCACGATGGTGCCAGGTCCGCGGCTCACGAGGTCGGACGGGGTGTATTGGCAGCTTGGGTCGAGATGACGTTGAAGCTTGCCCATTCCCACGCCAAACTCAATCACCCTCGCCCCAGGTGGCACTAACCGGGCAATGATTTTCGTCCTTTCCTCCCAGTCCTCGAATGCCGATGCATCGGTCCACCGCTCAAAGTCGGTCCTTCCGAACAGCTTGCATCTGAGCGCTTTTAGTCTTGTCGACCAACTGTTGTATTCCAGCAATGGCGGCCCCTGATTCAGCCTTGGTCCCCGATCGCGTCACGAATGCGACGGTAAACGGTATGGCCGGCAGCGATTTGAGCTTCGGCCCTGGCCAATATCGCCGGGCGAATAGCGGGCGCCTCTTCCCACAGGCGCCGGAGCGCCGATCGAAGCCTCTCGGCAGAGTTCGGATGATCGAGTGCCACCATCTCGCAGCCCGTGCCGAACATATCGGCGAGGCCAAGGAACTTGTCGACATAGTAGTCGGATCTGGCTAGCCCGATCGTCGGGATACCGTTGGCCAACGCGAAAACGCCGGCATGGTAGCTGCCAGTGACTACGACCCGACAGCGCTGGATTTGCCGAATGAGGTCGATCGGCCTGCGGATCGCGAGTGCCCGGTTCAACTCGGTCTCATCGGTGGGCATCAGTCCACGAATTGCGTCGATGTCCGCTTCGCGAGGCACCCATGAGACTGGAACGGCGATCAATGGTGCCTCGAGCGAATCCGATGTGGCGCCTAATACATGTCGCAGCCCTTCGAGAATACCCGCTGATACTCCTGAATAGGAGGAAAGACGTAGATTGACGCCAATGCCGGTGCCAAGCTCATCCACTCGCATCTCATGCGCCATTTCGATGGCGTCATCGCCGGTTGCGCAGATCCTGTCCTTGGAAACACCCAGCTCCGCGAGCAGAGGAAGCCCGGCTCGCGTTTCGCGAAGCGCGATCAAGTCGAGCCTTGGCAATATTGCCGATGCACGCGCTCTCAGTTCGGCATTGGCAAGCGGGCCCATCCCCTGGCCGACCATGACCACTGGCCGTCCTTTCCTTGCAAGCGCGAGATTCAGAGTTTCGAGTACCGACAGGGCATATTCTGGGAAAGCGTCTGTGATTCCGCCCATTCCACTTACAAGCACAAGGTCTGCCCTGTCCACAGCATCAGTGAAGCGAAGAAGTGCCGCGCGCGCATCCGGCATATGCCTAAACTTAAGGCGCCAGAACAGAGAAACGAGCCTCGGCGCGTGTCGGCGAATGCGATCGGGCCAGTGCTTGGGCACGAACCGCTTCAACTTGGCCGGCCTGAAATCAGGCTTGAGCCATAGGGCGCGCCCTTCGGCGGACAGGGGGGTGGCAAAGGGACAAAAGCGGCGAAGCGCGTCCGGATCGTCAGTCAGAACGTTGATCGTCGAATTGTCGCACAGCCGCGCAAGCCGCTCCGTGGCAGCATAGAGCATTGCCATGTCGCCGATATTGCGCAGCACATAATCGCTCGGCTCTACGAGTATCTGGATTGGGCGATGATTAATGCGCATCCTGTTCCCCTAGATCCGAGTGGAGGGCCGAAGGTTAGCACAACGTCTGAGAGCCTGACTCGAAATTCATGCGGCATGGCACTCGCCTCTCGCCAGCCTTCGCATCATTAGGAAGGCGAGAGCGATCTGGAGCCACGCGAAGGTGACTCGAGGGTCGCCTCGAAGTCCTTCGCCAGGCGACGGGCGCGATTTATCCAACCGAAGTTTCTTTCGACGACCCAACGCTTTGGCAGCACGACGAACACCTTGATTTGTGTATCGGTGCGTTTGACGACGGTGATGGCGATGCGGCTATCCTCGTTGCGCGGTACGGCGGACTCTCGAACGCCGAAGACATGATCGATCGGTTGCTGAACTCACTCAAAGCTTGGGTGAAGACTGCCCACCCATTTCGCCATGGAACCCAATCGGATCAAATTCACGAAGCGCCATTGGACCTCGCGATCCTCTCGGCCACGCACGGTATGGGTTTTTTGCGGTTTCTGGCTACACCGGCGCCCTAGGGCAACGCCTTCTCTAGCGCTCGTCTGGCCATCTCAAGCCGCGCCTCGTCGCCACCGTAGTCCTCGCCTACGCTGCCCGAGGAGTGACCCAGCACGATGTCTTGGTCCGACTTGGTGACACCTGCCAGACGTAGCCGGTCTTTTATAAGATGCCGGAGCGAGTGTGTAGTTGCCTTCGGGTCGGTGACACAGGCCCGTACATGCTTTCAAGAGCAGCAGAAGCTGAGGACGCGCCTTTAGGCCGGCCATAGGTCGGGAACAGCATCGACGAGTTGCCTGCCGCAGCCACGGCTTCCTCAGCAGCTGCCAACGCATCGCCGATCAAGGGCACATTGCGCCTCGCCGCCGGCGCCAGGCTCTTCTTCCTGCCGAAATACTCGCCCGATCTTAATCCGATCGAACAGCTCTTTTCAAAACTCAAGCACTGGCTGAGAAAGGCAGCAAGCCGCACCGTCCAAACCGTTTGCGACGCGATCGGCCAAATTCTCAACCGCATCACACCGACAGAATGCTCACACTACTTCGAAAACTCCGGATATGACCGAAACTAATCTCATCCCGCTCTAGCGCCTCCAGGTCGAGCTGGGTGGAATGATTGCACTTGGGATGGCCGCACGTAACGTAGAACGTCTCACGGCTGCGAATGGCGTCGGCGATGGTCTTGGACATGGTGCGGCCTCGGAAAGGAAGAAATCGCCGCACGGGGAATATGTTCCTATCGATGAATGATTGACAAGGGCGTCGCCTGAGGGAACCGGCAGCCATCAACAACGTTCTCTCGCATGTTCAAGAAGATTGCCTTTGCCGCCATACTGCTTCAAGTCGCCGCCTTCTCGGCTCTCCTGACGCAAACATTCCTTTTGGGATCGACGGCCACGCAAGCGGCCAGTGTCCAAGGTGAGCCCGCTGTGGCCATCACAGACACGGAATGCGCCAAGGCGACTTGGCCCGATATCCCGGTTCGATGCCTGGAGAGGGTTCAGGCTCGGCAACTCACCGTCACCATGACAGTGCAATAAGCGGGCCCTTGGCCGACTCTGTGATTGCAAAACATTCACCATGTCCTGAATCACCGGCGCGACTGCGGAACAAAGTAAGCCAGCGTTGAGTTAACGGGGCGAAGGGGCAATTCAACCAAACAGGGATCTTCGCAATGAAAACAGTGCTCTTCGCCGCTCTGGCGTTCTGCATCGCCGCTCCGGCTGTCTCATCCGCTGCCGAAGCTGATGTGGTGGTCAGGATGCATCACAGGCATCATCATCATCACGGTACCGCCATCGTTATCAACGATGGGCGCCGCATGCATCACCGCCACCACGGCAGGGTTGAATTCTACGATCACGGCAGACGCCATCATCACCACTCCACCACCGTCGTCGTCAAAACCTCCCGTCATCACCGGCACCATCATCGAGTCGTTGTCCAAGGCGGCACCTCGTAACGAGATTTCGCCCAAGGTACAGAAAAGGCCCGGTAGCCGGAGCCGCCGGGCCTTGATCTAAAGTTCCATGGGCTCAGCCCATCCTCACCAAAACCATTCCGACAGAATGGTCGATCTCGACACGGTATTGATCGCCATGGATGCTCTGCATCTTCTCGGCAATGAGGCGAGCCAGCACTTCGATTTCGGCGCGCCCTTCGCCTTGGTCTCAGTGACGGCGTTGGCAATGATCTGATTGCTATTCGCCATATGCTGATACCTCCGGGATGTCGCCGGCATCCTGCTCGCCGTCGTCAAGCGCCCAGCCGGCCGACGAGCGAGACGATCTGCCGATTCTGGTCCTCCGAGCATCCTATTTGGCGTGCGAGGGCTTCGACCTCGGCAGGACTGAGCTCCGGCTGCGTTGAACTAAGCTCCGGCTGTTTTGACCGGTCTGACATCGGGTGTCCTCCGGCAGGAGGAACTTACGGTTCTCGACAATGTTCCGGCGGCGGTCCTATGGCCAGACGACACAAATGTGGCCGCGCGGACATCACTTTCTGTAGGGCGAACGACCGCCATTATGATGAACTAACTATGGCGTCGAGCACCGGAGGCCCACCGGACCCTAATGGCCAAAAGCGCCCGGTGTCCAGCGGTGGATAAGGCTCTACTTCCGCGTGATCCATTCCAGCAAGCGCGGCTCAACCTCTTCGTAGCCGGTATAGTCGCGAAATAACTGAGCAGCGAATTCCTGCCACTGGCCTTCAGCGATATGTTCTTCACGAACCAAGACCCGGAAGGCCTCGCGCATAATATTGCAGTCGAACGCCGACACTTCACCCCGTGAGCGGAAAGCCGCCATTACAGTCACTCCCATACCAGGCGGGAGCATTACAAGGCCTCAGGCGTCCCCCTTCCGCAACTGGATACCGGCTGCGGCAGGGGTTCGCAAGCGAATGTCCGGGTACAAACGTAAATGGACAAGTCCGTCGTTATATAATCCAGTATACCTTGTGCTTCCGAGCAAGTTTTCGCTTCGGCAGATTTCCAATTCCGAACTTTACCAGAATAATTCTGGGCTCTTGCAGACATGTCGACTGTGATAGATGCTGCCTCTCGGCCTCGGGAGGGGCTAGAGGATGAAAATCAAGGAGTGGATGGCGCTGGGCGCCATTGCGGCACTTTGCGGCTGTCAGACGAGCAATCAAGCTGATTACATGCAGATTGGCTATGGGCCAAGTTTCGATGTCGCCCATGCCCAATGCGAACTGCAAAAGGGTTCGGCTGACCAAGGCTATATTGCCATGGGATCACCCGGCTTTGTCGCGGGTGCCGGAATTGGCAACGCTCTCGGCAACTTGGCTGCCGAAGAGCAGTACATGAAGAACTGCCTCATCCTGAGCGGATGGAAACGTGCGCCTCACGGTCAAGGAGCCGCCGCCGCAGCAGCCGTTGCAAGTGGCGCGCCTCCGACACCCTATGGGATAGCCCGCGCACCTGGCAGCTGGATCAACACGGCTCTGCTGGACTGGTCGGACACCAACAACAAGTGCGTCGCCGGTGACAAAGCTGCGTGTGCTATTCGCGCGAAACTTGGCGCGAAACTGCACGCCGCCGGCATCAGCCCGTCCCCAGTTTAGAGGGTCGACAATGCGGCTTTATCCTACCACATGCGTCGGCATCGCCCTAGCTTTGAGCGGATGCGGCGCCGACTATCTCAACAACTATGACACCGTGACATTGGCGGCCGGCGATGCGAACCGTACGAACAGCCTCTCGCAGACCGTCGACCCTTTCAATCCGAACACCCGGAATACGCACATTGAGGGCGACGGCCAGCGAATAGCAGGTGTTCAACAATTTCGGGGAACAACCCTGGCGCCCGCCCAACCGCCCGGCATCGTGGTGAATGTAGGCGCGAACGACCAACATCCCTGCGACCTTCGAACACAAACTGACAGCGCTGACAGGGCGTGCGGCGAGCGATCTGCCGAGGCGAAGCCAGGCGGCCGTACCGGCCACGAAACGGACTACTAGCGCGCACGGCCGATTTTGACATAAGCTACAAGATCCACTGGCGATGCTGCCATCGCGGTGCCGCATCGCCTCCGCGATCACTTCGAAGACGCTGCCGACTTCCTCTTAAATCGCGGCTACCGCGATGCCCTGTCGGTCCGCAGCTTCCATCACCTGGTTAACCAGATCGTTTATCGTGGCCGGGTCTTCGGTCACCGGATACGGCAGATGCTCTGCCATCCATCGATCGAAGAAATTGGCGCCGCGTGTGCTCATTCTTCCATAAGCAGCCGGCGCATATTAGGTTCCGCTTATCTTGGCGCGCAGCAGCAGCTAGCGTCGAGGCCAAATCGGCGATTGCCAGAGCAATGCAGGAAAGTCGCTTTGACCCCTCGGTAGTGTTGCGCCATTGCAACCGTACGGGGGAAAACCGCGTGTCTCCACAATCGATCTACATTCCTTTAGGGAATTCGTCTGATATACTGGGGCTGAAGTCGGGCAAGGTGGGAAACCCAATGAAATACATTTTGGCAGCAGCGATGCTGGGCGCCACTCTCACGTCGGCTATGGCGGCTGATGTTTTGAACGAGCTTCCGGTCGCTTCCACGTATGACTGGACCGGAGCTTATATCGGGGGCCAGATCGGTTACGCCTGGGGCCGGGACCACATTGAGGATGAAATCCTCGGCGGAGGCTTCTCGGATTATTCGGATAGCTTCAAGGTCCGGGGCGTGACCGGCGGTGTTTTTGCCGGCTATAGTATGCAATGGGGCAACGTTGTCGGCGGCATCGAAGGCGATATCGAGGCCTCCGGAATTGTCGGCCACAATCCAGACTGGCCGTTCGGCACCGATGACAATACCCATATCTACGCCCAAGGCTCATTGCGCGGGCGCTTGGGCTATGCCTTCGACAATTGGCTGCCCTATATCACCGGTGGTCTCGCCCTCGGGGACATTCACACGAAGTTCGAAGATGGCGCGGCAACGGATTCCGAGTCGCGCATCAAGGCCGGCTGGACCGTCGGTGCTGGCGCCGCCTATGCCTTCAACAAAAACTGGGTTGGTCAGGTCGAATACCGATACACAGACTTCGGCAAGGTTACGACTGCCACCACCAACACTGACTCGTCCTTTGTTGAGCACGAACGCATCAAGACCAACGAGGTCAGAATCGGGATCGCTTATAAATTCTGATCTCCATCAGCGTCTACCCGAGGGTAGCTTCCGCGATCACACCATGTCCTTTTGAGGTAGATTAGCCGATTGGCATATGCGGCGGACCTCGGTTCGCCAGGCCGGCGTCAAATTCAGGCAATTCTCCCCAACGAGAGGCGCCGGCCACCCACATCTTGCTCATTCTTTCCGGAAATCCTGAAGCGAGGCATGGCGCAAATCCTCCTCGCCCCGGAGGTGCTTCACCCTGCCAATGATCCCGGGTTGACCCATTGGGTCGCCGGCCGCTTCATGCCGCAGTGGATCGCGCTTGCCATCATCACCGGAGCAGGCGCCCTCGGAAATTCAATCAACGCCAAGTTCAAGGCGGTCGGCACTACGCTCAACAGCAGCGGTTCGTGATCGCGCGCCTTTTGGCCAAAGCCTCAACATGTCTGTGAACATGATCGAAACTAGGACGCGAAGGCCCCCCGCCGCCGTCATTCAGGCCGACCATGTTCGTGATGCACTATCGCTTCGATGATGGTGCGGTAGAGGCTGTCCACTTCCTCGTCGAGCTCGACCCGCTTGATGCCGAACGCCTTGGCATCCGCAATTAGCTTATCGGTAAGTTCATCCACGCAGATGACGTCTGGTTTCGCCGTCTCGGGGATGTTGTTCGCGATCCATTCATGCAGGAAATCGATGCCACGCGCGCTCATTGAATCATAAGCTCGATCTGCGGTTTCGGTTCCGGGCCCGTATATTAGCCTCCGCTTGACGAAGCTGTTGCCCGCCCCAGACTCATGGGCATGGCGAAGGTCATCAACATCGGCGATGAGGTCGCAATTACCGCCACTGTTCGGCGGCGCGTCACCGAGGACCGCGTGAGCGTTTCAATCCCGTCCTACGGCCAGCCGCATTTCGATTGTCGACGAACAACAGAGGTGACGAAGGGCCAGCACATCGAGCTGATTGGCAACGTCACCCACCTACTCGACAAGAACCGCGTGACGGTGAACCTGGGCATTCCCGTCACCGTCGATGCCGCTGTCGTCAGGCTGGTGAACGCCTACAAGCCGCCGACGAGAAAGAAGCCGGTGGTGGACAAGCCAACCTAAGGCACGCTCCCATCTGCAAAGGGACCGCAATAATTCCGGGAACTTTTACCATGGCGGGATGTTGCTGGCCCCATGACGAAGCTTTCAGACCTTGGCCTCCCGATTCCCGGCAAGCGGCACGACGGCGAGCCCTCCGATGAGGACGGCCATTTCTATAAGTGCAAGATCTGCGGCCAGCCGGTCGACATGCGCGACCTGCGCCAGGTAATGTGGCACGAGCAGCCTAGGCACGAGCGGCTGAAGCCCGAAGTCGTCAAACGCTCCTGAAACGCAAAAAGCCCGCCGGGCCGGAGCCAGCGGCTCAACGACCAGAATGGTTGCTCACAGCCGGTGAACCGCCCTATGATCGGCAGGGGTTGGGAATAAGATGGCGCCAAGGTTCATAGCAAAACAGCTTTCCTGGCCGGCTGGTATCGCCGGCTGGCTCGTCCGAGCTGGTATGAACCGGGGAAACGCCCGGCTGAACGACTTCGCTCTCGATCAATTACAGATTGTTCCGGAAGATCGAGTGCTGGAAGTCGGATTCGGCGGCGGCGCAGCAGTGCAGCGCCTTCTCCGTGGCGCGTCATTCGTCTGCGGTTTTGATCGCTCTCGCGATGTGGTGAGCGCTGCCGCTCGCCAGTTTGCCGATGCGGTGCGCGCCGGACGAGCCGAGTTTCACGTCGGGGCGGTTGAAAAGCTGCCCTTGCCGGATGCAACATTCGACAAAGCCCTCAGCGTCCACACAGTATACTTCTGGCAAAGCCTGAAAGCCGGATCTGCTGAGTTGGCACGAGTTCTCAGGCCCGGCGGGCGGATCGTTTTGGGCTTCCTTCCCAAGGCGCATATGGACCGGATGAACATGCCAGCAGATATCTTCACCCCACGTGAGCCGGACGAGATCACAGCTGCTCTGCAAGGTGTGGGGTTCAGCGAGACGGAGGTTCGAAAACGGAACTCGGAGACGGCATGGGCCGTCGCGACAGGTATACGAAACTGAGCTGTCCGCGTGCGGAGCGCTGCGACAACAAAAAAGCCCGCCACCTTTCGGCAGTGGGCGATTCTGGAGTGTGCTGGTATCAACCAGCGTAGTGTCAACTACTCCGAATAGATTGGTTGCCCGGTTTGTGCTATGATTCGAGCCGCGGGAAAGAAGCAAAAACGCGTCACCGAACCTGTCGCCGATCGCGAGTTTACGGCCGAAGCTGATTACTATGCTCGCAAGTTCGGCCTCACCCGAGACGAGGCCCAGAGCATCCTTGACGAAGCCAGCCGCCGATCCAGCCCCCAACCGCAACGACTATAGACACGACATCGATGGACTGCGTGCCGTAGCGGTGATCGCCGTCATGCTGTTTCATTTCGGCGTGCCCGGCCTTGCCGGCGGGTTCGTCGGGGTAGATATCTTCTTTGTAATCTCGGGCTACTTGATCACCGGTATACTTGTTGGGCCGAAACGCCTCTCTGTCGCCGAATTCTATGGTCGGCGCGTGCGCCGCATACTTCCGGCGATGTTGCTGGTAATTGCCGTATCCCTCATCGCCGGATGGTTTCTGCTCCTGCCGGGTGATTATGATAGCCTAGGGAAAAGCGCCGCCTATTCCTCAGTCGGGTTTGGGAACTATTACTTTCTCTGGAACACGGGCTATTTCGACCGCGAGGCCGCCCTACAGCCGCTACTGCATCTTTGGTCTCTCGGTGTTGAAGAGCAGTTTTACCTCGTGTGGCCAGCTCTGATGCTTGCCCTCAGCCGTATTTCGCGCGGTCGGCCGACTATTGCGGTCGTCGCAATCAGCTTGGTGGCGATCGTCAGCTTTTCGACAGCGGTTCATTTGGTCGCCACCGATCCCAAACAGGCATTTTATGCCCCCTTCAGCAGGGCATGGGAATTGGCTGTCGGTGGAATCCTGGTCTTTGTTCCTTTGCCACGGCGTTCATCCGTCGATTGGTTAGGTTGCCTGGGCTTGATTATCATTGTGCTGAGCATCCTTCGCTTGTCGCCGGACGATGCGTTCCCCGGAGTGAATGCACTGGCTCCAGTTTTTGGCGCCGCGTTGCTGGTTTGGCGCCGCTCGCCATCGCCAGTCACCGCCGCACTGTCGTTCTCGCCGCTACGTTTCACGGGCAAAATCTCGTACAGCCTGTATCTCTGGCATTGGCCGATCCTTGTTTTCTTCCGTCAATATGCCGACGGTACTCTACCGACGGCGATCGAGACCGGAACAGTCTTCCTATTCACGTTTTTGGCCGCCACGCTCTCATGGCGCTACATCGAGGAGCCCGTACGTCGCCTCCAGCCTATGCCGTTGAAAGCAATCACCGCCGGAGCCGCCGCAGCTTTGATGGTCGCATGGAGTGGCAACGCGATCTCGCAAGCTGGCGGGTTTACCAGCAGGGTTTCCGATGATGCCTTGGCAATGCGCAGCCTTAAGGTGATGTGGGATTGGCCATGTCCGCAGACGGTCAACATCCCTGAACTCCGCGTTACCTACTGCGCGTTCGGAGCTCCTTGGGTGACAGCCAAGCACCACGGTATACTCTGGGGTGACAGCCATGCTGACCATCTTGCCCCGCTAATTGATGTTGTCGGCCAGCTGGAAGATACGGCATTTTTTCTGTACGAACCCTGCCCTGCGGCGCTCGGCGAGCGCATCTATCGCAACTTTCCCGAGGCGCCCAACTACAAGGACCGCTGTGCGTCATCGCAGAAAGCAGCCATCAACATGCTACGCCTGCGGCCTGACGTTGATGTCGTGGTTCTGGCCGCCGCTTGGTCTGGACTGCAATTCACCGATATCGTTGCTGCCGATGGACATCAGGCTGACAAGGTTTCATTGGTGCGCGAGGGTTTGCAAATGCTCCTTCCAGAGATTGCCGCGGCCAATCGACGGATCACAATTGTTGCTCCAACGCCAGGGCCCGCCGAGGATCTGACTTCTTGCGCTGTTAACAAGGAAAGTAACCTTCTCAGGCGTCGATGCTCGACCGAGATGAACAGCAAATGGGCCACATCGGTGCGTCGACCGATTACCTCGGCCCTCAAATCGCTGGCAGCGGAGAACAATTTATCGTTCGTTGATCCGGGTCCTGGGATGTGCCCAAATGATCAATGCACAACTTACATCAACGGTGAGTTCATCTACCGGGATGCCTCACATCTGCGACGGAATTTGCGGACTCAGACGAAGGAAGCGCTTGCGAAGATGATTGGCTTGGACGCCATAGCAGAACGAGCCAAACAGCCAGCTCCAGCAAGCTAGGGTATGATTTTCAGCCAGCGGGCAGTTCAGATGGGACGGCCGCAGGGTTCTAGGCGGCCGGCTTCCCAACCCTTTTGTCTGTCATATGTTCCAGCAGCCGGCATGGCCGGCAACAGGGCAGCGACATGCTTACCTCGCGCGATGTTCTGGTGATCGACGAGGCGGGCATGGTCGGCACGCGCCAGTTGGAGCGCGTGCTGTCCCATGCCGCCGAGGCAGGCGCAAAAGTGGTGCTGGTCGGCGATCCGCAGCAGTTGCAAGCCATTGAGGCGGGTGCGGCGTTCCGGTCGGTCCACGAACGTCATGGCGGCGTCGAGATCGGCGAGGTCCGCCGCCAACGGGAAGACTGGCAGCGCGACGCCACGCGCGATTTGGCGATCGGCAGGACCGGAGCTGCGATTCGGGCCTTTGACACTCATGGCATGGTCCATGCCGCCCAGACGCGGGAACACGCACGCAACGATCTGATCGACCGCTGGGACCGCGACCGGCAGGCATCGCCTAACCGCAGCCGCATCATTCTCACCCACACCAATGACGAGGTTCGCATGGCTGGATCACGCGGAGAAACCGCCTTCCATTTCCAGCGGCTCATGACCCGGCTCCCGATTGAGCTGCCGGATATCATATCGACCAACTTGACCACAGATTGGACAGACGTAGGGGTCGTGTCCCATCGAGTGGTGTAGCTGGCGGTTACGAAGCCGCTCGCGAGCGCGCCGTTAGTAGCGCTGTAGCGAGTGAGCGGGGTGTCGGTGGTCATCGGCGTTTTCCGGTAGGGTTTGGTTGTTGACGCCACCCCATTTCGGAAGGACCACCGATGACCGACGACATGATGAACCTGCGCACGCTCGTGGAGAAGACCCCGGATGCCGATCTGCTGCGCGAGATGATCGGCTTTGCCGCCGAGCGGCTGATGGAAATGGAGGTGGGCGCGGCCACCGGCGCCGGCTATGGCGAGAAGAACCCGCTGCGGCTCGCCCAGCGCAACGGCTAAGGGACACGATCCGTAGGCCGTCACACAGTCGCGGGCTCGTGGCGATCGACCAGCGCCAGCAAAGCTACCGATCAGACTCCGAACGAGGCGGGCACCTCCGGTGTGCACAGCCCGTGATCTGGTTGAACTGCTCGGCATGGGCGATCTGAACGTTTGCGCGAAGCCCTGCTGCTGAACCGCACTTCAAACTCTGAGACCGAACAGATGCACTTCAAGCCAATTGCTATTCCTGTGAGAATCGCCTCTTTTTCTCCAAGGACCAATCGCAACGCAGTTTGCTGAATCCATGGTCCCCAATCTTGAAGGCGACCGGCGTCTGCCCCGCCCCCCCGACCGGCGTCGGTCGCCTCACTCTTCGGGCAGGTTCAACTGTAGCTAAGTTTCGGACTAGCTGCTCCTAGTCGCGAGCAGTGACGGAGTACCCGTTGCCGTTAACGCAGGTTAATGCGCCGGACGGACGACGCATGCGAAGGTGACGTTGGTGGCTCCGACTCGACTCTTTGGTTAGACGTCGGACCAGAGAGAGAAACCAATGAGGCACAATCGCCCCGTGATCTCCGCCCTTGATTTTGATGTGATAAAAAACACACTCAAAGCGATAGTTGCCGAGGGCGGCATCCCCAAGTCCGAATGGGAGCAACAAGCTCGTGATCTCGTGAGAATTTTCTCCGGCACCGGGCCAGACGAGACCGTGATTGGAGTTCTGCTTGAGACCTGCCGGACCTGCATAGGCAACACGTCCGGAAGGGAGCAGCCTCCCTTCACGCGCGGTGGCGGTGCTCACGTAGGAGGGCATCAAGAGAACTGCTTGCCAGAGGCCGTCGCCAAAGGCGTAGAGTAGACGGCGCTGTTTCGTTAGCGTTGAGCGATGGTAGCCTTTCCGATTAGATCGTTGGGTGTGTTGGAACGGCCTCAGGCTTTAGCCTTTCGCTTCGTTAATCGGACTTTGGTCCCGGTTGCTTCCGACCGAAGCCCAGCATCCGGAACCTTCGATTTTGCGTGGAGTTGGGTCGCGGCCCGTAATTTCGTCACGTGTGATGCTGGTGGAAGATGGCACTCTCCCGACGATTGCTGATGTGCAAAATGACCCTCGACTGTCCCCATTGCGGTTTCGCTTTGAAGAGGGCAGGCAGTTGGTTTCAGGTCGTTTCCTCGCATCGATGCGAGGGGTGCCAACGCCAGTTTCGGATCACCTATCCCGACAAACTCAGACTCTTCGCCAAGCATGAGCAGCTGCCAGCACTCGAAGAGGCTCAGCGCTTAGCCCAGATTCCAGCAGAGTGATCTCGATCAAATCGCGGGCGTCCAGATCACAACTTCCGCCCCCCACACTGGCCTGCCAATCCAACGGATTATCGAACAATGCTAGATCGAACTGTCACATCCCGTGCCTTGGGTATGCGCGTCGCCAGCCTTCGAGCCAGAATGCAGGCGGCCGAGATCACTGAAGGCGAATTGATGACCTTCCAGAAGGTCGTCGCGATCATGGAGGACGGACTAGGTCGTATCGATGGCGACTATCTTATCGCGGCCTCCTTCGTCAACGACCTGGCGCCGGACAACGTGGCCGACCAGGCCGACACTCAGCAGACTTTTTGACTCCCGTGCCGAAGCAGCCAAAGCCGCAGGCGACCTTGTGGGAGCGGGAATTGCCCGCGTTCGGATCGCCGCTATCGGACCCTATCGCGACGAGTTGGCCGGCTTGGGGATCGCTCCAGCCGCCATTCTTACCGCGATGTTCAGCGGAAGCGCGCTTCTGGCCTTTGTGATCAACCCTCATGGCGCAGGGCTCTCGCCGACAGCCCTGGCGGGGCTCGCTTACGCCAGCTTGCTGGCGGGCTGATCGGATCGATGGCAGCTGCCGCGGTGAGGCCCGTGGATTTGGATCCGGTCGAAGGGATCGTCTTGGTGACCGCGCATGTCAATGACGCCGAACTGAGATCGCGCTGGCAGTGCTCGGCGTTCCCGCGACCTCATGCATGGCCGAAGCGGCATGATCCTGCCACCAGGCTGATAGCCCGCCCCGGCGTTTCCCGGCCCGGGCTTCCTCATCCGGTGCTGCATTGGATAATCGACGGATGCTCTTCAAGAGCGGTGATCGTACGGCGCTAGGGTGCGCTCCGCCGGAACAATTTACCTCCGCTAATGTTCAGGGTAAAACTTAGCGGAGCCTAATGTGAGATTCTTGCCCATTCAGGAACCATGCGACACGTGGGCGGTATTCGACACCGCGATCGACGAGCCGGCCGAGTTTGCAGGTGAGTGCCTCATTGGCCTCACAAAGGCTGCCGCTATTTTGCTCGCTGCCAGAGCTAACGAGGACGAAAGAAAAAACCGTTGCCGGTGTGAATCGAGCGTCAACGCAGGGGCTCCCGTTGGGGGTCTTCAGCAGCAATTGCGTGTCCAGTCGTGGGGATGATGAGTGACGAGGCCATGGCTGCTGTATTGGCTTCACGGGATTACGAAGTGCAGGTCCTCGGTATATTCGACGCGGCGAATAAGAAAGAAGTTGCCGTTGAACTTTGCCGTTTAGGGGAGGCAGTTCAGTTTAGCGCAAATGCGTCAGTGTTGGGCTCGGACGCCAGATCTTTGGATGCGGTCGACAGTGAGAGGTACGTGCTCTTGCCCGTGGGGGAGAAGAGTCATGCCTCAATCCACCGTTCGCAACTGTGTATTGAAAACTCTGACTCATGAAGATTTCGCCCTTCTACGGCTATGGATGCGTCGCGTCGCCCATCACGCCAGCTGGAGATCGTATCTCAGCCAATCGAGCTGATACATTTTCCTGAGACGGGAATCGCATCCGTGGTCGCCGCTATGCCCGGAGGGCGGCAAAGCGAAGTCGGCATCATCGACCACCGCTCTCCAAATGCTCGAATATCGGGGGCTGGTTCATGCCAAGCGCGGCGAGATCACGATTGGTGACCGCGCCGGAATGATCGCAATCACGAATGGTGCCTATGGCGAGGAGGAGCAACGTCACTTCGACATCACCACCGGCTGATTGTTCGGAATCGGACATGCCCTTGAAGGCTGTCAGATCTTGGCGATAGATCATATTGCTCTGGGTTCAGGGAGGTGTTCTTGATGAGCAACGCTTTTGATTCCATCACGGTTGAAAGAGCCGAGTAGGGCGGGCGATTTTCGTTTGCGCTTACGCACCGCCATACACAGGCCTCGATGGCCGACGCCCTGTTCACCTGCTTGTTCCGGCGTGAGCTCGTCGGGGCTGTTTAGGCTTGGCCGACCGCTGGTAACCGGCCAAGATTAATCCGCCTCCCGATTGCCGGGGCCATGGAAGAAGGTTTGGATTTCCTCCATGTCGACGCGGCCGTCACCGTTTTCGTCTATTGCACTGAAAATGCGGTCTACAAAGTCCTCGATTTCGCTCTGTGAGACCGATCCATCGCCGTTGGCGTCCACGATGGCAAACATCATTCGCACCGCTGCGCCATGCATCATTCTTGGTCCCATGCGGGTGCGATCTTCGAGCATGCGGTCTCGTTCACGCGGGCCCATTCTGTCCCGGCCCCCGCGCTAGCCGCCGTCACGTTCGGCTGAGGACCCATCTGCGTCCGACCTTTCCTGCATCATCTCGTCCATCATCTGGCGCATCATTGCCCTCATAGAATCCTGGGGCTGTCCTGTGCTGTCGGACGGCCGTTCGGGGCCATGATCCTGTGCCTTGACTGCGGGCACCGGCGTACCGCTGGACTGGGCCATTGCTGGCAATGCTCATATGGCCAGGAGCCCGGCGATTGCCGTCGCTTTCATTGCTCTCTTCATCTTGCTCTCCTTTAACGATGGTCGGACCCGCTGCCGGCATCTCAGCCAAACCTGCTGTTCCATCTATGGTTCCTCGCTACGTGCAAAAGACCGCTTCGGAGAAGGCGCCATGCCTGCTCAGAACTGGTTGCTCGATGCATTCGAATTGTTATTGCTGGTTGGGTGCCTCCCTGACGGAACCACGTCGACGTCCGTCGAGGTATTTGGCAATGACTGAATCCAACATCAGCGAAGGTTGGAGGGAGACGAAGCC
Organism: Mesorhizobium sp. B2-1-8; assembly: GCF_006442545.2. Lineage (NCBI taxonomy): Bacteria > Pseudomonadati > Pseudomonadota > Alphaproteobacteria > Hyphomicrobiales > Phyllobacteriaceae > Mesorhizobium > Mesorhizobium sp. B2-1-8. The sequence goes on from NZ_CP083952.1 coordinate 5,160,603, forward strand.
CTCCATTGGTATGGGAAGAATGCTAAGTTCGGATCCGCAAGGACGGCATCCCAGCGGGCGAACCGCTATCCAACCGCTTCGTCAGCCGTTCAATCCTTCAAGGCGTCCCGAACCGCGTCCTTTGCCTTGCCAACCCCTTTTTGCAGGGTCCCTTCAGCCTTGTCGGCAGTTCCGTCAGCGCGAAGTTTGTCGTCGCCCGTGGCCTTTCCGACCTTATCCTTTATCTCGTCGCGCGGCTTCTTTCTTATCTGAGCCCTTGATTTCGTCCTTGTGCATGGTCTTCTCTTCTTTGATCGGAACCAACGTGTGCGCTACCTGAAATGTTTCAGAGGAGCAGGATTGGAAGAGCCACGCGCTCGCGCCGTGCCATGCCACATAACCGCGCGTTAACTTCAGTAATATCAGTGCACGCCTGCCCCTATTACAGGCGCACGTGATGAACCCATTCTCACGCAGTTGATTGGAACCCTTTGCCTTAGATCAGCTACCGAAGCTTCCAATGGAGGGACGTATACTGAATATCTCGAAGGGAAACGTTTTAGTCTCATCGACGTTGTTCCTCGGCTCATCTCAGCTCAGGAAAAACATCGATGGACAACGAAGGCACATCCGGTCTCCATGGTGATGCCCCGGCCGCCGTCACCGATCGCGCTATGCCTGATCTCAAGGAATTGGCTGCCATAGCCTTCCAACGAACGCGAATGCCAATCGTGGTGACTGACGCCACGCAGAAAGATTTTCCGATCGTGCTAGCGAACCAATCTTTTCTGAACCTCACGGGCTACAAGGCAAATGAAGTCCTCGGACGCAACTGCCGGTTTCTTCAAGGCGCCGCGACCGCCCCTGCGGCAATCGCCGAGATCCGAGCAGGATTGCGGGAGGATCGTGCGGTCAACGTCGAGTTGCTAAATTACCGAAAGGATGGATCGGCGTTCTGGAACCAACTGCACCTCAGTCCAATCCACGACGACGATGGCCGTCTGGTTTACCATTTCGCCTCGCAGATTGATCGCACGGATTATCGCAGGATCGAGAGCCTGGAAGCGTCAGAGCATAGGCTGCTTCTGGAGGTGGACCATCGGGCCAACAATGTACTTGCGCTTGTCGACAGCATCGTACGATTGACGATCTCTGACGATGCCGCGCTATATGCCGCATCTGTTCAGAGGCGCATACAGGCCCTGGCTCGGGCACATGGCTTACTGTCAAAGCGGGCCTGGCACGAGATTCCATTGCGGGAAACAATCTCATCTCAGATTGAGCCATATGGAGCGGCTCGGGCTCTGCTGGCCGGACCCGAAGTCCTGCTGGCAGCACATTCCGTTCAGCCATTGGCGCTGTTCATTCACGAACTAGCAGTCAATGCGGCTTCCCACGGCTCGCTCTCGAAAGAGACGGGTCAGGTACAAATCAGTTGGCAGCTCAGCCCGCAAAATCATGGCTTCGTTCTCGTTTGGGAGGAGACCGGGGGACCACCCCCACTGACGGCTCGGCGCAAGGGATTTGGGACGCTGATGACCGAAGCTACAATCCGGCGACAGCTTCAGGGTTCGCTACGCCGCGAGTGGTCCGATCAAGGGGTAAGGATCGTAGCTGAAGTGCCCAACGTCACGGTCTCGCGATGAAGAAACCCGCATAGCGCAAGGCGTCCTACACCGGGCAATGTGTCAGAGCCTGATCAACGGCACCGCCCTTCCTTCCGGCCTGCAGGATGACTGGTTCGGCAGCGACAACCCGACTACCGCAATCCGGGCTTGCCGAAATGGAGAGCACAGGCCGAGCTATTCCGGGCTGGCCCTGAAGGCCCGCGCAAGAGGGCAAGCGAGCCGGCAGCGCCCGCTTCGCCGACGAGGTGAACAAGGTACAACGGCACTATATTCACTTGAACTAACGCTTGCTGTTCCTGGCCCGCTGACTATGGTTGAGCATTCCTGAGGCGGCACGGGATATGGACTTGCCTCGTCGATCAGTTCGATCGCACCTGCTTGGTTTGATCGCCGCCGCGGTTATCCCGGTATGGCTGTTTGCCGGCTATTTGCTGGGCCAATATGCCCTGCATGAACGATATCGTTTCGAACAGGATGCCGTGCAAACGGCTCGACAGGTGTCGCTCGTTGTAGAAGGCGAGCTCGCAAATCTCCAAACCATCCTCGACGGCCTTTCCAAGTCCGCCGCGCTCGCCAATGGTGATCTACAAGCCTTCCACCACGAGGCACTTGATCTTGTCCAAGGGACGGACCGGATCATTGTCCTGCGCGACCTTGGCCGCAATCAGCTGGTGAACACCGAAATCGGCTACGGCGCCGCTTTGCCGTCCGTCGAACCGATAGCTGTAGCTGACCGCGAGAAACTCAACCGTTCCGGTGTTTTCCTCAGCGATGTCTTCGCCAAACGGTCAGGCGAATACCGGGTTGCTGTCGCCATTCGGGTGCCCGCCCCGAAGGGGGAGGACCTGCTTCTTTCGCTTTCTGTACCGACTGCCCGGATCCGCGATGTTTTGATGCCGGCCGTACCGGAAGGATGGATCGTGGGCGTCGGGGATCGCGACGGAAATTACGTGGCACGTTCCAAGTTGCACGACGAATGGACCGGAAAGCGCGGATTGCCGGGATACGTGGAAAAGATAGTTGGGCGCTCCGGCTCGTTTACGTCCCGCAACTTCGAAGGGGTGACGCTGCTGGCAGGCTACTATAGATCCCCGTACTCTGACTGGTTCTACACCGCAAACGTGCCTCTTTCAACTGCGCAGGCGCCGCTCTGGCGCTCGCTTGCCGCCATTTGCGGGATAGGTCTCCTGTCGCTCCTTGTTTCCGTTGCTCTCGGATATGTCGTCGGCAAGAGATTTACCCAGGCCGCCGCAGAACTGGCGACACGCGCCGAGGCGCTCGGTCATGGCCGCAGCGTCGAACCCCTGTCGACTTCGGTTACGGAGTTCGCCGCCATTGCCCAGGCGATGGTGGACGCAGAGCGTGCGATCGCCGAACGGCGGTACGAGCTGGAAGCGGTGTTGGAGACAGCGCCGGCGGCGGTCTGGTTTACATACGATCCGAAAGCCCTTCAGGTGATCCGCAATCGCTTCGCCGCCGAACTCATGGGCCTGCCAACGGATGCGCACAAGTCCTTCGGCAGGCCCGATCTGGTCATCGACACCGTGGCCGTCAAGGACGGCCACGTAGTGAGCCGCCAAGACCGCCCTCTTAGCCGCGCCATGCGCGGACAGCTGACCGATCATGAAGAGTTCGCCTACACGCTGCCTTCAGGTGTCGAGCGCTTTCTACTTTCCAGCGCACGTCCAATTCGCAATCCGGCCGGCGGCATTATAGGCGCCGTACAAATCAGTCTCGACATCACGGACCGCAAACGCGGTGAGGAGCAGCTCAAATTGTTGACCAATGAGCTGAACCATCGCGTGAAGAATATCCTTGCTGTGGTTCGGTCCATTGCCTCCCAGACACTGCGCAACGCCACAAGTTTGCCCGAGGCAGGGCGCACGCTCTCCAGCCGTCTCGTCTCGCTGGCCAAGGCAAACGACCTGTTGACCCAGCAGAACTGGAGTGGCGCCGACGTCAAGGATCTGATTGCCACATCAGTCAGCTCACACGCACCTATCGACCGCTTTAAGATTAGCGGCGAGTCGGTCTGGCTACCACCGAACGTCGCTCTTTCGGCCGCTCTGGCTTTTCATGAGCTTACGACGAATGCGCTGAAGTATGGAGCACTGTCAAACGAAACAGGCACGGTGTCGATTCGATGGAAGCTTCTCGGTCAAAAACAGCATCGCTGGCTCAACCTGGAATGGCGCGAACGGGGAGGTCCACCTGTTGAACCGATCGAGCGAAAGGGCTTCGGCACGCAGCTCCTCGAGCGCGTGTTTGCGTCCGGCACGTCAGGACGCGTCACTCTGAAGTTCCAGAAATCGGGACTGGTCTGCACCATGCGAGTGAATTTTGCGGCGGGCGATAGCAATTTAAGGCATTGAGCGCGCGGGCAAACCCGGGTCTGTGTCCGGAGTGAGCGCGGACCTATGACCGCGGCGCCGGCTGGTCGAGGTTGGCAGATCGCAGGGGCTTTGCGGTGCTCTTTCCAGAACAGCAGCGCAGTGACAATGCCAATCTTTGTTTCAACTGGTTCATTCCAGATGACACCCGACGAGGCTCGGGTGAGGCACTTTCGATTCGTCAAATGATAGAGGCAGTGATGGTCGCTCAGGATTCGGACCGCACCAGGATCTTCGTTACCGGACTTTCCGCCGGCGGGGCAATGCCCGCCGCGATGCTGGCCACTTACCCGGAAGTCTTTGCGGGCGGGGCCATCCTAGCTGGTCTACCCTATGGCAGCGCCACTACCCTGCCGCAGGCATTCGACCGTATGTCATGGCGGCCCAACGGCGAAGCAATTTGGCTTCGGCAGTCAAGCAAGCAACCGGTTACTCCGGACCATGGCCGAAGCTCTTTGTCTGGCATGGAAGCGCCGACACGACGGTCAGCCCCGTCAATTCCAATCAACTCGTCGGGCAGTGGCTTGCACTTCATGGACAAAGTGAAGCTCAAGCCGACACCGAGGAGCGCCAGGCCTATCGCCGCGACGTTTGGAAGACTGCTGCGAATGAGGAGTCGTCGAATCCTACCTCATCTCAGGCATGGCGCACGGAACAGCTGTGGACTCGGCAGACGGCTTGAGTGACGGCGGACCTTTTATGATCGACACCGGCATATCGTCCACTTCGCTTATCTCCCGGTTTTGGGGACTAGCCGGCAACAGTCGCCGACCAGATTGGGGCGACATTCGTCTTTGGCGGTCGCGCACCCGCCGTTCGAACTGGCGGGCCGTAGGAAGTCCGGTGGCGAATGGATGGCTTCAGCCTTGTTGAGATCGGCACCGGTTTCGACCTCAATCCTGGGCCGCAACCTCACGCCCAAAAATCGGCCGGCTCTGGTTGGCTCGCTCTCTCCGTGGCCCAGGGGTTCATCTGTATAAGAATGGACGACAATTGCCGCGTCGCTCGAGTTAGGTGAGCGACGATGCAATCTCCCGCGCAATGTCATGGACCCCGCACTAATTGCTCGGCCGCATGCGCTTGGCTGCACCTCCGATCGCGTTGCGGAAGGCAGCATCGAAATTTACGCCGGCAACCTCCCACCTGGTGTCTTCTGTACTAAGCGGCATGCGCCAAACCGCATGCCAGCCCGGCTCGTTGGTTTCCCAATCGAGGTGCCCGACCAAGATCGCGTCAGCGCCCAATCTGGATTTCAGTCTGGCCAGGCTCTCATGAGACATAGCATCAAGCTGTTCCTGCGCGATCGCCGACAGATCGGCCTCTTTCGCGAATATGATCGGTATCGCAAAGCGCGCCGAAGCATCTTCAAAGCTTGCGCGCAGCTCCGATCCGTGGGCGCCGTCGGCGGCCAGCACATAGCTGCGCGCCATGTCGGTCACTTCGACGACGAGCGCCAGCTTTGGGCGCGCGCCTAGCCACGGCCTCTCTCCCAACACCCCCATTGCATGGTCCATCCGCTTCCGGTCAAACTGGAACGTGAGATCGAAAGGACGATCACGTGTGCCCTGCTCATCGTGAATTGGAGTGCCGAACATACGGTCATGGTAGGTGTAGGACCAAACCATGCCAGGTGCCCCGGTCGCCAGTGAAGAGAAGGCAGGATTTTGCCCGATGTCGGGATTTCCGGTCAGCTTTTGCGCTGCCAGTTCGAAACCCTGCGGGATGGCGGGGACGCGCGTTTCCTCGCGATCTCCGGTGACAATCACCTTTGAGCGATAAAGTACATCGTCGTCTGCATGCGCCGCGACCGCAAACGCAAACCAGGACAGGAACGTCAACAGTGCCTTCTTCATTGACCCGCCCTGCCCTCTTGAGTAACTGTTTATGAGGTTACATACTGGTGGTGATGGAATCAACCGAATCTGTCCGGACCTACCTCTCCCCGCATGGACACATGCGCATGCTGGGTGGCGCGCCCGCACTTGACATTGCCAACACATTGCACTGGCGAGATGGGGCCGAGATCGATTTCATTCCAACCTACCAAGACCTGCTGGACTTTTGCATTCCGGCCCTGTTGCTGTCGGAAAATGAAGGGCGGGTCCTCAAGCGTCTCTCCCTAAATCACCAAGGCGTCGCCCGCGATGTGCATCTCGAGGTGCTAAAGTTACGCGCAGCACTCAAATCGTGGCTCGATGCGACGGTGCAAAACCTTGACGGTGGTCTCGTCTCGAAACGCACCGCCTTGCGCGGCATTCATAAAGCGATAGCGCAAGCGGGCGGATCGGCAGGCCTTGGCGAAATCCTGAACCTCACATCCGCGTCGACACACCAAGCGATTTACCTGCCCCTGCGCCGGTCGGCCGCAGCCGCCGTCATGCTAGTCCTGTTCCCGTCAGGAAACGATATCCGGCAATGTGAGGCTGACAAATGCGGCGGCTTCTTCGTCAACGATAGCCGCTCAAAACCGAGACGCTGGTGCTCGATGAACAGTTGCGGCAACCGCGCCAAGGCGGCGCGCTATCGCCAGGCACATCGGAAAATGTTCCGGACCCGAATGGGTGACAAAGGAGTGTAAGCGCGGCAGGCCCCAAGCACAGTGCTGCCGTCGCCAGCCTCCTTCTCCGCCGATTTAAAGCTGACTAGACCTGCGACCGACGGCGCTTGTCGCCCAGCCGACCTCTGGGCCTCGCTGATAGCTTGCGCCTCGCCTTCCTCGGCCACCGCCTCCCAACTCTGACATTGAGCTGACGCGCCGCTATATGGGCTTGTCCAGTCATGCGCGTTTCACATACCTAAGGTTTGATTGGGTTCCAGATGAAGGAAAGCTGCGAGTGGCAGACCAGCAGCGTTGTAAGCGGGCTGGTGGGGGGCCTGGGCGAATTCCGCCAATGCGTGCTCGACACCACCTGACCGCAGCTCTTGTAAGCTCCATCTGCTGCAGAACCTGGTGGGTAAGCATTGCAAGCCTGGCGTCGCGGTATAACGCGCTGTGCTTCACAGTTCCGGTATAAGTCTCCGATCAGTGGCCCCTCCCGGGTCGTAGTTTCTCTGCGCCAATCTCCGGAGGCACGGTTAGTTCCGGCGGCCCAGACGACACGCGTGACGTAGATTGTTGGCCGGTTGAAAGACCGGACTTGATCTGAAGCTCGACCGACCTGGTGTTGTCTACCTGCTGATAGCAAGCGCGCCTCCCCTGTGGACATATAGCTAACCCTCCGACGGGAGGAACATTGGCCCGTACATGAAGTTCGGGAGCCGATTGGGATCCGATGTTTGATTGGATCCCGGAAGGAAATCCAATGACCGAAGATCTCTCACGCAGGCAGGAACGGCGTGGTACAGCTCGGATCTCCAGTTGGGCGGTGGCTCTGGCCGCCCTCATTTTTCTGGGCCTGCTCGCCTTTTTTATGTTCGCGCCGTTGTCAAACTCTTCGCGGCAAGCAACGCCGCTTAAGGTTGCCCCCGAGCAGAACCAAGGGGCCAACGCACGCGCGAACACTTCGCCTCCCCCAGACTGAAGCACCAGGCAGGGACGCGCCGTATCGACCCGAGTCCGAAGTTCGGGAGCCTCCCTGGCAAACGTCTTTCCCTTCTTGTGAGCTGCCCGCTGGCTCCATCCGGCAGGCGCTTGGTGAAACTGTTGAGGGAGTGCAAACTCAGAGGAGCCGCTGTCGATCCCCCGTCGAGGCGCCGGTTCGGTTTGCGAACAGCTTTCATGTCGAGCCCGCCGCCGTTCGCTGTCCGACGAACCGGAGGACGGCCAGCCAGCCACCCTCGATCGTGGTCGTGACCATCAAGATGCTTCCACATTGCTTCATCGGGCGGCGGCCGAATGCCTGTCGATCATTGCCTGGCAAACACGCCCTGGTAGCTCTGGCCCGCGAGAGTGTAAGTTGCTGCCAAGGTCCCATCGGGCAGCATCAGGAAGCTGACGTCCGAGCCGTTCGGAAGGCGCCCGAGCTTCAACGTGGTCCCGAGGATTTTTCCCGTGCCCGCGGCCTCTCCCGGATTGTTGTCGCCCAGAATTCCCCATGCGTAGTTGACCGTGACCTTCCCGTTGGCCGAAACGGATTGAACATCGAGCCTGCCTTCGGATGTTCCCTGCAATTGCCCAATCCAAGTGCCCGTAAATGCAGCGTACCTTGGAGGGACGTCCTTCCCAGGAGGGACTATCGTGAGCGACTGATCCCCTGCTGCCGAGCCGGCTGGCACCGCGGCAGCACTCAAGGCGGGTTGGGGAGCAATGAAGGCGGGCGCGGCATGCCCCGCAGCGGCGGGTTGGTGCACTTCTTGGGCGGATTGGCATGCAACCAGGGCAAATGCTGCCAAAGCTGGCGTAAGGTTCCGCATCAAATCGTCCACTTCTCTATGGAATGCCCAACAACGAACTTCCTCCACACGTTCGCGCCTCGAAGCGCCCTTCCCGGCGGATCAGCCTAAGCTTACCTCAGCAACAGCCCATCGAGGCATTATCAATTCGCAATTAACTATGACAACCCCAGAACAAGCAGCGATGCTTCGCGTTGCTAGCGGGCGGCAGGCATTGTCAATGCCGGAACTGCGGAGTGGGCGGGACGTTGACCTGCGTCTGGCGCGCCCACTGGGTCGGCAATTTCAGAACCCGGACTTTCCGCGGCTATTCGAACGCTACGCTCACGACTGCGCAACCCGCTTTCCGTGGATCCAGCTCTATGCGCCGGTCAATGAGATGTTCATCTGCGCCACCTTTTCCGCCCGCTGGGGATGGTGGAACGAGCAACTGAGCACCGACACTGCCTTCGTCACCGCCCTCAAGCACATCGTGAAGGCCAATGTGGTGGCTATGCGAGCGATCCTGCAGGCGCGGCCGGACGCGATCTTTATTCAGAGCGAATCCTCGGAGTACTTCCACGCCGACTCTCCCGAGGCGATCGGCAAGGCGGACCGATTGAACAGCCAGCGTCTCCTATCGCTTGACCTCAACTGCCGACATTGGCGTCGATGCGCGCACTTATTGCTACCTGCTCTTTTGCATGTGGACCGGATGGGGCGGCTCTAGACCAAGGCAATGGCACTAGTCTAGCTCAGGTTCTGTTCGCGCCAATGCCGCTCTATGCGCGCCGGTGCCTGGGCCTCCGGTGCGCACCAAGCCGATGGTCAATGTCGGCAGGTCCTCTATTGTCGCGATCTCGCCAGGACACGCGGCTTGACGGCAGCTTTAAGATGGCCGTCAGCGACCGGGCCGGACGTGGGCGCCTTCCCTCCACGATCCCGCCGCGCGTTCCAATCGCCCGTCCGGCGATCTAGGGTTAGCGGATGTCCGGCCAGACGCCTTAAACATGGCATGTCCCTGTCCGGTTTCAGAGATGTAATCGAAAAAGGTTCCAGCTCGGCAAATCTGGATTCCGGCCTTCGGGCGGCATCCGTCGCAAGCCGATAGTCTCTGGCAAGCAGTTCCCGCGACGCTACAGACTACGGCGTGTGTCTCCTCGTCCCGAGCACACGAGCGCGTGGCGGATGCTCCCGTGCGGACAGAGCCGACTATAAGTCGATGAGGTGCCCTACGAGCAGGGCTGCAAGCTGCGCGATCTAGCCGGGTCGTATGCTGCCATGGTTAACAACCATCGGCCCTTAGCGATCTTACCATGCGAATGACAATCGGATCGTAGGGGATTTTTTCGTCGCGGCTATAACTGACCGTAAACAATGCAGCGCGGTCGCCGCAGACTTTGATGGCGCGAACATACAGGATCTGGCCGTCTTTCAGTCCTGAATAGCTGGCCCACTGCGGCGTCACTCGCTTATAAGTCAACTTCCAGCCGTCCTTCTCATTCACTGCCATGCGATGTTCAATCTCGGTGCGAAAACTTGGATTGCCGAGTTGCGCTCCCCAGACGGCAAGAAACGCCTTGTTTTTGCCCTCGAAGGCCGCCCCTTGATCGGAATGCTGAGTCAGCACAAACCCAGGTGGAACATCGAACACAAAGCCGAAGTGCCTGATTCCGAAGGCTTGCCATCCCTGAGCACCGAGCGGTGATGTGGGCATAATCCCGACAACCAAACTCAGCACAATATGGGGAACATGCCTCATGAGTTGGTCCTATCGCGCCGGCACCCCGCGCCAGGTCTGTGGCACCACGTCGAGCAGCATCGGCTCGACCGAGACGTTGGTTTGGTGATCAGTTGGCAGGTTGCCGTTTGGGGTCTTCCGGTCAATGGCATCCGGCAGATCCCTGGTGATCCTTGCAATTAGCTCCTCGCGCGAAAGGCCGGTCTGCCTGGAAAGCGCTTCCAGGATCTGCGCGTCTATAGCCGTTTCCACCTCGTGTGGCTTGATCGGCTCGTTCGGCCCAGCGCCAACCCAAGAGTCCGCCTTCGAGCCTGCACCTGCATTTCTGAAGCGGTCGAGAATATCGCCGAGCGCGGTGGCGGAAACGCCCCTTGGTGACCTGGTCCAGAATCCCACCGTGGGGATTGTTTGAATCGCGCTCTCCCGCTCCACGGATCATCTCTGCGATGCCGCGGTTTTGATAGGCTAGGACCCCCAGCATAGCGATCGCAAGTCTTCCAAAATTGGCCACTCGTTCCTCCTCTGGTGTCGACTATGGAGAAGGTCGCGGCCTGCCAAAAGTTCCGCAATTGGCGAAGCAAATATTAGGCTGGCTTGGAAACTGACGACCCGTGGGTCATGACCATCACCTCATTGAACACCGGGAAGCCGGGCTGCGCGAGACCGCCAATCAGCGGGTGACGTTGGTGAGGACGTCAGCGGCGTCGCGGCGTATCGCCGAGACCGAACCCGACGCAATGCTGGAAAGAGCCACAATCGGCCAGGACCGATCTAAAAATGGCTAGGAGACGCGCTGCGACTCGCTGTTGGACACGAGCCCTGGCGCGCAGGCGGCTGCTTCAAGGCGTCGACGTGAGCTTGCCTTTTCATGCGGTTTCGCTCGGCGCTTAGCAGCTCTTCCTCGCCCGTAAGGCCGTTCAAGAAAAGCTTGAGGACATGGGAAGCGAGTGTCTGTGCCTGGCGGCTGTTAAGCGGAACAGCCTCCTCTTTGCAGGCGGTCCGGCACACGCGGGCGAGCATCTCCAGTTCGTCGGGCATGACCACTTGACCAGGAAACAACATGGCTTCCTTTTCCTTCAGATGTGTATTTGATTGCAGAGCATGACTCCGCCGGCATATTGAGTCATTAAGAAATGACAGAGCAGCCGACTTAGTCCGAAATGGTACGGATTCTTGGCGGACGTTCGTGGGCTCGTGGACATTCGAAAGGCGAAACGACCAGTGGCGACCGAGCCCGCGCTGTGGCGACAAAGCGACTTGCCTTCACGAGCCTTGGCATCTCCGCCTTGTCAGCGCGACCGGACAGCGATTGCAGCAATGTTCCAATCGGTCAATCCAGTTTGAAAGGGCCTCGGAAGCTGAGCGGCAATGTCGCTGACCCGTGCGCCAATCGTTCGCCTGGCGCCGCTAAGCGCGTGGCGGCAATTTTTCTGATTTGATCAATCGCGTGGCTGGCTTGGGCCGGCTACGCGCTGCTGCCGACCCGAATTCGGTTCCAGGCTTAAGCCTGCGATTGCCGTGCGCCTAACGCATCAATCCCGCAGCCCGGAGGGCGTCCTCGATGATCGTCATCACCCCCGGTGCAGCCGGCCTCGTATGACGCGGGAACTGCTTGACGGCATTTGGGTCCGGAGACTGCTCCATATCTGGCAACGGTGTACGGGTTAGCAGCCTCTCACCGTCGACCACTTTCTGCCGCGATCTCGTGGACACGCTCTTTTCCGTTGCCACGATCCCCCAGAACCGAGCGGTCTCCCGTGTGGAAGAGATGCCGCTATCGAGCATGAATGGCCCTGGCGCGCTGAAACCGTCATTGGCCAGCGGGGTTCCGTGGCCCATGCCGGCAATACTATTTATCTCAAGGGCCACTTCTCCCGCGGGGTCGAGCCAAAGACGCCTTGCATGCCGCCCTGACACCTCTGATCTTGTAGGTGTCTTTTCGAGGCCATGAACGCCTTGCCACTGCGCCGCGACTGCTTCCGCGTTGGAATGCGCAACCGTGCGGTCGGCGGTCCCGTGCCAGATCGATATCCTTGGCCAAGGTCCTCGATGATCGGATGCGCTGCGGAGAGCGCCTTGCAGATCCTTATCCGACCGGCCGCCATGGCCGCGCATGCGATCGAACGCCTCCGGAATGGTCGTCGCGCTGCCGTAGGGAAGCCCCGCAATGATCGCGCCGCCGGCGAACACGTCCGGATAGGTCGCGAGCATGGCCGCCGCCATTGCCCCTCCGGCCGAGAGACCCGTGATGAAGATGCGTTTTCGGTCGAGACCTTGGATGACCACCATCGTCTCGATCATCTGGCGGATCGAAAGCACCTCGCCCGAACCGCGCCTGACATCGGCAGGGAGAAACCAGTTGAAACAAAGGTTAGGATTGTTGGCGCGTTGCTGCTCGGGAAAGAGCAGCGCGAAGCCGGCTTCGTCGGCGAGGCGGGACCAGCCGGAATGGTGGTCGTAGGCAGCCGCGTTCTGGGTGCAGCCGTGCAGCACGACGACGAGCGGCGCACCTTTTGGCAGACCCTTTGGAAGGTAGATCCTGGCGTTCAACGCGCCCGGGTTGGACCCGAAACCGGTGAGGTTCAAGAGGCGGTCGGAACGGAAATCCGGGAGAGGAGAAGGTTGCCGGGCGCGAATCGCCGCGAGGCGCGCAATCGTATCTGACACTTTCCGCATGAGGCCGTCCCTTGTTTTTGACGTCCGGGTTTAGACGGCACAGCGTGTAACGTCTTTGCAGCGATATCGTTGCTGTGATAACGCAAAAGCGAAGAGACGCTTGGCTGGTCACCGCCGCCGTGGCTGATGGACAGGTCTTGAGCACCCTTCTGCGACAGTCAGAGGCCTGATGGACAGGTAAAGATCGCCCGCGTCATGGCAATATGGTGGAGATCACTCGGTCGGAGTGGCCGAGAGGGCCCTCTTCCGACGAGGCGGAGGGCGACGGCGTTTTGCCGTTGATTTGAGCCCGACTGGCGCGGATTTGGAAAGCGCACCAAGCACAGCACTGATCATGCCATCCGCAACGAAATCGGCGTTGATGCCAGTGGCAAGCTTCTCGCATGCGTCGTTGTCGTCATTGCCTGGCCCGGACCACAACACCACGCCTACCCGTAGCGCCGCCTTTGCGCGCTTCAGGCGACGAACAAGGAAGCGAGCGTGTTTGACCGAATCCTGGTTGAGGAAATTGACGACAACGGTGTCGAAGCTGCCAAGTTCGAGGCGGCGAAGAGCGTTTGGCTCCAAATCGGCAAAGCTGGCCATTGATGCTTCCGCACCCTGGACTTCCAGCACCTGCATCAGCATGGCGGCCGCAGCGTCATCGAGTTCGCCACGCCCACCTGCACACAGCACGGTGATATCGGTGCCATCAGGCAGTTCGATCTCATCCTCGCCGCCCTTGGTGTCGCTCGGTTCGGCGTCGTCGGCCAAGGCCGGTTCCTCTTCCTCGCTGGCCTCCTGCTGCGCGCTATCCACCAAGTTTGCCACCAGAGTCTGGGCGCTTGCCGCCACCTGACGTCTTTGCGGTTCGCCCATTACGCCGCGAACACGATCCTGCTCGCCTAGCAGCAAGGCTGGAATGGCCACTTTGTCGTAGAACTCGACCAGATAGCCCTCTTCAAGAAACTCCTCAGCATGGTCTGTGGCCTCTTCTGGGTCGCCGGCGAGCAGACGCTGATAGAGCCGCGCGTGGGGTTCAAGCATCGGCTCGTTGCCGAACAGCACGTCGAGGAACTCAAACTGCGGAACGTGCCGACCGAGCACGACTAGACAGACAGTTAGGGGCGTTGACAGGACCAGACCGAGTGGCCCCCATAACCAGGTCCAGAAGATTGCAGCGACTATGATCGCCAGCGGCGACAAGCCTGTGCGCGACCCGTAAAGCCAAGGCTCTATGACATTGCCGGTGATCAGCTCCATCACGACGAACAGCGCCGCTGTCCACAACAGGAGCGACCATCCGGGAGCCACGGCGAGCGCTAGGAATAAAGGTAGGGAAGCACCGATGATCGGGCCGATATAGGGCACAAAGCGAAGTGCAAGTGCTAGCAAGCCCCAGAGCAAGGCGTTAGGGATGCCGAGTATCCAGAGCCCAATTGCAATTGGCACTGCATAGGCGACGTTGACCACCATCTGCATCAGCAGATAGCGACCGACTCGCCTTCCGGCATCCTGCAGCGCCTGAGTCGTTCGATGAAGGTCGCCGTAGCCCACGAGCCGGATGAAACGATCCCGTAGATCTTCCCGTTCTAAGAGCATGAAGACGACAACGACTATGATCAGACCGGCAGATGCCAGGGGACTGATCAAAGGGCCGACGATGCTCTGGAGCACCTCGAGCGGCCTTTCGCGCGCGACGATTTCGACTGGCACCGGTTCGCGCTTTGGCGTGTCTGCCGCTGAGGGCAGCGCAGGTTCCTGTCTATCAATCTCCTGGCCGACACGCTCGACCACATCGCTCAACCTGGCAATGATCCCTCCCCCCACGCCTCTTTCCTTCAGCAAGCGAACCTTGGTTAGAATGTTTGCCTGATAAAGCGATACATTGTGCGCCAATTCGTTGACCTGCGAGGCGACAATGAAGCTGAACAGAGCCAGCGCTGCGAAGGCGCCAAGGACGCTCAATACGACAGCCGCGACCCTGGGCACGCCGGCCCGTTTTAGCGCGGAAACCATCGGGGCGAGTGCGAAGGTCAACAGCAGGGCAATCGCTATCGGCAGGAAAACCTCGCGCCCGAAATACAGAGCGGCCACGGTGACTACGACCGTCGCGACGGTCGGCAACGCGGTGCGCCGATGTGCTACCGAAAGGGTACTTTGCAGTCCGGAGAAGGGATATCTGCCGTTACGATCAATCCCCACAATAACCCCTCCACCTTGCCCTTCGGTGATAGGGGCGCCTGGTCAGTTGGCCTGCAACGTTAGCAGAGACTAATGGTTGCAGTGGGTTTTTGCGAATGATGCAATCAGGACATCTTCTGCATCTGGTGGCCGGCAATGCAATGCCAGAATCAAGCTGAACTATCTTCGCGATGGCCTGCATTTCACCATGGCGCTGCCGTTGCGCGAGACCAGGCTGGTACCGGCCTACTCCTGATGCCGCTGAAAGTGCCGCTTTGGCGATAGCTCGCGCATCGCTTCACTGATATTGGTGCAGTCTAGAAAACTCTGGACGCAGCAGATGACATCGGATTCAGATATGGCGGAAACGGTCGGGCAGCTGCTGGAAACGCCGGACCTTGCCAGCGCGCTGGAAAGTGAACAGTTCAAGAAGTTTCTCGACCAAGTGCCGATTGCAATCGCCGTTTCGGATCTCGGTGGGCTGGAACGTGTGGTCTATGCCAATCCGGAGTTCGAGAAGCTCTCCGGCCTGAAGGCGGCCGCGCTCGCCCAGAAGCATTGGGCGGCACTTTCCGGTATTGGCCTCCACCAGCAGAAGGACCGCGCGCTGTCCGGTGCGGTGGTCGAAGAGACCGATTTCGTCGGTACGTTCCGGCTTGAGCGGGCCGAGGACAACCCAGCAATCGTCGACGTCTATTCCAACGTAATTGAGGATGACGGCGGCAAAGCCTGCTTCCGGCTGGTCGCACTGGTCGACGTCTCGGTCCATGGCGAGGCCGAAAGTGCGCGGACGATCGAAGAGCGCGTCCGCGAGAAGGACACGCTACTGCGGGAATTGCAGCACCGGGTGAAGAACAATCTGCAGATGATTACCGCCCTGATACGCCTCGAAACGCGCAATGCGACCGAGCCGGACCGCGAGCGCTTCGAAAGACTGGCCGGCCGCGTCGACGCCCTGGCTATTCTTTATAAGACGCTGTCGGGCGAGGAGCACAAGGAGGAAGTCGATCTCGGCGTCTATCTGAGCCAGATCGCGTCCGCCGTAATGGCGTCGCATGCTGTCGAGGGCATTCGCCTCGACATGAAGGTTGATACCTACCCGGTTTCGGTCAACGTTGCCATGCCTGCTGGCCTGGTGGTCAACGAACTGCTGACCAACGCGCTCAAACATGCATTTCGCGGGCGTGACAGCGGCACGATCACCCTGCACAGCGTCGTTAACGACGATGGCTGCCGTGTCGTCGTCGCCGATGACGGCATCGGGTTGCCGGAAGGCGAGAGCTGGCCCAAGCAGGGCAAGCTCGGCGCGCTCATCGCCCAATCGCTGACAGAGAACGCCAAGGCTGAGTTCGACGTGACTTCCAGCGCTGACGCGGGCACCCGAGTCACCATTGTGTTCAAGCGCTCTGCCGCGGCAGCATAGATTGCAACCCAAATGGTTCGTCAGCTCCCACGTGGGAACTAGAACACCTAGGATTTTTGCTCTGACGGAGAAATCCGTTCACGTACGGACCGCTCCGCCGAGTCAGCCGCGGATTGGACGACATCTCCAATTTGGTCGGCCACCGTGCCTGCTTGTGTGTCCTGCCGTCCAGCTTCCTGCTTGATCGTCTCGTAGGCCTCTGCGGCAACTTGCTTGGCCTGATCGAGGCCTTGCTCGAGCATGCCCTCCGAGGTGTCGCGAAGCTTCTCGCGATATCCGCCCAGTTGCTCATCCTCGATTGCGGTATGGGGCAACATGGCGCCTATCGCGGCGCCGATGGCGAGACCGACCGCCGCAACGGCCAGGGGCTGATCATTCAATAGCTCATGCGCCGAGCGGCTGGCTTTCGCAGCCATGTCGCCAGCCGCCGATCCTGCATCAGCGGCGTTGCTCGTCAGTCCCTCCGCGATGCCCTTTGCCCCGCTCGATATGGTGCTCCCAACGCTGCTTGCGGCTGACGAGACCGATCCAGCAGCGTCGGAGAGCGTGCTGCCCAAGCCGCCGCCCTCCGCCTCGTAGCGCCCACTGGGCGGTGTAGGCGTCGCATAACTGGCCGGGCGGTTGCTGCCGTTCGACGGACCACTGCCCAGCATCAGCCAAGCCAGGCCGGCGCCCACCATGGTCACGGGCAAAGGATTGTCCCGGACCTGGGTTCTCAGGTTGTTGAGCATGGCCGAACTCTCTCCTCCGGAGAAGATCCCGGTGAATTCATCCAGCAATTGTCCCGGTGTCATCTTGCCTCGAATGGATTCGGCGGTTTCCACCACCCTGGCGCGCGCGGCCTCCGCCTCGCGTTCAAGTTCGGCTGCGGATTTCTCGGTCATCTCACTTGTTCCTTGATCACATTCGCGTCGCGCCTGAGCTGTTCCTGCGTCCGGTCGGGAGTAAGTTCGGAAGGCGCCATGCTTGCCGTCCCCGTGCGCAGCAGGATAACGCCAAGAATCGCTACCACCACGCCGACCAGCAGTGAGGACCACCCGGCGCCCAGCCCTGCCCGAGTCAATGCGATGACCAGTGCTTGCAGCAGCACGATCAGAGCCGCGAGCAGGCAGATTGCTCCGCCCAGCACCTCGGCGGCGCCAGCTCCCGTCTTGGTGAGCTTTTCTGAAAGCTCCGCCCGCAGAAGCCTGGCTTCGGTTTGCACCAGCGTGGTGACGTTTTGGGCCAAGTCGGTCACCAGGGTCGCGAGGCTGGGATTGTCCTGCGTGTTCATCTGTCTTGCTCCGCGTGCTGCGTGGCCAGATCGTCATCGGGGCGGCCATATCCTCGGGAGCCGTCTGTCGACCGATCAGCAGATCGAACGGTCTGCGAGTTGGCTTCTCCCGAGGCACTCCGAGATGCCTCGGGGCTTGTCGGTGGGGAGGCTTTGATGAACCGTCCAAGCGCCAATCCAGCCAATACGGAGCCAGCGAGCAGGACACCGGGGTTTTGCCGGCCGAAGGACTGCACATCCTCAAGCACCTGCCCCAACGGTTTTTGTTTCAACGAGGAGGAAAGCCGCTCCAGTCCGCCAGCGGCCTCCAAGGCAAATTTCGATGCTGTCCTTTCATCATGGTTGGCCAGGTGATCGCTGGCCGCGCGTAGCGCGCCGCCCAACGCCGCCAAGCTCGACTCGATGTCGCGCTGCGTTTCCTCTGCCTTGTCCGACATGACCTGCGTGGCTTCTTTTGCGTAGCCGCCAGTCTTGCGGGTCAGTTCGTCGCGCGCATCGTGAAGCAACTCGCTCGCGCGCTCTTTTTCCCGGCCAACCCTGTCGGAAACGTCACTTGTCGCCTTGTCGAAATCTGCGGGTTTACGGCCCTGGCCGTCATTGCGTTGCATGGATCACCTAGTGAAAACCGAGGAAGGAGAGGACCGCGAGCACGACAACGACGAGGCCGATAAGATAGATGACACTGTTCATTGCACGTTCCTCCGTGCTGCCCAACTTCACGGAACCTGCGATGTTCCGTTGACGAAGAGCTTTTTGCGATTCAAGGGCGATGCAGGGGAAGCTTGGTCCGGACACCGCAGGCAAGAGCGGCGTTGCCGCGGGGCCTCGGTCCAGTTCTCCAGCACAGCTGCCGATCGCCAAGTAGATGAATCCTCCCTCGACATCGTCGCCCGCAGCACGCCATCGCGGAAAGACAGCGTGCGCTGGCTTCTCCAGCGAGCACTGGCCAACATACCGACCATCAACATCGATCCCTTGGGACGCATTATCACACGCCGCTCGAGTGACATACGTCGGCTACTCGTTCGACGTCCTGCCGCAGCTCATTCGCGATGTCTTCGCCAGGCTTCTTCAGCCGGAGGCGTCTTGACGGGAGGCCGCCACCCTCGAGTGCGAACGGGACAAAGCGGAAGCGGTGGCTTTCGCCGCCGCTTCCTGCCTGCGATTTTACCCATTCGGCTGCCTTCCTGTCGAACATCTGCCCAATTTGCGCACCAGGGCTTGGCCGGGGCGGCGAGAGCATCGGCGCACTCCGTCGATGGCCTGCTGTAAGGCGGGAGCAAAGAGTGGGTTCGACGCCTCGACTCGAACCGGGAACTGCAATTTCTTGTCGGTGTGATACATGGCCGACTGTTTGTTTGCAGCTAGCCGAACCTCAGCCTGGACGCATTCCGCCCGGGCAGCCGTTTAATTCCGAAAGAACTGGCAGCGGATCGCCCCCCTGTCAGCAGAGCTCAATTGCCACGACGCGGGGCCGTGCCGGCCGGTCGAACGCGGTGGCGCTGACCGTCGGCCCGGGATTAGGCAACCTTGGAAAACAGAGCGACGTCACATCTGGCCAAGCCGTAACGCCACCGGTGATCGGTCGCGGCAACCCGGCTTTGGTAGAACAGTGAAAGTTGGCTGCCTTCTATCATCACTGTCGAATGACCATTCTCTCCGGGCTGGCCTGGTTCGAGCACCGGGCCGATCGACACGTAAGGTCCGGCGACGTCATCGGCGATGGCGAAAAATACGCGCTGACGGTTCCCACGAAGGCCATTTGGGAGAAAGCAAGTGGCGTTCAGAAGCACGCGGCCATCTGGCAACTCGACCAGCTGCGCACCCTCTATGCCCCATTCATAGTCGGGATCCTCTCTCGTATTGTGATGAGGAACATCAGCATGATCGAGTATCTTGCCTATCCGCTTCCAGGGACCGAACCACGAGTCGGACTGGCTGCGTGCGAGATAGATGTCGGGCTGCGGCACCCTGTTGAATTTTGGCATGGCAGAGTAAGCGAGATAGCGCTTGCCGCCGATGACCGCGGGGTGTGGATCGTAGATGCCATCCTCCTCCGTGTCGGGGATGGCGAGAATGGCCGGGGTGAGAACCACCCAATGGAAGCCGTCGTTGGAAACCGCATGCTCGCAACGGCCGCCGGATTTCATGAACTCGGTCTGGATGAACATGTGGAAGACGCCACTTTCGTGGATGACGCCCGGAGCCGCGACCCCCGTCCCGTTGATGGGAAGCTCGATCGCTTCGTGCTCGGTCCAAGGCCCATAAAGGTCGGGCGCCGTCGCGTGCAGGATTCTCCACGTCTCGGTCGTTACCGTCCCGCTTGAACCGAAGACATGCCACAGCCTGCCATCGAAGACGGGGCATGGGTCCTTGAGGTCATCCACGCTCTGCGGATGAAACAGCGGAAACACGTTGGTATCGAAGGTGATCTTCATCTCAGTCTCGGAATTTGCCTTGCCCTAGATCCCCAGCGATGCAGGCGAATCAATTTGGATGTCCCGCATATTTTATAGCCAGCGAGTTCAACACAAATACGGCAAGGGCGGTTCTCCACCAGCAAACCCTGATCGGGAGCCTTCCGATGGCCCGTCCCCTCCGGCTGCCATTCTTCCCCGCGCAGCCAGCGCCCATCCAAAGCAGCGACCGAGGCTGTTTGTTTCAACTTGGAACAACTCACCTGCACGAAAGTTAGGAGCTGAAACCGAAGTCTAATTCTTCGTCATTCACGATTAACAAATGTTAGTCGCAACATAAACGACCGTCTATAAAAAGGAATATCTCAATGGAAGCAGCCTTGAGCAGGGCAACCGCCAGTAAACATGCTGGCAGGCAAAATCTTCTGGTTTGCTTCTCCCATTTAAGGTGGAATTTCGTTCATCAAAGACCGCAGCATATCCTCACTCTCGCGTCCATGCAGCAGAGAGTGGTCTACTTTGAAGAACCCCTTTTCGAAGAACTGCCGCAGCCGGTGATGCGGAAAAGCGAGGCCTCGCCAAACATTCTGATTGTCACACCAGTGCTCCCGCTCGGCACGTCCGCCGCGAAAGCAGATGCCGTGCAGCGGAGATTTGTTCAGCAGACAATCGCTTCTATGCCGCACAGCCGGCTTATCGCTTGGTATTACACACCAATGGCTCTTCGCTTCACGGAATACCTTGTGCCGGACGTATGCGTCTATGACTGCATGGACGAACTCTCCGCGTTCAAGAATGCACCACCCGAACTCGGCCAACTGGAAAAGGCACTTCTGCGCCGCGCCGATCGCGTTTTTACAGGCGGCCTAAGCCTGTTCGAGAACAAACGTCATCTGCATCATGCGATCTATCCCTTCCCGAGCAGCATCGATGTGAGCCACTTTCACAAGGCAAGGAAGCCGGGCAAGGACCCAGCCGATCAGACCGGAATCCCTCACCCGAGGGTAGGGTATTTCGGCGTAATCGACGAGCGGCTGGATGTCGATCTCGTGGCTCAAGCGGCGGAGACCATGCCGGACGTGCATTTCGTCATGCTCGGCCCGGTGGTCAAGATCGACCCCGCAGACCTGCCCCAGGCCGAGAATCTTCACTGGCTGGGCGGGAAAGGTTACCGCGATCTGCCCGACTACCTGCGCCATTGGGATGCGGGCTGGATGCCGTTCGCACTCAATGAAGCGACCCGGTTCATCAGCCCTACCAAGACGCCGGAGTTCCTGGCGGCGGGCCTGCCGGTGATCTCGACGGCGATCGTCGACGTGGTGCGCAGCTACGGCGCCGCTGGACTGGTGGAAATCGCCGACCCCGATGATCTGGAAATCAAGCTGCGCTCCGTTCTTTTACGGCCGCGTGAAATGCTTATGCAGCAAGTCGACGCCTACCTTGCGGACACCTCGTGGGAGCGAACATGGAACGCCATGGCAGCTCACATTGAGCGCGCCTATCAAGGCAAAAAGGTCGTCCCTCTTCGCAGGAGTGCTTAGCCATGTTCGATTGGCTGGTCGTCGGGGCGGGTTTTGCCGGCAGCGTGCTTGCCGAAAGAATAGCCTCGCAGCGTCACGAGAGCGTTCTGCTGGTCGATCGCCGCGGCCATGTCGGCGGCAACGCCTACGATTGCTACAACGAAGCCGGCATCCTCATCCACCGCTATGGTCCGCATATCTTTCACACGAACAGTCAGGCGATCGTGGGGTATCTGTCGCAGTTCACCGAATGGCGGTCATACGAGCACAGGGTGTTGGCGGCGGTGGACGGGAAGCTCGTTCCGATCCCGATCAATCTCGACACGATCAACCGCCTTTACGGTCTGGACCTGACCTCGGCACAGTTGGAGGATTTCTTTGCGTCCCGACGCGAGACTGTGGAGGATGTTCGCACGGCGGAGGACGTCGTCGTCAGTACCGTCGGACGGGAGCTCTACGAAAAATTCTTCCGTGGCTACACAAGGAAGCAATGGGGCGTCGATCCCAGCCAACTGAGTAAATCTGTGACAGCACGAGTGCCGACCAGGACCAACCATGACGACCGCTATTTCAGCGACAGCTTCCAGAAAATCCCGGCCGGCGGATACACAAGGATGTTCGAACGCATGCTCGATCACCCGAACATCAAGATCATGCTGCATGCCGATTTCCGCGAAATTCGTGAGAAGATACCGTTCAGGCGCCTGATCTATACCGGACCAATCGATGAATATTTCGGGTGGCAGCTCGGGCATCTTCCCTATCGCTCGCTGCGTTTCGAGCACGTTACACTGGACTGCGAACAGTTTCAGCCGGTTGCCGTCGTCAATTATCCGCAGACGCAAGACTACACTCGCATCACGGAGTACAAACATCTCACCGGCCAGCAGAACTCGCGGACCAGCCTGACCTACGAATACCCCACGGATATCGGAGATCCGTACTACCCGGTGCCGCGGGCCGAAAACGAAGCGCTGTACAAGCGCTATGAAGCACTCTCCGCAACCTGTTCGGACGTGTGGTTTGTCGGACGCCTGGCAACATACCGCTACTACAACATGGATCAGGTGGTCGGACAGGCTCTGGCTACTTTCGATCGCATCCAAAAAAGCGTCCCGGAATGGGCAAGCCCGGGAAAGACGTTGGCGGACTTGGCAATAAGTTCCCCTGCACATAAGGGCTAAAGGCGGCTGGGGAACCGCAAAGAACTCATCCAGCACCGCGGGGCGGGCAGGCGCCCTCCCCTTGGTGTTGCCGGCCACACCTTCAGCGCGTCAGATTCGGCGCGAACAGATATTGCTGACGGACCAGTTCGTCCGCGATTGGCTGGCACAGACGTCGCGTGCCATCCGCCTGGATGACCGAAAACAGCCCCACCTCCGCATGTCGGGAATTATCCCACCCGGGGTAGGCGGTTATCGGGTACAGGCAAATACCCTCGATCGGCGCTTGGAGGCTCATCGCCGCACGCACCTCGTCGCAGACATAGTGGAGCCAGGCCGGCCCGCCGGATCCCTCCGACCCGGTCTCTGCGATGAACATCGGCTTGCCGTATCGATGAGCGGCCTCCATCAACATTTCCGACAGAGCACGGTACTCGTGGTGCCCCATCGGAATAGTCGGCCCATTTATGTACCATTGATTGTGCGGGTAGAAATTCAGGCCAACGGCGTCGACAACATCTTCGCTCCCGCCCAACTCAGGTTCGACGCGGCCCAGCAACATGTCGTAAGCCTCGAACTGTCCCAATCGGGCGTTTTCGGCCCGGCGCCTTTCGCCTCGGGTCCGGTCGCGTGGCGCGATATGGATGAGCGGCTCGGCCCAGACAAATCTGCATGCCGGGTCGACTTCCCGCATTGCACGAACACCCGCGATGGCGGCCTTGACGAGATGCCGCTTGAACCATCCCCGTTTGTTCGGCCCCACGCGCGGGAAATAGCTGACCTCAACAGCCCAGGCAAAGAAGGAGATCTCGTTGATTGGACACAACAGAGGCGATGTTCCGGTAATCGAGCGGTGCACCCTCACGGCCTCGGCCGCAAATGAGGCATAGGCATCGATGAAATGCTGCGACCCCTGATCGACGTGGTCTGGGGATCCGTAGTGGAAGATGTCCCAGATGACCTGGACACCTGCCGTTTGGGCTGCCTCGACCATAGGCGCCCAACTTGACCAGTCATAAGTTCCGGGAGCGGTTTCGATCAGGTGCCAGCGCAACCCGTCGCGGATGGTGCGAAGGCCGAGTTCGGCGCAGCCGCGGTAGTCGCCCAGGGCATGCAAATTATGCGAGGTCGCACGAATAAGGTCGAGGCGAACGCCGTCCTTGCGCCGATGCGAGGAGCATTCAAAGCCCGCCATGAAAAAACTGGCAAAGCGCCAAGCACCGGAAACCGAAGCATCCACCTCCTGGCCCTTCGTGCGTGCCGCCTCGTTCATTCGAAGTCTCCTTTGGTCAGTCGGCTTCGCACTCGGCCGGATTGTTCGGAGCGAGAACTGCCTTGGCGAAAACGCATCCGATCGGGCAAGCAGCATCCCCCTGCTCAGTTCGGCATACCCGTCATTCTTACATGACCGAGTAGTGCCGAACCGATTGGTCGTGTCTTTGTTCCGGTGGTCCACCGTCCGGTAGCTGAGTGGCGAAGGCAAATCAGGAACAAGGCGGCCGGAGCCAAGTTCGGGGATGTACCACCGGCATCGATCAGCTCGGCCGGATGCTCGCAAACAACAGAGGCACGGGATCATATGACCGTTCAAATTCGACTTTCCGATATCGACCGCGCCAGGCGGGAGGATCGTGGCGACGGCGCTTGGAGTATCGCACCAGATCTGGGCCATTTGCGATTGGCAATCGTCAATGTCGTGTTCTTCGGCGCACCGGGCAGCGGAGATCGCAAATGGGTGCTGCTCGATACAGGGTTGCCGACGTCCCGGAGCAGCATCCTTGCGGTCGCGGAAAGCGCTTTGGGACTGACACGCGGCCGGCCGCGATCATCTTGACTCACGGCCATTTCGACCATGTGGGAACGGTTCTGGACCTGCGAATACGTGGGACGTGCCTGTCTTCGCACACCCGCTCGAGCGTTATCTGGACGGAACCATGCTCTATCCGCCACCGGACCCCTGTGGGGGGTTGGACTGATGGCATTGCTTTCGCCGCTCTTTCCATGCGGCCCGATCCGATCTTGGCGACCGCTTGGTGTCCTTGCCTGCCGACGGATGGATCCCCGGGATGCCCGGATGGCAATGGCTGCACACGCCGGGACACGCCTCGGGGCATATCTCGCTCTGGCGGGAGGAAGACCGCTCGCTGATCGTGGGGGACGCTTTCATCACCACGGGTCAGGAGTCGGTCTATGAGGTCGCCGTTCAGGATCTCGAGATGCACGGTCCGCCACGCTATTTCACGCCCGACTGGGATGCGGCGGAAAGATCGGTGAAGCGCATGGCCGCACTGAAGCCGCAGATGGTCATCAGCGGACACGGGACGGCGGCTGCGGGCGTGGGCATGCGTCAAGCTCTCGACAGCCTGGCTGATCGGTTCAGGCAGTTGGCCGTGCCGCCGAAAATGAAATTCGTGCGCGAGCCAGCGTCCCAGATAGCTAGGGCAACCGATCCGCCATCGTTCTGAAAATAGGTCAGATTGGGCCGACTCTATCTCTCGACCGGTAGAGTTTCCCGTCGAGTCGGGCGCCCCTGCATCGTTCACCGACAAACTCCGACAAGCGGAACAAACCCGGGAGGCGCCGGTTAGGAGGTTCGATCGACGCAGGGCGGCAGCCAAGCGCCGGAAGGACGCGTCCTCTCCGGCGGCGAGCCGACCGGCAGTTATTCGAGCCCGAACGCGTCGGCATTCGCCAAGACTCGCTCATGCCAAACCGCGGAGGAGACCAAATGGCAAATCTGGGAAGACTGGCGATCGCGATGCTTGGCGTTTTGGCATACCGAAGTCGCGACAAAGTCTGTGAATTGATTCCGGGAGCGGGGTATCTTAACCCAAACGATCCGCAACGCAGAATTCTGGCTCAGATAACTAATGGCGTGTCGAGGGCTGACCTTGGTCAGATCCTCGACCGATTCAGGGAGCTGGGCGCAGGATCTAAAGTCGACTCGTGGGTTGGCAACGGCCCAAACCAACCAATCGAGCCAAGGCTCGTCGAAGCGGCGATGGACGAAGGTACACTGATGTCCATGTCGGTGCAGACGGGTCTTTCGCGCGAGGAGCTAATCAGAAGGATTACGCGGGACCTACCCGAGACAGTCAACGAAATGACGCCGAATGGTGAATGGCTGCCTGAATCAACACAAGGCTTGGGATAAGTCGACCTTGCTCGACAATGTGTCCTAGGATGCGTGAATTGGTCGGCAAAACCAGTCCGATCGTGCACTTCCCTCAGGAGATCCGGCACCTCAACCATTGGATACATATCGCTGATCTCGGCATTCAGTTCCTCGGCGGCGGCAGGAACTTCGCCAGCGGTCGGTGTGACGATCAACGTCCCGGCTTCAAGGCGAACACCTTCGAGCTTCCCTGACCGTGCTCTGTGCGCCAGGCGCTTCAGATTGAAGTCGAGCATCTGCCGCGCTTCGGCGAGCCAAGCCGTGCCATCACGCTGGACGCCCAATCCGAGCCGATCCTCTTCCTTCATTGTGGTGAATGCCGACCGCGGCATCAGGGGCTCATCGATCGGCCGGAAGGATCGGCTGCCGTCGACCCAAATGTCTGCAGATCTAAGCCTGTCTCGCAAAGCCCCGAGCGTTGCAATCTCGTAGACACGGCGATCAGGCTTTCCCTGTTCGAAGATGAGCCGTAGATCGGCTTGGCTGAGGTGGGTGACTGGGACGCGATCCGGGAGCGTCCGACGCCTCTCGGCATATAGGCGTTTCAGCAGCGAAATTGCCGCAAGAAGCGGATCGTGTCGCCGCGCCGATTGGAATGTGAGCGTCCGCAGAAAAGCACCGGCATACTTGTGCACGGTTGCATACTGTTCGGCCGCCAGGGCCAAAGGTGCCGCCTCGTTGTCCTCGACCATCGACTCAAGCTCAGACTTCATCCGCAGCAACCGGTGCCGTCCGACTTCCTGATCGAGTACCTCCAATGCGTTCTGGCCATAGTCATTGGCAGACTGCAGGGCGGTGAAGCGGCCGCGCTGCGCCTGCGCGATGTACATGTTCATGCGAACGTGGTGCTGGCCGGGGACCATTTCGGCCGGACCGCCGGCCCCTCGCCTATCCGGGTATGATCGAGCGCCCCGATGACCGCGTCGCGCGCTCGACCGTGCCGGCCTCGTTCACCGCCGCTTCCCACATCCTGATCGCGCGGTAATGGCCGGTGCAGCCGCTGCCTGCCGTCAACATCGCGCTGCCGGGGAACCGGTCGCTGTATCGCCGCAGGAGCGCGCGGCCAAACGGATCGTCGTCGAGGCACCTGTACAGGCCCTCGATCTGCTCGAACGGGGCAAGATTGAAGAAAATTCTCGTCGAAATAGGTGCAGATAGTCCGCTTCGACGGTTTGCTTCTCCCGATCGCAATCTCGCTGAATTCAATTTGCTACGAACCGGTGGCACGTGCGGTGACGCGCTCGAGTCCGAGGAGCAGGACCAGCGTTGCCACCACCAGGATCATGGTCAGCGCCGCTCCGGCAAAGATGTCGCCGCGATCTGTGAGCGAGAAAATCGACACCGGCAGCGTCACCCAGCCTGGCGGATAGACCATCACGGTCGCGCCAAGCTCGCCCATGGAGAGCGCGAAGCTCAGCCCGAAGGCGGCGACAAGGTAAGGCGCGAGCAGAGGCAGCGTGACGTGCCAGAGCCGGTAGGCCGGCCGCGCGCCAAGGCTCGAGGCCACCTGTTCGAAGTCGGGCGATAGCCGTGCCAGACCGGCCGAGACATTGCCGAAGGTGAAGGCCGAGATCAGCACGAAATGGGCGATCATGACGATCGCGATCGTGCCGTTGAGCAGCAGCGGCGGATGACTGAAGGCAACCAGCAGGCCCAGCCCGACCGACACCGAAGGCACGGCGCTGGGGATGAAAAACAGCAGGCCGAGCAGCCGTTTCAAGGAGTGCCCCTGGAGGCGAAGCGACAGTGCCGCCCATGTGCCGCTGACCAATGCCAGCGCACTGGCCAGGAAGCCGGTGATCAGACTGGCCTTGACCGAGTTCCAGGCCGACCCTTTGACCACATCGGTGTAATGCTCCGTCGTCAGGCCATTGGGCAGCACGCCGTTCCACTGGTCGGCGAGACTGGACAGGAGGATGATCGCCAGCGGCGCCAGGAACAGCACGCCGAAGATCAGCGCGAAGAGCATCCACAGCACGATGCGACCAGGGCGCGACCAGACCAGCATTGGCTAGACCCCCAACCGGGCGGCGGCGAAACGGTAAAGGCCGAACAGGCCGAGCGACAGCGCGATGTTGACCACGGCGATGATGCAGGCGACTTGGTAGGCCGACTCCTGGATCGCCTTGCCGTAGATCAGCAACGGCAGCGTGATGACACCCTTGGCGCCGATGAACAGCACGATGCCGAATTCGTTGACGGTCAACAGCAGGCACAGGCTGCCGCCGGCGATGAGCGCCGGAACCGCGGCCGGTAGGATGACCTGGTGCACGATGCGGAACGGCCTGGCGCCGAGCACGCTTGCCGCTTCGATCTGGCCGCGATCGACCAGGGAGAAGGCGGCAAGCAGCGGCCGCAGGATGAAGGGCGTGTAGACCGTGACCTCGGCCAGCACCACGCCCCATGTCGAATAGAGGAAATCGACGGGCGGCAGCGGCAGCGAGAAGGCCTCCATCAGCCCGGTGTTGAGCATGCCGGCGGACCCGTAGAGGAAGGTGAAGGCCAGCGTCACCAGGAAAGTCGGCAGCGCGATGAACGTGTCGATCAGCCGGGCGATGAAGCCGCTGCCGGGAAACGGCACGAAGGCCAGGATCAGCGCCAGCACGAGGCCGACGGCCAGGCATCCGGCTGTCGCCGCGACCGAGATCGTCACCGTGTTGATCAGCGCGTTGAGGAAGAACCGCGAATGCAGGACGCGAATGATCTCGGCGGCATTGGCGACGCCGCTATCGTCAAGGAATGCCTGCCGGGCAATAAGCGCCAGCGGATAGAAGAACAGCAGCGCCAGCAGGGCCGCCGGCGGCACGATCCAGAATTTGCCGGGTTCCCGCCTGCTGGTGGCCGGCGAACCGATGGCGACCGCCTCAGACACCGGCGTCTTCCGGCAGAAGCGAGGTATCGGCGGGAGCGAAGAACAGCGGCACCTGGGCGCCGGGCTCGGGCAAGGCGACCGGCAATCTCGTTGCCGAGACACGAACCGGTGTGCCCTCGACATCGAGCACGAGATGAGTGAGTTCGCCCTGCCAGTGCACTTCCATCAATGTGCCGACGATGCGGTTGGTATGCTCGCTGTCGGCGGTCAGGCTGAGGTGCTGCGGCCTGATGCAGAGCAGGCTCTTGTCGCCAGCCTTCTCGTCGCGGCCGGCACCCCTGAGCACCGCGTCGCCGTGCCTTGCCGTGGCAAGGCCCTTCGACCCGGCGCCCTCGGCGACCGTCACCGGCAGAAGGTTGGCGCGGCCGAGGAACTCGGCGGTGAACCGGTTCGGCGGACGGCGGTAGAGTTCCGTCGTCGGTCCGTGCGAACAGACCCTGCCGTCGCGCATGATGGCGATCTTGTCGGCAAGCGTCAGCGCCTCGGTCTGGTCGTGGGTGACATAGAGAATGGTCAGGCCCGGCAGGCTGCGGTGCAGGCGGGCAATCTCCTCGACCATGTTGCGGCGGATCTGCGCGTCGAGCGCCGACAGCGGCTCGTCGAGCAGCAGCACACGCGGCCGCACGGCCAATGCCCTGGCGATCGCCACGCGCTGTTGCTGGCCACCCGAGAGTTCGCGCGGATAACGCCGGGCAAAAGTCGCCATGTCGACAGTACCGAGCGCATCCTTGACCCGCTCGGCAATCAGCGCCTTGTCGGCGCCTTGGGCCCGCAGGCCAAAGGCGACGTTGTCCTCGACCCGCATATGCGGAAACAGCGCGTAATTCTGCACCACCATGCCGAGGCCACGTTCGTAGGGCGGCAGGTCGGTCACATCGGTGGCGCCGATGCGGATGCGGCCACTTGCCGGCCGCACGAAACCAGCAAGGGCCCGTAAGGCGGTGGTCTTGCCCGAGCCTGACGGGCCGATCAACGCCAGGATTTCACCGGGCGCGATATCCAGGGTCAGCGGGTGCAGGACGACATGCGCGCCGTAGGCGACGCTGACCTTGTCGAAATGGACGTTGGAGCCGGCGCCGCGAATTTTCGCGGCGTCGATGTCCATGACACTGGTACCAGTAAAGGCTGCGGCCGACATGGCATGGTCCTCCCGATTTCTGCCCTCGGGTGTCAGCTTCCGGTCGCCTCGTTCCACTTCCTGACGTAGTCGGGAAGCTTGCTCAGCGCCTCGTCCCAGTTCGGCGACCAGATGGTGACGCCCTTCATCGCCTCTTGTGCCTTGGCAAAGTTGGCATCATCGGGCTTTACGTCCTTTCGGGCCGGCATGCCGAGCGCAACCGAGCTTACAGTCGATTGTGCTTCCTTGGCGAGCAGGAAGTCGATCAGCTTCTTGCCGTTGTCGGCATTAGGCGCGCCGGCGACCAGCCCGATTTCGTAGGGCAAGGCGAAGGTGGAGCGGGTGCCGTCCGGACCAGCGGGCCAGAACACCTTGATGTTCGGATTGTCGGCCATCTGCGACATGTTCATCTGCAGATCGCCATTGGCGACATGCAGTTCGCCCTTGTTGACCAGCGCGGTCAGCTTGCCCGTGGAGGCGGACGGGCCGACATTATTGTCCTGCAGCTTCTTCATGAAGGCGAAGCCGGCGTCCTCGCCGCCAAAGGCATGGATGATCTGCAGCATGACGGCCGTGCCATCGCCGGCCTGGCCGGGGGTCGAATACTGGATCTTGCCCTTGAACTTCGGGTCGAGCAGGTCGTTGTAGGTCTTCGGCGCTTCCGACAGCACGGCGCTGTTGTAGATGAAGTCCATGTAGTTGTTGACCAGCGGCCGGTACTTGTCGGTGCCACCGTCGATCTGGGATGCGGCTTCGGGCTTGTAATCCTGCAGCAGGCCGTCTACGGCGGCGCGCTGGATGAAAGGCGGCAAGGTCACAAGCACGTCGGCCTGCGGGTTCGACTTCTCCTTGGCGACGCGCTCGACGACGCCGCCCGAGCCTGCCTCGATATACTGAACGGTGATGCCGGTGGCCTTTGTGAAGGCGGCGAATTCGGTTTCGTACCAGCTGCCATTGCCATCATGCAGGCCATCGGCGGAATAGATGGTGACGACGCCGTCGGCGAGGGCCGGTCCGACGAGAGCGGCCGAAGTGAGCAACGCGGCGAAGGCCGCGACCATGGTTGCGTTTCGTGATTTCATGACCAGTTCCCCTTTTGATTTAAGGCACATTCTGCGATGCACTAGGACCAATCGGCATCGGTCTCTGCCGGACGTTGAGCCGATTGGATGTCGTCGTTGTGACAACTCTGATGACTGGGGATCGATAAGTAAAATCTATTTATTTTATGACAGACAAACTTCCTCTGATATTTGTCACAGAACTGTCGCACGTCGTGGACGCATTTCGAGCCTTCGAGACTTTATGCCAAGCAAGCTCCCGAACCCTAAAACGCTGGGATAATCAGGAGAATAAAACGCCTGCCGTCTGCGCCCGCAGACGAGGATCGAACGAGCGGACTGTCACCGGACGGCCGTCGAGGATTTCGAAGCAGCGGGCGAGCGTGTCTTCTTCAAGCCGGCGCATCGCTTCGTGCGTGAAGAATGTGAGATGCGGAAAGAGGATCACATTGTCGCGGCCGAACAATGCGCTCATCGGATGGCCCGACTTTGCCAAAGGCTCGACCGAATAGACGTCGAGCCCGACGCCGCCTATGCGTCCGGCAACGATCGCTTCGATCAGTGCCGTCTCCTCGATCAGCGCACCGCGTGAGACGTTGACGATGATGGCGGAAGGCTTGAGGCAAGCGAGTTCGGCTTGGCCGATCAGGCCGCGCGTGTTGTCGTTCAGCACACAATGGATGGAAACGAAGTCGCAGGTCCGCAGCATGGCTTGGAGATCGTCGACCTTTTCGATGCCGGCGGCGTGCATCGTCGCCGCATCGACGCAGGGATCGAAACCAAGAACCCGAGCGTGAAACCCCTGCCCGGCCATGCGCGCCATGCTGCGGCCAATCTTGCCGCAGCCAACCAGCCCCAATGTGGCGCCGGAAATGTCTCGCCCCAGCCAGCGCTGTTCGGGCCAGATCCAGCCGTCGCGCGACATTGCCTGCGTGATCGCCGGCAGCCGCTTGGCCAGCGCGATCATCAGCGCGAAGGCTCCTTCGGCAACGGTTTCCTCGGCATATTCGGGTACGTTGACCACGGGAACGCCGCGCCGCATCGCGGCGGGGATGTCGATGGCATCGATGCCGACGCCATATTTGACGATGCCCTTCAGCTTGGGAGCGGCATCGATCACCCGCGCGGTGATCGGCGTGTAGCACATCAAGAGAAGGTCGGCGTCGGCAACTGCCTCGATGAGCTCGGTTTCTGGAAGACCGTCCGGCAGCGTCACCAGGTCGACGCCCTTCGCCAGCAAGCCGACGTCAATGCCAGGACATTCGAGTTCCCGGTCTGTGCGGACGGCCTTCATGGTCAGGCCGCCAACACCGCGGCTTCGACGATGTCGAGTGCCCGGTCGAGATCGGTCTTCGAAATGACCAAAGGCGGCGAGAGTGTCAGCACATTGCCTTGGCTGACCTTGAAGCTCAGTCCCTGTTCCAGGCAGGCATAGAAGACACGTTCGGCGAGGTCGCGTGTCGGCTGGCGCGAGGCGCGGTCCTCGACGAGTTCGACCCCGACCATCAGTCCCCTGCCTCTGACATCGCCGACATGGGACGAACGCGCCATCAGGTCCTGCATCCGTCCAAGCATATGCCGGCCAAGCTCGGCCGAGCGCTCGACCAGTCCCTCCTCCAGGATGATGTCGATGGTGGTCAGCGCGGCACGCGTCGTCACCGGATTTTTCTCATGGGTGTAGTGACCGATGGCAAAGCCGCCGGTGACGTCGAGGTCGCGACGCGCGATGACGGCGGCGATCGGCAGGATGCCGCCGCCGAGCGATTTGCCGAGGACGACGATGTCGGGCGTCACACCGTCATGTTCGTGGGCGAAGAATTTTCCGGTCTTGCCGAGGCCAGTCGGAATCTCGTCGAAGATCAGGAGCGTGCCGTGCCGGTCGCAGGCCTCGCGCACCCGCTTCCAGAAGCCGGCCGGCGGCGGATTGGGCGTCGCGCGCATCGGCTCGGCAACGACCGCCGACACATCCTGCTCGCGGCCGAGCACGTAAGCGATCATGTTGGCGCAGGCGAGCCCGGATGCTTCCAGCGAATCGTGGCCGTACGGGCACCGATAGCCGTCCCAGGGCGCGACGTGCTCGGTGCCGGTCATCATGGGTCCGGCGATGTGGGAGCGGAAGGTCGCCTCGCCGCCGACACTCGCCGCCCCGAAGCCGGCGCCGTGAAAGGCATCCCAGAACGATACTGTTTTGAAGCGGCCAGTCGCGGCGCGCGCGATCTTCAGCGCCACCTCAATGGCGTCCGAGCCACCAGTAGTAAACAGCACCTTGCCGAGATCACCGGGCGCAAGTGCTGCCAGCTTTTCGGCCAGTTCGACAGCGGGCTCGCAGGTGAAGCGGCGCGGCGCGAAGCAGAGCTCGTCGAGCTGCTTCTTGATCGCGGCGACCAACCTGGGATGGCCGTAACCAAGGTGATGCACGCTGTTGCCATGGAAATCCATGAAACGGTGACCGGCTGTGTCCTCGATCCAGATGCCTTCGGCCTTGGCGATCGTCGAAAGGCAGGGGCTGGACAGGCTCTGGTGCATGAACGCGGCCGCGTCGCGATCGAGCAGGCCGCGAATGCGGGGATCGTCCTGGCCGGCATCCCAGCGGCCGCGCGCCGCCGTGGTGTTGGAATCGCCCTCTGTATGCACAAGCTCGGATATCGCGGCCATAACCCTCTCCGAAACGCGAATGAGGGAGCGACGGCCGCTCCCCCTGTTTTGGGTTCGTCAGTCGCGCCCGGTCATGACCAGGGCAGCGAAAACGTCTTCACATTGGTATAGCTCTTCATCGCCTCGATGACGCCTTCCTTGTAGCCATTACCTGAATCCTTGATGCCGCCGAAGGGCGACATCTCGATGCGGTAGCCCGGCACTTCCCAGATGTTGACCGTGCCGACCTGCAGGCCGGCGATGTATTTCTGCATGCGGGGAAACGAGTTGGTGCAGACGCCCGACGACAGGCCAAAGGCGGTCGAGTTGGACAGCGCGATCAGTGCCTCGTCATCGTCCGGCGCGCGCACGATCGGGATGATCGGCCCGAAGGTCTCTTCCATAACCAGTTCGGATGTGTGCGATACGCGGTCGATGACGATCGGCGGCAACAGCGCGCCCTGGCGGCCCGGATTGTAAAGGATTTCAGCCCCCTGCTCCGCAGCCATGTGGACGCGGGCTTCGAACAATGCCGCCGCCTTCTCGTGCACGACGGTGCCAAGGTCGGTCGAGCGGTCCATCGGGTCGCCGAAGCGGATTTTCTTCGCCCGCTCCAGCACCAGCGGCACGAAGCGATCGGCGACGCTCTCCTGGACCAGGATGCGCTTGACCGCCGTGCAGCGCTGGCCGGAGTTTTTGGTAGCACCCGCCACGGCGAGATCGGCGGCCTTGGCCAGATCCTCGTCGGAGAGATCGTTGAGGATGATCAGCGGATCGTTGCCGCCGAGTTCCAGTACCTGACGCTTGTAGCCCGCGGTGCGCGCGATCATCTTGCCAACCGGCACGCCGCCGGTGAAGGTGATGAGATCGATGTTGTCGTTGGAGATCATCTCGTTGCCGATATCGGCCGGCCAGCCGGTCACAACAGACAGCATTTCCGGCGGCAGGCCGGCTTCGTAAAGGATGTCGGCCAACAGCAACGCCGTCATCGGCGTCAGTTCGGTCGGCTTCACCACAACGCAATTGTTGGTGGCGATGGCAGGGGCCACCTTGTGTGAGACCATGTTGAGGGGATGGTTGAACGGCGTGATCGCCGAGATCGCCTTCAAGGGCTCGCGCGTGGTGAAGATCTTGCGCGCCTTGCCATGCGGAGTGAGGTCGCAGGAGAATATCTGGCCATCATCCTGGATGCACATCTGCGCCGAAAGCGTGAACACGTCATAGGCGCGGCCGACTTCGTAGAGCGAGTCGGTCTTGGAGATGCCGAGCTCGAGCGTAATCAGATCGGATATTTCTTCCCGGCGCGACGCCAGCGCTTCCGCTGTGCGGAACAGGATCTGCTGGCGCTCGTAGCGCGTCAGCTTCGACTTGTAGCCGGCGGCGATCTCGAACGCCTGGCGGGCATGCTCGGCACGGCCGGCCGGAACTGTGCCGATGACGGTGTCGTTCCAGGGGTAACGAACCTCGACCACGCTGTCGGCATCGACTTTCTTGCCGGCAATGCGCATCGGCTCGTGGCGAACTTTGATGGCAGGGTCAAGCTTGGTCATGTCGGTGTTTCCGGGCGCTCAGAGGGCCGTGTTGATTTTTCGGAGGCAGCGGCATCGCGCCTCGGCAATGGCTTCACCCACTCCGTCGCTTTGCGGCGCCACCTCCCCCCTCCGGAGGGAGAGGAAGGGAGCCAGGGCTGTCGAACTCGAAGCTCGATGGAGTGGGGGTCGACATCTGGCTCAGCCTAAGCCAGCGCCGCCGCCATGGTCGCGTAGTAGAAAGCGTCGAAGTTGCGCAGCGTGGGTTCGTTCGGCAGGTCCGGCAGCACGCGGTTGACGATGAACGGCACTTCCTGCTCGGTCAGTCCGCCATGCGAGCGCAGCGGCTCGTTCAGCGCCGCGAGATCATGGCGGTGTTCGCTGGTGCCGATCGTCTTGTTCTTGGTCGAAACCAGCACGATGTCGCCGATGCGGTCAGCCGGCAGCTCGAAACGCTCGCAGGCATCAGGGCTGTCGACGACTAGCATGATGCCGTCGATCTTGGCCAACCGTGCCATGATGTCGGCCTGGTCGGCGCCATCAGGCAGATAGGCGGTGGCAAAGGAGCCGAGCGCGCCATGGTGCACGACATAGGGGTCGGTGATCGGCAGTATGACGCGCGCGGCGTCCTTGCCCAGCCATTCGTCGAGCAAGTCCTGGACGTAAACAACGTCGGGCGAACCGTCCTGCTTGTGCTTGGGCTTCATGCCATGGTCGGCGGTGACGACGATCGCGGCGCCCAGCGCATCGAGCTCGGTCAGGTACTTGTCGAACATCTCGTAGAAGGCGTTGGCCTGGGGCACACCCGGTGCGTATTTGTGCTGCACATAATCGGTCGTCGTCAGGTACATGACGTCGGGGCGGAATTCCTTGAGCAGCTGGACGCCGGCGGCGAAGACGAATTCCGACAATTCGGCCGAATAGACCTCCGGCACCGGCAGGCCGAAATGCTTCGAGGCATTGTCGATGCCGTGCTCGGCCACGGTGGTGGTGTCCGACTTTTCGGCCGAGAAGCACAGCGCGCGGCCCTCGCCGAAGGCGAGGCCCTTGCCGAGCAGCGCACGCAGCTTGTCCTTGGCGGTGACCACGGCGACCTTGGCGCCGGCATCGTAGAAGGCCTGAAAAATGGTCGGCGCGCGCAGGAAGCGCGGGTCGTTCATCATCACTTCCTTGCCGGTCTCGCGCTCGTAGAGATAGTTGCCGCAGATGCCGTGCACCGATGGCGGGCGACCGGTGGCGATCGACAGGTTGTTGGGATTGGTGAAGCTCGGAATGACCGAGTGGGCAAAGCGCACCGTGCCCTTCTCCTTGATCCTGACCAGGGCCGGCATCAACCCGGCTTTGATCGCCTCGTCGAGATAGGCCGGCTCGCAGCCATCAAGGCAAATGGCGATGGCCGGCACGCGCGGCCAAGCGTAGGTGCGGCCGTTGACCGCGACGTTGATCGGAGACATCTGGTTCATCTGGTATCCTCGAAATCGGCCGCTTCAGGCGGCGAGTTTGGCACGCTCGGCGATTGCCGCGGCGGGTGGAGCGGCGGTGTCGACGCCCATTTCATCAAGCGATTGCGCCGCCGCCTCGACGACGCGGCGCATGACATGCTCGTCCATCTGGCCGATGCAGCCGACGCGGAAGGAATCCACGACCGTCAGCTTGCCGGGATAGATGATGAAGCCCTTGTCCTTCATCAACTCATAGAAGCGATCGAAGGCGAAGTTAGTGTGAGCGGGGTTGAAGAAGGTGACGATGATCGGCGACAGCCAGCGGTCCCGAAGCAGCGTCTCGAAGCCGAGTTCGCGCATGCCCGCCACCATGACGTCGCGGTTCCTGACATAACGGGCACCGCGGCCGGCGACGCCGCCTTCGGCCTCGTGCTGGCGCAAGGCTTCAAGGAAGGCGGCGACGACATGCGTCGGCGGCGTGTAGCGCCACTGGCCGGTCTTGTTCATGTGCGCCCATTGCGCGTGGACGTCGAGCGACAGCGAGTGGCTGCGCCCCTTGGCGGCTTCCAACTCGCTCTTGCGGGCGATGATGAAGCCGAAGCCTGGCACGCCCTCGATGCATTTATTGGCGGACGAGACCATTGCCTCGTAGCGGATCTCGTTGACGTCGAGCGCGACGGCGCCGAACGCGCTCATGGAATCGACGAGCAGCTTGCGACCCTTGGCATGGACGGCCTCGGCGATCTCTGCGACCGGGTTCAAAATGCCGGAGCTGGTCTCGCAATGAATGGCGATGACATGCGTGATCGCAGGATCGGCCTCGAGGGCGGCCGCCACCTCATCACCGCGCGGCGGCAAGTAGTCGCCCTTGTCGATCAGTGTATAGGCGCGGCCAAGATACTGCATGGTCTGTGCGGCACGCAGGCCGTAGGCGCCGTTGGCCAGCACCAGTACCTTGCCATCCCTGGGCACGAACGAGCCCAGCATCGCCTCGACGCAGAACGAGCCGCTGCCTTGCATCGGCACGCAGTCGAACTCGCCTTTCGCGTCGCCGGTCAGCGCCAGCAGGCGGCGGCGCATGTCTGATGTCATGGCGCGGAAGTCGCCGTCCCACGATCCCCAATCGCGCAGCATCGCCTGCTTGACCGAATAGGCCGTGGTGAGCGGCCCGGGGGTCAAAAGATAAGGCTCTCCCAGGGCCGGCCTGGCCAGCGGCTCCGCGGCAAATTTCGTCTCGGCGAGCATGATGTCCTCCGACAGGTCTTTTGATGTGGCGCCATTGTTGGCCCAGACGACATATTTGTAAAATCGTTATTTTGTATCGATGTATCGATTGGAACGATAGACGCTGAGCGTATGGGCTTAGGCTGCATGCTGCTCATGACGCGGTTGTGAAACATAGGAAGTTCATCCCAGGCATCAGAGGAATCGTTTATTCCTGCCTTTTGACTACCGAGGCTTATGATAAAGTGCAGGCGACTTCGCGACCCGAAAGGCACACAGGATGCGCTACGTTCAGCTGCGAGCCTTTCATCAGGTGGCGATCTCCGGTGGGTTTTCGCGGGCGGCCGAAGCGCTGTTCCTGACCCAGCCGGCGATATCGGACCAGGTGCGCAAGCTCGAGGAAGAGTATGACGTCCTGCTGTTCAACCGGAACAAGAAGCAGGTTACGCTGACCCATTCCGGCCAGAAACTGCTCGAAATAACCCACCGCATGTTCGATACCGAGCAGCAGGCGCTCGAACTCCTGACCGAGTCACGCGCCCTGCGTTCCGGTACGCTGCGCATCGTGGCCGATGCAGCGCACCATCTGCTTCACATCCTCGGCAGCTTCCGGGCCCGCTATCCTGGCGTGCAGGTTTCGGTGCGCGCCGGCAACACCGAGACTGTGATCAGCAGCCTCTACAGCTACGATGCCGACATCGGCGTGCTGGGCGAAGTGCCTGCCGGGCGCGACTTCGAGGTGCTGAAACTGAACTCGACGCCGATCATCGCCTTCACCTCGATCGACCATCCGCTGTCGGGGAAGAAATCGCTGACGCTCAAACAGCTGGCGCAGGAATCACTGGTCATGCGCGAGCGTGGCTCGAAGACGCGCCAGAAGCTGGAAGACCTGGCCGCTGCGTCGAAGGTCGAGCTCAGGCCGGTCATCGAGGCCGAGGGCCGCGAGGCCGTGCGCGAGATCGTCGCCTCGGGCGCCGGCATCGGCTTTGTCTCGGCGGCCGAATTCGGCCAGGATTCGCGGCTCGTGCCGATCACAATCGACGCGCCCGAGACCTTGATGGACGAGGCGCTGATCTGCCTGCGCGAGCGCAGCGGCGGCAAGCTGGTGCGCGCCTTTCTCGACATGGCGCGCTCGATGTCGGCGGATTAGTTGAGCATGATCTCGTCCGAAAACCGGTTCCCACTTTTCGGGATAATGCTTTAGGCCGCGACCTTGATCTCCACCGCATCGGCTTTCACCCGCTCCGACCTCGGGTCATAGGGGCTGCGCAGATGCGCCGTGGCGGTGTGGCGCACACCGGCCAGATCGATCTCGAAATGACCGCTGCTCAGGAACGAGGCGTCGACGCCCGCTTCGTGCTCGATCAGCCCGAGCGCCACCGAACGGCCTAGCGTATGGCCATAAGCGGCCGAGCGGACCTCGCCGACCGGTCTGCCGTCGCGCAGGATCAATTCGCCGCCCCACAGCATCGGCTCGGCATCGTCTGTTGTGAACAGCACGATGCGCCTGGCCGGTGCCGACGAGGGTTTCGCGGCGGCGAGCGCATCACGCCCGATGAAGCCGCCCGGCTTGTCCATCGCGACGGCAAAGCCAAGCCCCGCCTGCCACGGGTTGATGTCGGGCGTCAGTTCGCGGCCCCAAGCGCGAAAACCCTTCTCGATGCGTAGGGCATCAAGCGCGTAGTAGCCGGCGTCGATCAGACCGGACTCCCTGCCGGCTTCATGCAGCGCCTCGTAGACTCCGACGGCGAATTCGGTCGGCACGATCAGTTCCCAGCCGAGCTCACCGACATAGGTCATGCGATTGGCATAGGCGGTGGCATAGCCGATATCGATTTCGCGGATGGTGGCGAAGGGGAAGCCAGTGTTGGAAAAATCCGCCGATGACAGTTTGCCCAAGAGGTCGCGCGAACGCGGCCCCATCAAGGCGAGCACGGCATAGGCGGAGGTGACGTCGGTCAGGACGGCATGCGCGCCCGCCGGGATGTTCTTGACGATCCAGTCGGCGTCGTGGACTGCCTGCGCGGAACCGGTGACGATGAGGAACTTTTCCGCGCCCAACCGCATCACGGTGAGATCGCTTTCGTAACCGCCGCGCACGTTGAGCACGCCCGTGTAGACCGACGTGCCGATCGGCACATCGATGTCGCCGGCGCATATGCGGCTCAGCACGACACAGGCGTCGCGGCCCTGGACAAGAAGCTTGGCGAAGGAGGTCTGGTCGAAGACAGCGACGGCTTCACGCGTCGCCTTCATCTCGCGCCGCACCGCCTCGTGCCAATTCTGGCGGCCGAAGGCATAGTCGTTCTCGGCCTTCTCTCCTGGTGCCGCGAACCAATTGGCGCGCTCCCAGCCCATCTTGGAGCCGAAGCAGGCACCCTTGGCAGCAAGCCGGTCGTAAAGCGGAGAGCGGCGGAAGGGCCGCGCGCTGTCCAATTCGCGGTTCGGCCACGGCATGGCGTAATGAAGGCCGAGCGTCTCCTTGACGCGGTCATGCAGCCAGCGCGGATTGTTGTTGAACGAGGCGAAGCGCCTGATGTCGACCGGCCATAAATCCATGGTCGGCGCGCCGTTGACGATCCACTCGGCCAGCGCCTTGCCGGCGCCCCCGGCACTGGCAATGCCCATCGAATTGAAACCGGCGCCGACATAGAAATTCTTTAACTCCGGCGCCTCGCCGAGGAGGAAATTGTTGTCAGGCGTGAAGCTCTCGGGACCGTTGTAGAATTTCTTGACTTCGGCCTGCGCCAGCTGCGGCACGCGTACCAGCGCGTTTTCCATCAGGATCTCGAACTGATCCCAGTCGTCAGGCAGCAGCGCGAATTCGAAATTTTCGGGAATGCCGTTCATGCCCCACGGCTTGGCATGCGGCTCGAAGCCGCCCATGACCAGGCCGCCAACCTCTTCCTTGAAGTAGATGAAGCCATCGGGGTCGCGCATGACGGGCAGATCCGGATGCACGCCTTCTATCCGGCTGGTGACGATGTACATATGCTCGGCCGAATGCAGCGGCACCGAGACGCCGCACATCAGCCCGACCTTGCGCGCCCATTGGCCGGCGCAATTGACGACGATCTCGGCGGCGACGTCGCCATGGTCGGTCTCGACACCGCAGGCGACGCCGTTCCTGACATTGATGCCGATGACCTTGACCCGCTCGAATATCTTGGCGCCACCATGGCGCGCGCCCTTGGCAAGCGATTGCGTGAGATCGGTCGGATTGGCCTTGCCGTCTCCGGGCAGCCAGACGGCGCCGACGAGGTCGTCGACAGCCATGACCGGCCACAGCT
Source organism: Mesorhizobium sp. B2-1-8 (assembly GCF_006442545.2). NCBI lineage: Bacteria > Pseudomonadati > Pseudomonadota > Alphaproteobacteria > Hyphomicrobiales > Phyllobacteriaceae > Mesorhizobium > Mesorhizobium sp. B2-1-8. Next base: position 5,201,631 of record NZ_CP083952.1, read on the forward strand.
CGGCGGCTTCGCGGGGCGAAATGACATCGATCTCGACCCCTTGGGCACGCGCCGACGCGGCCGTGCGTTTTAACACCGTCATGCGGTCGGCAGTGCGCGCCACCGACAGCGAGCCGCAATTCTTCCAGCCCGTGGCAAGACCGGTCTCGGCCTCCAGTTCGCTGTAGAGCTGCGTGGAATATCGGATCAGGCTGGTCATGTTGGAATGGCTGCGCAGCTGGCCGACAAGACCAGCCGCGTGCCATGTGGTGCCGCCGCTGAGCTGCCCCTGCTCGAGCAGCACCACATCGCTCCAGCCCAGTTTGGTCAGATGATAGGCGACCGAACAACCGATGATGCCGCCGCCGACGATGACGATTCGAGCCTGAGTCGGGAATTCCTGCGCCACGATGAAACGATCTCCCAAAGGTGATGGGGGTCAACATAACTAAAGGGGCACAGATATCAACACAAAATGCAACAAATAATCACATTAAGTGCCGACTATGAGCTTTGGCCCTTTGCGCTCCAGCGCCTCGATGGTGGAGGAGGGCGGCGGTACATCCACGATGACGCCTGCCGCCAGTTCGAAGCGTGGAATGCGCAGCGGCGTCAGACGCCCGAATTTCGAATTGTCGAGCACGAAATAAGCCTTACTGGCCGTGGCCACCATGCGCGAGCGCTGCTCGGCGCCGTTGCGCGTGAAGTCGGTGACCTCGCCGTCAGGCGACAGCCCGCCGCCACCAAGAAATGCTACGTCAACGCGAAAGCGGCTGATCGCCTCCAGCGCATCGATACCGATGGCCGCTTCTTCGGCCGGGTCGATCTCACCGCCAAGCATATGAACGCGCACATTGGGCTGGCGACACATATGCAGCGCGATCGACAAGCTGGTCGTGCAGATCGTCAGGCTTTGCCGGCGGTCCAGAGCGTGCGCAACGGCGAGTGTGGTGGTGCCTGAATCGAGGAAGACCACCATGCCATCCTCAACTAGGCCGGCCGCGGTCCGACCAATCGCGGCCTTGCCGGCCGCATTCTCCTGGCTGCGTTCGTTGAGCGCCGGTTCGGTCGCCTCGAACAGCGTGGCCCCGCCATGGACGATGTCGAGCTGACCTCGATCGGCCAGATGTTTCAGGTCGCGGCGGATCGTCTCCCGCGACACGTGGAAGAAATTGGCCAGATCGGTGATCCCGACCGAGCCGACTGCAGCGAGACGTCTCAGGATTTCATCGTGGCGGCGCGGCGCAAGTGCGCGCCCCGCTGCAGATTGCGATACCGACATGGCGCCACTTTGACGGAGGGACGGCCATGTTGCAAGATGTGGCGTTGCGCGCGAGTTACCTTCGGGGCGGATGCTGCCGAATGTTCCATCACAATGCCATACACGTCCGCGCACTGGTGGATCGGCTCCCCAAAGCAATAGCCTGGTCGTGTTTCGGCCGCAACGATGGTATTCTGTAACAAGCAGTCGATCGTTATCGGACCGACGTCACCAGGGCTTCGATGACACCGTGATGGCGAGGCTTCCGACTGAACGTCAGAATTCCACACTGCCTTTTTATGCGACATGGGGTAATTGCGGGAGCGAAGCCCCATGAAACCAATCCCAAATGGGAGGTGGCTGCTCCCCCGATAAGATGGACGTACGGGCTCACGATTCGCACGGGCCCAGGCAACTATCGGAGAGAGCAGCCATGGATGATTTTATATCGGCCTTGATGTCTCGATGAAAGAGACGGCAATCTCAATTCGACGCGCCGGCGCCCGCGTCTGGCGGGGCAAATGTGCTTCTGATCCGAAGCTCATTGCCGAGCTTGTTCACAAGCGCGCGCCGGACGTGAAACGCGTCGTGTTCGAAACCGGCCCCCTGTCGGTATGGTTCTATCATGCGCTTCGCGCTGAGGGGTTGCCGGCAATCTGCATCGATGCACGTCATGCCAAGGCTGCGCTCGATATGGCGCCCAATAAAACCGATGCCAACGACGCGGATGGTTTGGCGCATCTGGCGGAGGTGGGCTTCTATCGTGAAGTACGCGTCAAGGGATTCGACAGCATGCTGACCCGCACGCTGGTCGGGGCCCGCGCCCGCCTGGTTCGCATGACCACTGAGCTGTCCAACCAGATCCGCGGGCTCATGAAGACCTTCGGCATAATCGTGCCGGCGGGCAAGGGGAACATGTTCGAGAGGCATGTCCAACGCCTCCTTGCGGACCAAGAGCAACTGGCTCCTGTTATCCTGCCACTGCTGAAAGCGTGGTGCAGCCTTCGCATGCGCGCTGCCGATCTCGCCCGTCAACTCATTGTGGATGCGCGCCAAAGCGAGACCTGTAAAATTCTCATGTCGATCCCCGGCGTCGGTGTGACTGTTGCAACGTCCTTTGCGGCGGCCATCGAAGATCCGAGCAACTTCAAGACATCTCGCTCCGTCGGTGCCTGGCTCGGCCTGACAACCCGCCGCTACCAATCGGGCGAGATTGATTATGATGGTCACATCTCGAGGCGGGGCGATCCTCGTTTGCGCACCCTTCTTTACGAAGCTGCGACGGTCATGCTGACCCGCAGTTCGGCTGCCAGTTGCCTGCGGACATGGGGGCTCAAACTCAAGGAAAGGGTTGGCTTCAAACGTGCTGCTGTAGCCGTTGCGCGCAAATTAGCTGTGACGATGCTCGCAATGCTCAAGACCAGTGCATACTTCGATCGGCAACTCGGAGGAGTCGCAGCATGAGATTTTTGTGAATAGCGTTCAACATCCGAGCGCTTGAGACGTCCCTGCCGGGACGTGGGCAGAGTCATTCCGCCTCGAAAGTTGCACGCTGATTGAGTGGCGTGCGTATGCGACATTGGAAGGCTCCTCCCGCGAAGCCCCATCGTGCGGCGACTCCTGTCGACCGCGTAGACAACCATGCACCGGCAGCGCCGTCGAAACGCCTAAAAGACGGTTGACGACCCCATCGCAATTAGACAACTTTCGAGGTACAAAGGGCGAACCTGGAGTGGCGGCTTTTGTGTTTCGTCGTCAACACCTCCGGGCCAGTCGGCGACGGTCGGCCATTGTATATGGTTGGAAGGGGGGTCGTTTACTGCCCGGCAGCAGCGATCCGGAAACGGCGTCTTCACCGAGCAGCGAAAAGATCACATTCACCGGCGCCCTTGGCGCAATTTTGGCGCGATGGCGATGAGTCTTTCCGCACCCAGCCTTCGCTGTCATTCGTCATTGAGGGACGGTCAATTCTTCCCCGATCGCAGTGATCAGGGCAGATAACCTGGCGCGTACCCGTGGAGGCAGTAGTATGAAACGTAAGATCAGCCGCTGACCTTCTGAGCTGGCAATGAAGCCAATGCGCTCATCGGGTGGCAGAGGGGAAGCCTCACAGTCGGTCTCGCCATCCTCCGAAAGACCTTCGAAAAAGCGACTGGCGGGGACGCCCAGCGACTTGCCAATCTCGTAGATCATGGACGCACTGACGCGATTCCTTGCGTTCTCGTATTTTTGTAGCTGTTGGACGCTGACGCCTATCGAGCGGGCAAGCTGAGCCTGCGATACGTCCGACAGTACTCGAACTGCCGCGATCTGTCTGCCGACGTGAAGATCAGCAGGGTGAGGGTCACGCCCGATCTTTGGCTTTGGCGCTACACTAAAAGGGCTCGAGCGTTTCGGGTTCAACAATGCTTTCGATGCTCCAAAAGACCATTCTCCGTGCATGGCCTTAGGTTTCTGGGTAATCGTCAGCCAAATTTGCGTGCAGGCGGCACAATTATTCTGCCGGAGCATCCGGACGTTTCGATCCCTATACCGAAAGCACGCGAGCGGCTTGCGAAACCCTCGAGAATATCTCGCGCCACGTGTCCGCCGGCGGGAACGGGAACCAATCCGCCTGTTTCGGATCCGTGGCGCCGATTTGCCTCGCCGATCACGACGGGCAAAAAGTCTATGGCTTCGAGGGTTCCGTTCGCATCGTAGCGGCAAGCGGCGACAAGGCTTTGCCAGACTTCCGGAGGATCCCATTCGCCCTCATCCGGATGGACGTGAAAGAGGAAATTTCCGAGACCGTAGAAGATTGGCGAGCCATTGTAGATTTCAACCGCCTGAAGAACGGGAGCACCGTGGCTTACGAAAAGGTCTGCGCCGGCGTCAATGCATATACGGGCAAAGGCCTGTACCCAGCGCGGCACGTCCTGCCAACCTGGTTCCCAATGGTGGTGGTGCAGATAGGCGATAACAAAATCGCCTTTCGCAGCCGCCTGCCGGATGGCGGACAGTTGAATATCTGCACTTTGCGGATCGATCTCGATCAAGCGGCTGAAGTCAGCGGCTTGGGTGAAAACGGTTCCGTAGAAATTCAGCTCCTTCCCGCTCGCCATCTGGGGCGGATCCTCCGGCTGCGCGTAGTTGGTGATTTCAAGATGCGAGCTTTGCAAGTGATCGCCAAGCCTTGCCAGCCTTCGGAAATGGCCGTTCGGCACCCCGATCTTGCGAACGGTTTTGAGTCGGTTGACGCCAGGTCGAGCCGGACGCGAAGCCGTCCGGTTCTCGGCATACATGTTGGCCGGACCGGGGCCTGCATCCATTGCAAGAAGAGAGACCTGGCGGGCTCCCAGAGTGCGATGGCCGAGTTTCGCGGCATCGGTCTCGTCGATCCCGATCCCAGCATGCAGGAAGCCGCGTGCTTCGACTTCCTCCAACGTCGCGAGAACCCCGCAAGGGCCAAGATCGAATGCGTGGTTGTTGGCCAGAGCAAGCGCGTTGAAACCGACGGCTTGCAATGCGTCCAGCACCTCGGCTGTGGAATAGCCGAAGTACTTGCCCTTGGTCGGCCAACCGCCATGTTTGCCGAGGATCGTCGACTCGAAATTGGTGAAGACGACGTCACCTTGCCGTAAGAAGCGTTCAACCTCAGCGAACCGTTCGTCTTGAACATTGCGGATGTCATGTGTGATTAATGATTGGCCGGTCACGACCGCACAAAATGGATCTTTCATGGAATTTGTCCTGCAGGTGCGAAGGCGGTGTTTGACGATTGTCCGGCTACTGTGAAACGGCCGGAGAAATGTCCATCTTGAACCACTTCAGGCTCAACGCCTTGATCGTGCCATCCTTGGTGGCAGCGTCGAGCGCCGCATTGAACTTGGTGAGTAGCTCTGCATCGTCTTTCCGCATGCCGGCGCCCACACCCGGTCCCCAGAGACCACCGTTCAATTCCGGTCCAAAAAACATCGCAACCGAGGCACCAGGTGCCTCCAAGAAATCGCGCCATGTGAAATAGTCAGCGAGCGCGCCGTCAACGCGCCCTGCGGTAAGGTCGAGCTTCAGGTTGTCGAGGCTATCATAGCTACGAATAGTCACGACATCGCCGAGCAGTTGTTTCACGACAGCCTCCGAATTCGATGACCGCAAGACGCCGATGGCTTTGCCGCTGAGGACCGACCTGAGCCGCTCGATGGTTGCCTTCTCCTTGTCACCAATGGTCGAGAGGTTGACCTTCTGCTTGGTGTCACCGGCGTCGAGCCCAAGCTCCTTGCGCACGATGAATTGATTAAAGCCACTGGCGTAGGGGATCGAGAACGCGATCTGCTGCTTTCGCTTCTCGGTGATCGCCATGCCCGACATGATGACATCATACTTGCCGACGAGCAGCGCCGGGATGATCCCATCCCAATCCTGCGCGACGAACGAGCATGTGAGCTTCATTCGATTACAAAGTTCGCGACCGACATCGACGTCGTACCCGTAGAGCTCGCCATTCGCATCTGTCCCGTCCCAGGGTGGCGAGGCACCCTCGGTGGCGATGGATATCGCGCGTTCACTTTCGGCACCGGCCGGGAGTGCTGCGAGCAAGGACGCGACAGAAATGGCAATAGCCAGGGGCATGCGCATAAGGCACCTCTTTCGTTTGGTTTGGGTGGGAAGCCGTAAGGCTGCGGCGTCACGGCACGGGTGTCGTGATCTCGTGGTCAGGCAAGGCTGGCCGGAACCGCGCCCTGCGTCGTTGCTTCGGCGTGCCGTCGGTCGAAAGCCGTTGCTCCAGAACCTGCGTCGCTTTCACTGCGGCCGAGGTGAGCGCCAGATAAATCGCTCCGGCGACGATGAATATCTCGTAGGGCGCGAACGTGGCCGACACCATCTGGCGGGTCATTCCGGTTATCTCGAGCAGCGTTACCGTGCTTGCCAGAGAGGATCCTTTGATCATGCCCACGACTTCGTTTCCGTAAGCCGGAAGCGAAATCCTGAAAGCGATCGGAAAGGTGACAAGGCGGGCGATCTGCAAGCGTTTCAGGCCAAGCGCCCTGGCGGCTTCCACGACGCCTTTCGGCACAGACTGGAGACCGCGGCACAGTATCTCCGTAGTGTGTGCGGCGCTGTTTAGCGAAAAGGTAAAAAGGGCGCACCAGAAAGGGTCTCGCAGGATCACCCAGAAGATGCTGGCGCGCACGGCCTCAATCTGGCTCAGACCATAATAGAGCAGAAAGAGCTGAACGAGCATGGGCGTTCCACGGAATGCGTAGGTGTAGGCGAGCACCGAGAACGACAGGCTCGGGCGTCCAAACGCACGGGCGAACGCCAGCGGCACTGACAGAAGAAATCCCGCCGTCAGCGACGCGACTGTCAGGGTCAAGGTGAGACCGATGCCCGAGGGCAGAACCAGCAAGGCGTCGATCATCAAGCCGAAGTTCATGAGAGCCCCCTTCTATCGGTCAAAGGCGGGATAGCGCTGCTCCGCCAAGCGGATCGACAGCAAGGTGATCGTCGTCAGGGAGAGATAGAAAGCGGATGCCGCAAGGTAGAAGGTCAACGGCGCGCGCAAGGATCCGGCGCCGATATAGGCAACGCGCATGATATCACTCAGCCCGACGACAGAGACGAGCGCCGTATCCTTGAAAAGCGATATCCAAAGATTGCCATAGGCGGGCAGCGCCAGCCGCAGCATCTGCGGACCAACGATGAGCAGCCACCGCTGCCAAGCATTCAGTCCAAGCGACTTCGCAGCTTCGGTCTGGCCTGCGGGCACAGCCGCGATCGCACCGCGGAAGACTTCGGTCGCATAGCCGCTGAAGACCACAGTGAGCGCGATGACCCCTGCGGTGAAAGCGTTCACCTCTACATACCTGCCAGCGATCTTACTGGCGAATGTGGTTCCACCGAAATATACGAGGAGGATAATGAGGAGCTCTGGAACGCCCCGAACCACGGTCGTGTAAGCCGTCACCACACTTTTGAAACGGGCCGCAGGCGTGCCCTTTGAGATGGCCAACAGCAGACCGACTACGGTGCCGAGCAGTCCGCTGACAAGAGCAAGACTCACGGTAACCATGACGGCGGCAGCAAATTGAGCAGTAAAGCCGCCCATGGCGCTTTTCCATCGGTTCGCAATCTCGCAATATGCGCCGCGTCTTTCAGCGGCACATCTCTGTCTGGTGACCGAAGAATGCGAAATCAACTAAGGGTATCCTGCAATAAATTTCCAGGATTGCCCTCTAAATTACCGGCACTGTTTTTTCATTCAATCTATAATTTTTAACATTCGCTCTATAACGAATGATTATACGAGCGCTCCTTTCTCTCTGGTCCCGAAAGATTAAACGCCATCTCGTTTGCCCGCCTCTGCGCAGCCCGTGGAGGCAATCTCAGCGCTCTCGCGTCGTTGCGTTACGCGCCCTCTGATACCGCCCAGTGGCAGGCATGTGCCGGCCAGAGATATCATCCTCACAGCAGTCTCAGTCACAGCTCATTATCGGGCCGGACAAGCTCAACGTGATCGACGCCAAGAGCTTGTGCCAGCTCAAAAAGCGTAATTACCGTTGGATTCCTGCGACCACGTTCCAGACCGCTGAGATATTGCTGGCTGAAGCCGGAACGCGCTTCCAACTCTTCCTGAGTCAGGCCTTTTTCTCGACGCAGGCGGGCGAAGTTCCGGCCGACCAATTTGCGCATATCCATGCGCCGGAAGATCGCGACTTACATACTTTGAGTTTATCAACTATAATATGTAAATGATTGGCTGAGAGAGATATCAGCCGCGTAGGCCGGCGTGGGTCGCTCAGAGAAGTCGACACAGAGATTGTGTCGACTTCGTCTGCTAGGCCCGCTGCACGGGATCGGTCTCCTCCATCATCTGCCACTCGCTTCGTGGCCGGTGAAGGGTCTCAGCAAAAGGGCGCAAGATGGAGTTGCTGCAGAGCGGCCTGAAGCTCCGACAATTGCAGGTGTTTCGTCAGGTGCTGCGGACCGGATCGACCAGGCGAGCAGCTGCTGCGCTCGGGATAAGCCAACCTGCGGTAAGTCAGCAGGTGAAGCAACTTGAGACCGCGCTCGGTCTCAAACTCTTCGAGAGATTAACCAACCGCATCCTTCCATCGCGGGAGGCTTGGGAACTCCTGCGCAATGTAGAAATAGCCTTGACGTCTCTGGATCGGCTGGAGGCGTCAATTTTTGCAATGAAGAACGATGAGAAACAGCGGATCGCGATTGCCGCCCCCGCCGTCTTCGGATTCGTGACATTGCCAAAGGTCGTGGCGACTATCCGTTCGAAAACGGCTTCGAGTGTCCGGTCAATTTCGGGCAATTATGAGCAGGTGGGTGAGCATATCCTATCTGGGCGGGCAGATCTCGGAATTTCAAGGCTGCCTCTGGATACCCGGCTGTTTGAATGGGCACCAATCGGCTCGGCACGCAACGTGTGCATCTTCCAACGCAACCACCGTTTTTCAAAAAAGACATGTGTCGAGGCGCACGACCTGGCGGGGGAAAAGATCGTCGACATCGACCCTCAGTTTGCATCGCACCAAATGAACTTCAACGCGCTGCGGTTCGCCGGCATTGAGCCGGAAATATTGGTGGAATACGACTCCCATGGTTACGAAGTCGGGTTTGTCTCGGCCGGCCTTGGTGTCTCCATCACCAACGAAATCATTGCCCGTGAATATGCGGCGTTCGAACTGGGGGCAAAGCCGGCGGAGCCATCCGCACTCTACCACTATGTGGCGGTCTGGCAGAAAGGCAGGGTTTTTTCCAGCGCATTGGAAGTCGCTCTCGAGGCGATCCTGTCTGCTTTTCACCCGATAGCGCAAAGCGCACCGACTGTTCTCCCGCTACACGCTGCATCGCGCGGCGCTGATCGTTCTTCATAACCGCTTTGGACTAAGCCTTGCGCTCCTTCTTGGCCTTTGCGAAGCCACGATCCGTGGCGATGAATCGCTCAAGCATGGGCACGATCAGGCGCAGGGGATCAGTAGAAGGGAGCCCAGCTTCTCCTCCAAGAATCTCCGCATATCTGGTCAGGTCGCGATGCAGTCGAGCGGGCAATTCCACCGAGACTTTGACCGGTTTGTTATCGGCAATAGGCGCGAGCTTCAACTTGGCCATTTCAGCCACCGTAAGGTTCGAGGACAAGATCGCGCGTAACGACGACGCGGACAGGAAAACCTGGTCGTATCGTTAGTGTTGGCGCTATTTCGAGCTGACGCTGGACGATCTGCTGACCGACCTGGCTGACACTGTCGGAAGCCCCGTTTCGCAGCGCGCGCACGATGTCGCTCTCCTGACCGGACGAGCCAGCCTCGGCCCCAACACTGAGTATGGTTGAGAGTGCGGCCGCCTTGAACAATTCCCCCCAGTGATAGTCGACGCCATCCTCAAGGCCAGCGTAGCCCTCCCCCGTCCGCGCCTGGCTGGCGCTCCAGAACAATCGAGCGGCCGTCCGGGAAAATCAGCCTGTTCCAGACGAGCAGCACGCGGCGCTGCCCGAAACCGACTCCGCTATCGTACTGGCCAATGACGCGGGTCCCTTGGGGGATAAGAAGCGTCCGACCGGTCGGACTATCGTAGACGTTCTCTGTCACTTGCGCGGTGATTTGGCCGGGGAGGTCGGAACGGATACCTGTGATGAGTGCGGCGGCGATGACGGCTCCGGCCTGGAGCACATAGGGCGACGCCGGAGGCACGACACGGTCCGCCGCGACGGTGCGGCGGTCGGTCGCCGCATTGAGGAACGCAAGCTGGCGATCCTGCGGGGCTTGTCCGGAGGGATTCAGACCGGAGAGGTCTGGTGTAGCGACATTACCCGAAGGCTCGGCTGTAGCCCCAGACCTGGCTTCTGTCTGGAAGAAGACACGCGATGTGCGGGCCGCCTCCTCTTCAGCCCGCCGGCGTTGTTCAGCCTCGTCAACCGTTGGTGTTGGAATGCTCGGCGGCACGACGGCCTGCCCCTTGTTCTGGGCATCTAGTATCGGCCGGCCGAGATCGCCCGGCAGCGGCGGCCCAAGGACGGGGCCGGTGTAGTCGCGTGGCAGGTTGGCGAGCCCATCGGCCGGCTGCCGGTTGGAGGTCGAATAAAGTTCCTCGCCGTGGGTGTCTCTATCGCGCGTCTGAAGCGCATACACCAGCGCGCCTCCGATGCCCAGCGACGCGACGAAGACGACGCCGGCGATCGCCTTGCGCGACAGACGGGTCACGCGCGGCGGCTCGGCGCGAAGTCGCATCGGCGCAGTGGCGGTTTCGTTCTCGGTCATGACTGCTCCCCTCCCCTTTGCCTCGGTGCACTCGTGGCTTTCGACACTGAATTGGGAGTTGGCATCCAAGGCAGTCGATCCATTTTGATCCCGTCGCTTCGGACAATCTGCAGGGTCTGTTGCCGTTTGCCGCTGCCAAGACGCAGTTCGGCCGCACCGAACAGGCGATCGACAATCAGAATGTTTTGGTAGACCCGGCTGTTGACGATTTGGGCTTCGCCGTCAGGACCGATGACGAAGAGCGGCGGCATCTCGCCTTGCACGATCCCGCGCGGAAACTCGATGTAGACGCGTCTGCCGTCGTCATAGACGGCGACCGGCTTCCAGGGCGGCGTGTCACCTGTGAGGCCATAGCGGTAGTTTCGCCCGGCAAGGTCCGGGATCATGGGCCTTGCGGGCATGCTCTGCTGCTGGCTGGCCGGGCCAGTTGGATACGCCCATGCCACTGCCGGCATGTAAGGCTTTTCGCCCGCCCGCAGCTCGATCATGTAGCTGCGGCGGTCGGTGGTGATGACTAGGTTGGTGATGATGTCGGCGCGCGAGGGCTTCACCAGCACATGGACGCGCCGGGTCATGCCCGAGCCGCTCTCGGTATCGCCGATGATCCAGCGCGCGGTGTCGCCCGCCGCGATCGGGCCGCTACCAGTCAGGTTTTCGCCGGGCTCAAGCGCGATGTCCGTAATCTGCCCGGGTGCGGCATAGACCTGGTAGAGCGCCCCTTCGCTCCACGGATAGATCTGGATGGCGTTGTAATAGCCCTCGCGTCGAGGCTGGACGCGCGCGGCCGCGTTGGCGTTCTCGACGCGCGCAGTCGGCGTATCGCCAGCCGCCCCCCAAGCGTTGGTGTCCAGCCCGGTGGAATGTGCGGCGGCTTGGGTTTCTCCTCGGCAGTCCTTGCCGGGACGGATGGCAACGGCGGCACGTAGGCATCATAGGCAATCCGTGGCGGCTTCTGGAGCGTGGCACAGCTCGTGAGCACGAACCCCGAGAGGAACACCGACGCGAGTGCGGATCCACGAACAGCTGGAAATGCGACAGCATGCAGCGCGAGGCTCATTGGCTCATCTCCCGCGACCAGTTGATGGCGTTGACGTAGATGCCGAGCGGGTTCACCCGAAGCCGTTCGGCGTCATGCGGCGGCTGGACCACGATCGTCAGGATCGCGGTCCAGTGTTCCGTAGTGGAGAGCTGACCGTTTTCGTAACGACGCTCGGTCCAGGCGACGCGGAAGGAATCCGCGGAGGCACGGATGACCGAGGAGACCTCGACCGCCACTTGGCTCTTGCCGACTTTGGAAAAGGGTTCGTTCGCACGGGCATAATCATTGAGCGCCGCCGCACCCTGGTCGGTCGTCCATTCATAGGCGCGCAACCAATCTTGGCGAACGATGATCGGATCGGCCGGGATCGATCGAACCTGCTCGACGAAGCGGGCGAGATGCCAGGCGATTTGCGGATCGGTCGGCTTGTAGTCGGCGGTCGCCGGCGCGACCGTCTGCGCCTGTCCGTGCGCATCGACCTGGACTACCCACGGCACGACTGACCCTCGGGCTGACATCCAGACAACCGAGCAGGCGAGCCCAGCCGATAGGATCAGCGATCCGAAGGCCATCGTGCGCCAGTTCCTGGCCTGCACACGAGCAGAGCCGATCCGCTCGTCCCAGACCTGCGCTGCCTTCTGATAAGGCGTCTCCGGCTGAGGGGTCTTGCCGTAGTGAACGGCGGATCGACGAAAGATGTTCATTGGTCATTTGCCTTCGGAGAGAGAAATCGATGTGCCGCTGCCATGGGCTTCACCGGCGCGCACGGCATGCGCTGTGGTCTGGACGCCGTGCGATAGGCGCTGGGATCGCTGAATGCGTTTGGCCCAGTCGGGTGGGCTCTTGGCCGAGCCGCCGGCCTGGCCGTCGCGGCCAAACGACGGATCGTTGGCAGCTCCGGCGGGACCTCCGACGGTCCCCAGGGTCGATGAACCACCGGTGGCCGCAGCGGCCGAATTTGCGCCGGAAGCGAAGCTCGACTTCATCGATTGGCTGGCGCGCGCGGCGGCGCGCTTGAGCGGCGAGGCAGCAGCAGACACACCAGCGCTTGCAACACCGCCCAGCCCGGAGGCGATGCCGGCGGCGCCGGCTTGGCCGGCGGAGCCCAGGGTATAGGCGCTCGACGCACCACCTGCGACGAACGAGCCGCTCCGAGCCGCCAATGGGGCTGCAGACAAAGCAGCCGTTCCGCCCCGCATCGCTAGGCCGGCAGTGCCGCCGGCAACCAGTGCCATGCCGCCTGCCGCGAGCCCTGTTCCGACGGCTGCCCCCGCGCCAAGCTGCGGCCCACCGGAGACAAGACCGTTGGCAATACCTGGGCCGAAGATACCGAGACCAAGCAATGACAGAGCCGCCAGCACGATCGCCATCGCCTGGTCGATCGTGGGGTTCTCCCCGCCAAAACCTTGGGTGAACTCGCTGAAGAGCGTGGAGCCGATACCAATGACGACAGCAAGCACAAGCACCTTGATGCCGGATGAAATGACATTGCCGAGTACGCGTTCGGCCATGAAAGCTGTCTTGCCGAAGAGGCCGAACGGGATGAGCACGAAGCCGGCCAGCGTCGACAGCTTGAATTCGATCAGCGTGACGAAGAGCTGGACGGCCAGGATGAAGAAGGCGAGCAGGACGAGTGCCCAGGCAAACAGCAGGCAGGCGATCTGGATGAAGTTCTCGAAGAAGGACACGTAGCCCATCAGCCCCGAGATCGCCTCGAGCAGCGGTCGTCCCGCATCGAGGCCGGTTTGCGCCACCTTGCCGGGACGAAGCAGGTCCTGGACGGAAAAGCCCGTGCCGCTCGCCTTCAGGCCGAGACCGGAAAAGCTTTCGAAGACGATCTGGGCAAGGCTGTTCCAGTTGGAAATCAGGTAGGCGAAGACGCCAACGAATAGCGTCTTCTTGACCAGCCGCGCGAGAATGTCATCGTCGGTGCCCCAGCTCCAGAAAAGCGCGGCAAGCGTCACGTCGATGACGATCAGGGTGGTGGCGACGAATGCGACTTCGCCGCCGAGCAGACCGAACCCACTGTCAATGTAGCGCGTGAAGGTGGCGAGGAATTGGTCGATGACCCCGGTGTTGCCCATGCCTATCGCGCCTCCGACGAGGTGGCCATCCCGGACGCCGAGCTCGCAAACGGCGTTTTGAGCCCGAGGAACCGGTCACGCTGTTGGGCCCACAAGTGCAGACAAGCGCTGTCGCGCAAAGCAGCCTCACCGAGGGTTTGGCAGCGGCGAAGGCCCTCGCTGAGCGGGTTCGGCGCCAAAGCAGTCAGCGCCTGTGGAGCGACGTTGTCCGGTCTTTTCTCCTTCCGGGTCATCTCGAGCGCGGTCGCCGTGACGGCCACCGCGACGAAGACGACGGCGACGATGCGAGCGAGGGTCCTGCCATCCATGGCCCTGAACTCACTGGTTGAACATCTTGGCATCGCCGGCCTGGTAACCAGAGCCGGGGATCAGGAAGCGGCGACGCTGCTCGCGGCCCTGGTCGGCGGCGGCGGCGCGTTCGGCTTCGGTCAGTGCCTGGGCGCGACCGTTGGCCGCGACAACGGCAGTGAGATCCGCGAGCTGTTGGGCCTGAAGGGCGAGGAGTTGGTTGCCGGCCTGCGTTGCCTGGAGCGCGCCGGCCGCTGATTGGCTGGCGCCGACAAGCGCCGACATCTGCGTGCGATTGGTGTCGATGTTTCCGACGACCCCCGCCTGCACGCGCATGGCGTCCTGAAGACCGCCGACAGTATTCTGCCATCGCGAGCGCGCATCCGTGACGAGTTGTTCATCAGACGCGGAGAGCGAGACACCGCCATATTGCTGCTGGAAGATCTTGTCGACCTGCTGGACGTCGAAGGCGATGTTCCGCGCCTGGCTCAGGAGCTGTTGTGTTCGCTGCACCGATTGCTGCAACTGCTGCACGGAGGAGAAGGGCAGGCTCGCAAGATTACGCCCCTGGTTGATCAGCATCTGGGCTTGGTTCTGCAGCGAGGTGATCTGGTTGGTGATCTGCTGGAGCGATCGCGCCGCCGTCAGCACATTTTGCGAATAGTTGGACGGGTCGAAGACGATGAATGCCCGTGCCGGCGCAGTCGCCATCAGCGAGATCGCAAACGGTGAGGCGAATACGGCGGCGGCCAGCAATACTGCGCGCGCGTGGTTCCCACGACTATTCATGATTGGAGCTCCTTTTCAGCTTGCGTTACGGAAGTGGAGAGGTCGGGAATAAGGTCAGCGGCCCAGCCGGCGTTTCGGGCGCGCAACCAGGCTGCGAGGAAGCCATCGCGTCCGTGTTCGGCGGCGATGCGGGCGATCAGAGACTGATCGGTTTTTGAAGATGCGGCACAAAGCGCTAGCCCAACTTCGGACAGGCCAAGTTCGAAGAGGCGGTTGCCACGCCGGGACTGGCAGTAGTAGTCGCGTTTCGGCGTCGCCCGCGCCAGGATCTCTATCTGGCGGTCGTTGAGGCCGAAGCGGCGATAAATCGCTGTAGTCTGCGGCTCGATCGCGCGCTCGTTGGGCAACAGCAGCCGGGTTGGGCAACTCTCGATGATCGCAGGCGCGATGTTCGAATTGTCGATGTCGGACAGCGACTGGGTGGCAAAGATGACACTGGCGTTTTTCTTGCGCAGCGTCTTCAGCCATTCGCGTAGCTGGCCGGCGAAACCTTCATCGTCAAGGGCGAGCCAGCCCTCGTCGATGATGAGCAAAGTCGGTCGCCCGTCGAGCCTGTCACCGATACGGTGGAAGAGGTAGGAGAGAACCGCAGGTGCTGCTCCAGTACCGACAAGACCCTCGATCTCGAACGCCTGCACGGATGCCGCGCCAAGGTGTTCTGCCTCGGAATCGAGCAACCGGCCGTAGGGACCCCCGATGCAATAGGAGCGGAGGGCTTGCTTCAGATCGTTCGCCTGCAGCAGCACGCTCAGGCCGGTGATGGTGCGCTCTTCGACTGGCGCCGAGGCGAGCGACGTCAGGGCGGTCCAGATATGTTCCTTGGCATCTGGAGTTATGGGAACGCCCTCGCGAGCCAGGATTGCCACGACCCAGTCGGCCGCCCAGGCGCGTTCATAAGTGTCGTGTATGCGGGCAAGTGGTTGGAGGGAGACCGAGGCTTCCGTGCCTTCAGTGAGTTCGCCCCCGAGATCGTGCCAGTCGCCGCCCATGGCAAGTGTAGCGGCGCGGATCGAACCGCCGAAATCGAAGGCAAAGACTTGGCTTCGCGCATAACGGCGGAACTGCAGGGCCATCAGCGCGAGCAGCACCGACTTGCCAGCGCCGGTTGGCCCGACAACGAGGGTATGGCCGACGTCGCCGACATGCAGGGACAACCGGAACGGGGTCGAGCCTTCGGTCTTGCCGTAGAGCAAGGGGGGCGCACCGATGTGCTCGTCCCGTTCCGGCCCCGCCCACACGGCAGAGAGGGGAATCATGTGGGCGAGATTGAGTGTCGAGATGGGCGGCTGGCGGACATTGGCATAAGCATGTCCGGGCAAAGAGCCGAGCCAAGCGTCGACGGCATTGACGGTTTCGACCATGGCCGTGAAGTCTCGACCCTGGATGACTTTCTCAACAAGGCGCAGTTTCTCTTGCGACACGCGTGGATCTTCGTCCCAGACGGTGACGGTCGCAGTGACATAGGCCATGCCCGCCACGTCGGCCCCGAGCTCCTGCAAAGCCATGTCGGCGTCGGCGGATTTGTTGGCGGCGTCGGTGTCCACGAGCACGGAAGCCTCGTTCGTCATGACCTCCTTGAGGATCGCTGCAATGGACTTGCGTTTGGCGAACCATTGCCGCCGTATTCTCGTCAGCAGCTTGGCAGCATCAGTCTTGTCGAGCAGGATTGCGCGCGTCGACCAGCGATAGGGAAAGGCGAGCCGGTTGAGGTCGTCGAGCAGACCCGGCGTGGTCGCGGTCGGGAAGCCGATGATGGTGAGCACGCGAAGATGCTGGTCGCCAAGGCGCGGTTCAAGGCCGCCTGTCAGCGGCTGGTCGGCCAGCAGCGCATCGAGATAGATGGGTGTCTCCGGGACGCGCACCCGATGACGGTTCGTCGAGACAGTCGAGTGCAGGTAGGTCAGCGTCTCGCTGTCGTCGAGCCACCGGCATTCCGGCATGAAGCCGTCGAGCAAGGAGAGCACGCGCTCAGTGCGGTCGACAAAAGCGCGCAGGATTTCGTTGGCATCTATGCCGGACTGTTCGCGCCCCTCGTATAGCCACGTTTCCGCGCGCGCCGCATCCTCCGCCGGTGGCAGGTATAGAAAGCTGACGAAGTAGCTGGAGACGAAGTGAACCCCCTCCTCCTCGAACTCGGCTTTGCGCTCGGCGTCGACCAGCCGAGAGGCCGGGTCTGGAAACTGGCTCTCGGGATAAATCGCTGCCTCGTGCCGCTGCGCCTCGACAAAGATGCTCCAACCCGAACCCAGGCGACGGACGGCGTTGTTGATACGGGAGGCCACCGCGACCAGTTCGGCCGCGACAGCGGACTCGAGATCCGGGCCACGGAACCTGGCGGTTCGCTGAAAGCTCCCATCCTTGTTCAGCACCACCCCCGGTGCGACGAGCGCAACCCATGGCAGGTAGTCGGCAAGACGGCTCACGGTGGGGCGATACTCGGCAAGGTTCATCATGTCCGCACCCTCAAACCGATAGATGAGCGGGGAGGCGCAGATGTCGGCGACCGACTTCCACGAACAGCGGATCACGTTTTGCAGCCCACACCGCCGTGAAGTGCCCAAGCGCCCAGATGATGAGACCGAGCAGCCACAGACGCAGGCCAAGGCCAACCGCGCCTGCCAGTGTGCCGTTCAGAATTGCGATGGAGCGCGGCGCGCCACCGAGCAGGATGTGCTCGGTCAGTGCCCTGTGAACGGGAACCACGAAACCGGGCACCGCGTCGAGTTGTTCGAAAGCGGTTGCCATCAGATCAGAACTCCGCCGCCGAACGAGAAGAACGACAGGAAGAAGCTCGATGCCGCGAAGGCGATCGACAGGCCAAAGACGATCTGGATCAGCCGCCGAAAGCCCCCCGACGTATCACCGAAGGCAAGGGTCAGTCCCGTTACGATGATAATGATCACGGCAATGATCTTGGAGACGGGGCCCTCGATCGACTGAAGGATCTTCTCCAGCGGCTGTTCCCACGGCATCGACGAACCGGCGGCATTGGCGACCGGGGCTGCCATGAGAAAGACGATGAAGCTTGTGGCCGCTGTAGCCAGGTGCTCGCGCGAAAGCTTGCGGATCATGAATTGTCTCCTGTGTTGTTCGGGGTGGCTTGGGAGGTGCGGTAGTCGCCGTCGGGTCCAAGCCCATCGATGCGTGCGAGTTCGGTCAGTCGCCGCGCGGGACCACGTCCAGCCAGGACAGCGACTAAATCTATTGTTTCGGCGATCAGCGCGCGCGGGACAGTGACGACGGCTTCCTGGATGAGTTGCTCGAGACGGCGCAGCGCCCCGATCCCGGATCCGGCGTGGATGGTGCCGATGCCGCCGGGGTGCCCGGTGCCCCATGCCTTCAGAAGGTCGAGAGCTTCGGCGCCGCGCACTTCGCCGATCGGGATGCGGTCTGGTCGCAGGCGCATTGAGGATCGGACCAGATCGGAGAGCGTGGCGACACCATCCTTGGTCCGCATGGCGACAAGGTTGGGTGCGGCGCACTGGAGTTCGCGCGTGTCCTCGATGATGACGACGCGATCGGCCCCCTTCGCGACTTCGGCGAGCAAGGCATTGGTCAGGGTCGTCTTGCCCGTGGATGTGCCGCCGGCGACGAGGATGTTCGCGCGGGCAGCAACTGCAGCGCGCAGCGTCGCCGCCTGGTCGGCTGTCATGATGCTTGCCGCGACGTAGTCTTCGAGTGTGAAGATCGCGACAGCGGGCTTGCGGATCGCGAAGGCTGGCGCGGCAACGACCGGCGGCAGAAGTCCTTCGAACCGTTCTCCGGTTTCGGGCAATTCAGCAGAGACCCGCGGAGAGCGCGGATGCACCTCCGCGCCGACGTGGTGGGCGACCAGACGGACGATGCGGTCGCCATCGGCGGCGGACAGCACCTCTCCCGTCTCGGCCAGACCTTCCGCAAGGCGGTCCACCCAGATACGGCCATCGGGGTTCAGCATGACTTCGACGACTGCGGGATCGTCGAGGAGCCGTGTTATCTCGGCTCCGAGCGCTGTGCGCAGCATGCGCGAACTGCGCGCGCGACCTTCGGAATTGTTGTGCGAAACCACGACCAAGTCCCCGTTTCAGTCGGGAACCACTCAGGCCGTCCCCGCTCGGGGATGATCAAGAGAGCCAGAAATCGGGCCGGTTCAACAAGTTTCCATCGCCGTAGTAGCGTGGCGTACAAATACAGGAGAACGGCGGTGCCGCTATCGCCCTCCTGAGAACGCCTCTGCGGTCGAGTCGGTGAGTTGAGAGGCGACAGGCATGAGCCGTTGGGCGGGTGGGACACCCAAGCCCACCCTTGACCGGCTGGCTACAACGGCTGTCGCGCGCCTCGCTCATTCTTCCTATTCAAGGGGACCGCCGCAAGGTGGCTCCGTGAGAGCCGTTGTCGAACACCATACGCGATCGCGTATATCCATATTTTATACGGAAGCGCGTATATTCTTGCTTTAGACGCGACCGCGTATATTGACATTTTATACGCAATCGCGTATGCAGGTGTTTGGAGGCTACAATGACCGACCAGATCGCTCGCAATGAAAAGCAACTCGGCGCCATCCTGCGTCGCGCCCGCAGGCAAGCCGATCTCACGCAAGGGGCGCTTGGCAACCAGATCCACCTGCGCCAAGGCACGGTGTCCCGCCTCGAAGCCGGCGAGCCGGCGGTGCAGCTCCGCACGTTGATGGCGGCTCTCTCCGCTCTCGATCTTGAGCTCGTCGTTCGCGCGCGCAGCAAAGGCAGCGCCGCTGACATCGAGGATCTGTTCTGATGGCGCGGCGGCCGGTGCACGCACCGCTGAACGTCTTTCTGAACGGGCGCCTGGTGGGCGTGCTGCGCAGAGAACCGACGGGCGCAATAGACTTCCAATACGCCGCCGAATGGCTGGACTGGCGCAGCACCTTCCCAGTGTCGCTCTCGCTCCCTTTGCGCGAGGACCGCTATATCGGCGCGCCTGTGATCAATGTCTTCGACAACCTGCTTCCCGACAATGAAGCCATCCGCAAGCGCGTTGCCGAACGCGTCGGCGCGGAAGGCACTGACGCCTACAGCATGCTCGCCGCCGTCGGTCATGACTGCGTCGGCGCGCTGCAGTTTCTGCCCGATGGCATCGATCCCGGCAATACCGGCAGCAGCGATGGCAAGCCGGTCAGCAACAGAGAGATCGCCGAGATGATCAAGAACCTCGCTGCCGCTCCTCTCGGTCTTGGCGAGGACGAGGATTTCCGCATCTCGATCGCAGGTGCCCAGGAAAAGACGGCGCTCTTGCACACTGACGGACGCTGGTTCAAGCCGATAGGCACGGCCGCGACCACCCACATCCTGAAACCGCAGATCGGCCGGTTGCCCAACGGCATCGACCTATCCAATAGCGTTGAGAACGAGTATCTGTGCCTCAAGCTGCTCGAGGCGTTCGGCGTTCCTGCGGCCCGGGCAGAGATCGCTGATTTCGGGGAGCGCCGCACGCTGATCGTCGAGCGCTTCGACAGGCTGTGGGCCCGTGACGGCCGCCTCCTGCGCCTGCCGCAGGAGGATATCTGCCAAGCGCTATCAGTGCCGCCCACGCGCAAATATCAGTCCGAGGGCGGTCCTGGCATCGCTCAGATTGTCGAGCTTCTGAAGGGCAGTGACACGCCTGAAGACGACATCGCCGTCTTCTTGCGCGCTTGCATAATATTCTGGCTGATTGGCGCAACCGACGGCCATGCCAAGAACTTCAGTATCTTTCTCAGCCCTGGCGGACGGTTTCGCATGACGCCCCTCTACGACGTACTGACAGCGCAGCCCAGCCTTGATGCCGGACAGATTCCCCGCAAGAAATTCAAGCTGGCAATGTCAGTCGGCAAGAGCCGGCACTATTCGGTGCATGAGATTATGCCCCGCCACTTCATGCAGACCGCTGACATTGCGGGCGTGGGGACGCCCGTCATGCGCAGGATTTTCGAAGACATTGCCGCAAACGCGGAGAAGCAGACCGAGGCCGTGATCTCCAAATTGCGGCGCGGCTTTCCCGAACAGCTTGTCGGGTCAGTCAGGTCGGCAATAGGCAAGCGAGCGCTTTTGCTTGCTGACGCAAGTTGATCAAGTCGGCAAAGAAGAAATGCAAAGCGACCGAACGCCTCGATCCACGTAGATACAATCAGCGTTGATGGCGTGACGATGACCAAAGGCGTCACGGCTGCGAGCTTTGCTCATCGTTGTGCTGATCATCATCATCGGCATCGTCGCCGACGTTGCCCTTCGCGGTGCCGGCCGCCATGATGATGACGAAGACACCCATCGCCCTTCATTGCATGCCATTGTCGTCGATCGGATTGACGTCCTCCGAAATCTCCTGGCGCAGTTTCGGGCCCTTCGCCAGGCGCCTGCCCAAGGCCGTGACGAAGGCTTCGTAGCGTTCGGCCGCCTTGGCGCGGGCCGCCTGGGCGGCGGGTTCCGGCAAGGCTGGCGTGGTCGCGAGCCAGAAGCGGACGAACACGGCGAGTGTCTCGACCGCGATGCCGATATCGCGCTCCTGCCGGGCGACCCGCCTGTCGACCTGGTCGAGGCGCTTGACGATCGCCGCCTCGCGACGCTCATCGGCATCCGGCGACAGGAATGACGCGATGGCGGCCTCCGCAATCATGGACTGGGACTGTTCACGCCGCGCCGCGTAGTCCGCAAGCATCCCCATGACCGCCTGATCGAGATAGACAGAGATCTGCACTTTCTTCTTTCGACTGGTCATGGCGCCTACAAATCCATGCCGTCATCGGGATCGAGCGAAACCTGCCGCGCCACGCCCTGCATGAGGCGAGCCAGGCGTCGATTGCGGACAGCTTCGTCGTCGTCGCTGTCGTCGGGCGGCTCGACCTCGAACTCATTGTCGATCGGAGCCATTTTTTCTACTGGACGCGAACGATTGAGTTCGGGTTGCAGTCGCCGCTCGGACTCCGTTGGATCTCCGTCGTCCTGCGGGGGCGTTCCTGCACTTTCGGCAACCTCTGTGCTGGTTGGGGCCGGCAATCGGGTCCAGTCGTCAAGATCGCCCTTTTCGGATCGGGCCAGTTCGGGTGGCGGCAAGACGCGGTCCCGAAAACGGGGATCTTCGTAGTAACGTGCCTTCTTCGCCCGGATCGGCGGAGTGCCCGCCACCATCACGATCTCGTCGGTCGGGGCAAGCTGCATGATTTCTCCAGGGGTCAGCAACTGGCGGGCCGTCTCCTGCCGCGACACCATGAGATGTCCGAGCCAGGGCGACAGCCGATGGCCGGCATAGTTCTTCATCGCCCGCATTTCGGTTGCCGTACCGAGCGCGTCGGACACACGCTTGGCTGTCCGTTCATCGTTGGTGGCAAAGCTCACACGAACATGGCAGTTGTCGAGGATCGAGTTGTTCGGGCCGTAGGCCTTCTCGATCTGGTTCAGCGACTGCGCGATGAGGAAGCTCTTCAGCCCGTAGCCTGCCATGAAGGCCAAGGCCGACTCGAAGAAGTCGAGGCGGCCAAGTGCCGGAAACTCGTCCAGCATGAGCAGCAACCGGTGACGGCTGGTCTTCGTATGCAGGTCCTCGGTCAGGCGACGCCCGATCTGGTTGAGGATAAGACGAATGAGCGGCTTGGTCCGATTGATGTCCGAGGGAGGCACGACAAGATAGAGCGTTGCCGGTTGTTTGCCGCCCACGATGTCGCTGATCCGCCAGTCGCAGCGCCGGGTCACCTCTGCCACGACGGGGTCACGGTAGAGACCGAGGAAGGACATCGCGGTGGAAAGCACGCCGGAGCGTTCGTTGTCGGATTTGTTGAGTAGTTCGCGCGCCGCACTCGCAATGACCGGATGTGGACCCGCCTCGCCGAGAGGCGTCTTCATCATTGCCGCCAGCGTAGTCTCAATCGGGCGTTTCGGATCAGAGAGGAAGGCGGCGACACCGGCCAGGGTCTTGTCCTTCTCGGCGTAAAGAACGTGAAGGATCGCGCCGACCAAAAGCGCGTGGCTGGTCTTTTCCCAGTGGTTGCGCTTCTCAAGGCTGCCTTCCGGATCAACCAGAATGTCGGCAATGTTCTGGACGTCGCGAACCTCCCATTCGCCGCGGCGAACTTCCAGGAGAGGATTGTAGGCCGACGATCTCGAATTGGTCGGATCGAAAAGCAGCACACGACCGTGCACGGCGCGGAAGCCGGCGGTGAGTTGCCAGTTCTCACCCTTGATGTCGTGGACGATCGCCGACCCCGGCCAGGTTAGCAGCGAAGGCACCACCAGGCCGACACCCTTCCCCGACCGGGTCGGAGCGAAGCACAGCACATGCTCGGGCCCATCGTGGCGGAGGTAGTGGCGGTCATAGCGCCCGAGCACCACCCCGTCGGCGCCGAGCAGCCCTGCAGTCTCCACCTCCTTCCTGTCCGCCCACCGCGCCGAACCATAGGTCTGGACATTCTTGGCTTCGCGTGCGCGCCACACCGACATGGCGATCGCGACAATGATCGAAAGGAAGCCGCCGGACACGGCAATCAACCCGCCTTCCACGAAGATGTCAGCGGCGTAGGCATCGTAGAAATACCACCACCAGAACAGAGCGGGTGGATAGTACACGGGCCAACCGGCGAACTCGAACCAGGGCGGACCGAGTTGGGCCTGGAAGCCCAGCCTCCATGCCGTCCATTGCGTCGCCGTCCAGATCGTCAACAGCACTATCAAGCAGACAGTGAGTATCTGGCCCCAAAGGATTTTCGTGGCGGACATGGCAGGGTCCTTTCTTGGATGCGTTAGAGGCCGAGTCCCCTTTTGCGACCAAAGTTCCAGTCGATGCCGCCGTCATCGCGAGCGACACCGGAGACATGCTGGCCGAGATGCTTTTCGAGCGAGGGCGTCCACGGCACGAGCTGGAAGCCGAGGCCGTCGTCGAGCATGGCGAAGCGGCCCGAGGCCAGGACGATCCGCTGGCGATAGGCGCCCGCTACATAGTCACCGCCGGCGGCGCGATTGAAGGGCTGGCCGGTCTCGGCTGCAAGTTTCTCACCAACCCGTTCGAGTTCCCTGCGGCGCAGCGTCTCGATCAGGTCGCGGCTGAAAACGACGCGCCCGCCGAGACGTTTCGCAAGGCCTTCGCCGGCCAGGTAATCGGCCCGCTGTTCCATGGCTTGATCAACCTCGGCGCCGAAGCCGGCTGCGCTCAAGGCGGCAGGCTCGCGCGCGATGGCCTGGCGATCTAGCCAGGTTGCTCCTGTTGCCGTGATTTGTTCTTGCACACCAAGATCGGAGCGGACGGCGAGCGCGACCCGCCGCTGGCCTCTCGCATCCTCGAACGTGCGCAGTTCGACGATCGACCCCGGCGGCCCGTCGCCGGTTGCCTCCAGATCGCCAAGTCTGATGTGGTGCGTGCGTCCGTCAACGCTGTCGACCACGGCATAAGCAGTGCCGCTCAACTCGTCGTCGAGACCGCGATCGAGCAGCCTACCGACAATGGGTGTATCGAGGCTTTCGGCGGCCAAAACATAATTGCCCGAACCACGCTCGATCCCGCGCTCGGTCAACGCGCGATGCATTCGCTTTATGATGTCGCCGCGCTCGCCGAGCTCACGCAAAGTCGTCTCGGCCCGTTCGTCAATCACCCATTGGCCTGGCGAGAGCTGATCGGCAAGTCCAAGGGCTTGGAGCTTGCGCAGGCGGCCGATCTTCTGCACGTGATACTCGTCGGGTGGCCTATGAGCATATGGGGCAAGATTGATGAAGCCGGTGTGGGAAAGGTCGCGGAGCAGCTGCCGGTCAAGCTGGGTCCAGCGTTCGGCTTCGATCTGCCGCTGCAAATTGCGGCGGATGTCGAGATCGGAACGCGGCCCAAGTTCCTGCGTAACGAGATCGGCAGCGCGCGCGCGCATGCCTTCCTTGATATAGTCGCGTGAGATTACCAGATCCCGCCCGTCATCGGCGCGGCCACGCAAGATGACATGGATATGGGGATTGTCGGTGTTCCAGTGGTCTGCCGCGACCCAATCGAGCTTCGAGCCGAGATCCTTCTCCATCTGCCTCATCAGGTCGCGGCTGAAGGATTTGAGATCAGCCATTTCCGTGGCGTCCTCCGGCGAGACGATGAAGCGGAAATGGTGGCGATCGCCATCGCAGCGCTCGGCAAATTCCTTGACGTTCGCGTCATCGGTCTCGGGGCCGAACATGCGGGGCTGTTCCCTCTCACGGGTCACGCCCTCGCGCCGCAGGTAGCTGAGATGCGCGGTCAGCGGCACGGAGCGTGCGGAGTGACGAACCACCCGGGTCTTGATTACTGTCACGCGCGAGCGGCCGGTCAACAAACGGTTGGCCTGGACGTTGGCGATCCGGCCTCGGCCGAAGCGGGATCGATTGCCAGGACTGATTTGACCGCTGCGGGAGATGCTTCCACCGGCCTTCTTCGCCGCAGCCAGTGCCTGTGCGATGAACGGTCTCGCAGCTTGACCGCGGTTGGAACGAATGCGTCCGGGTCGAATGCGAAGCTCGCGCTCATCGGCCATGCCGCTATCCTGCAACGTGGAAAAGAGGATGAGGATACAAAGTGTTGGGCGTTCGATGCACATTGCGCCGAACGGTCGCAATGTGCGCATGGCACTTGAAAATCCCCCAAAAACAACCGACCGGCCGGTGCACAATGTGCGGGCTTTTATCTAGCCATCCCTCGGTCGTGTTGCCTGCATCTCCCCTCCCCGCACGCCATGGCACTCTGGAGCACAAAATGGTGCGAGGCGCGTTGAGGAAGCTCACTGCGCGGACCTTTCGCTCGCTTGCGGCGCGAACAGACCGGTCGATCGCGGCGTAGCGTCAGCCAATCCTTCTGTAGGCACAGCCTTCGAAGGATCATTGCGGGAACGCTCCAGCTGCATCGAACCATCGTCCGGCTTGCTGACAGGCTGCACGGCGAAGAGCGGAGCGTCCTTCCAGCCGTGCTGCGCTGTGGCTGCCGGACTGAGAGCTTTCGGTGCACCGTCGTTGAGTATGGCGGATGCAACGACGGCAACGTAAGCACGCGTCTCGCGAGGCAGCCACCTGCCCCGCAGCGACGCCTCGTAGCGGCCTGGGCCGGCATTATACGCAGCAATCCAGCCGGGCGATCCATAGCGATCAACCAACTCGCGGATATAGGCCGAGCCCGCGATGATGTTGTCGTGCGGATCGTAGGGATCGCGGCCAAGGCGATACCGTGCGCGCAGGTCGGACCAGGTGTTGGGCACAATCTGCATCAGACCCATGGCACCCTTGCGCGATGTGGCGCGTTGATCGCCGGCGCTCTCGGCGCCAAGCACGGCACGGATCCAGGCCGCTGGAAGGCGGAAGCGGCGCGCCGCTTCCGCTATGTGGGTCTCGTAGGGACCGCGCGCCGTCGACGTGGCGACTGGCGGGCTGTGCGCCGGTGCAATTGCGGGAACGACGCAGTTGAAGCAGAGCCCGGCAAGCACTAACAGAGCTGAACGTCGGATAGCGCGAGTCAACACAGGCGTTCGCAATTGGCTCGTCGGCCGACGGCGCGCCAACATCGCCTAGTCCTTCTCGACGCGGTCACGCAGACGCGACCACTGCAAAGACCAAGATTTTTTGTCAGCGCCGTTTTGGAACAGATAGGCGCGGATGGGCTGCGCGAAAGTCGGGTCGTCTATCTGCAGCGATATGAACTCTCCCGCCTTTTCGCTGGAGTGTTTCCAACCGGCGCCGATTGCTATGCCGTCTTCGCCACCGGCGTGCACACGATAGTCGGGCGCATTGTCTGTCTCGTTCGCTTCGGCCGCGACGATCGCAATCTCGAGGTTCAGGCTGAGCGTGCGGATTCGTCCCGAATACCCGGTCTGATGGCTGATGAACTCGCCGATCTGTGGCATTTCTTGTCTCCTGTCTTTGTTGTCGCGGCGACGATCAGACGGCACCGAGGGCACCGCCAGTGGCGCGCTCACCGCGCTGGCGCACGCCATTGGAAGCGGCCGTCGTTCTGCTCGTCCGTCCACAGCGGAACCGCGCGGCCGATGATGTGATCGGTGGGAAGGAGGCCGAAATAGCGTCCGTCGAAGCTGTCGCGGACATGGCTGTTCATCAGGAAAACGGCGCCGACGGGAATGCGCCGGCAGCCATGCCAATCCGGCAGATCGCGACCGGCGCGATCGCGTTTGAGCGCCATACCGACGTCGGTGCCATCGACTGAAATGACCAGCTCTCTCCGGCACACGGTTTGGCCTGAAACCGCAAGGATGTGCTTGATGAGCGGCACGTCCTTCGGCAAATAGCCACGGTCGGCAAGCAATGTTGCGAGCGGTTCGGGCGGCTCAACGGCAACGAGATCGTTCGCCGAAAGCGGCACCCCGCCTTCGATCATGTACAGGCCGATTGGCGTGCTGGCTGAAGCGTTCCAGATGAGCCTTGGCGACACCGCGGTGAACGCGGGACAGAGCATGGCCGTCGTCGCCAGCACCGTCGCGAGGAAGATTGCGGGCCGCGTCATGGCTGGACCCGCCGCCGGAGCAAGTGGGCGCGGTGAAGATCCAACGTATAGGCGCGTGGCTCCTGTCCCGCAGTCAATCGGTTGTGGACATGGCGCCAGTGATCAGTCGAGACCGCTTCCGGATCGATGCCGAGTTGCTCGATGCCATCGATCATCTGCAACACCCGCTCCACCCTGGGCCAGCCCTCAGACCTGAGCAGGATGTCGCCGCCAGGTCGCACGAAAGGCAGCGTCTGGTGTGCTTCGCCTTCGGCAACAGCGCGCACGATGTCGATGCGGGAAATGATCGTCCCGAAGTCGTTCGCGGCCCAGCGAACGAAGGCAAAAACGGTGCCAGAATGAAACGAGACAATGCGCCGGTGGCGGTCGAGAATCTTCTCCTGGGCGACCGAACCGAAGCGGATCCAGTACTCGATCTTCTTCTCGACCCACGTCAATTCGACGTGGGTCAAGCCGTCTTCGTCGATCGCGCTGATCACCGATCGGCCTGAACGGAAGTCGACGACAGGGCCCATTTGGCTGTCTCCTGATTTCGCGGGGAAGAGCCGCGTGATGCGGTTGCTGAAGTGATGCCGGCGTGGTGGACCCGCGGCGCCTTCGCGCCGGCTCAGGTCAGCGCCCAAACCGTCCGGCAGGCGTTGGCGCCGCTGATGGATGGCGCTTGGCCGGAAGCACAGATCCGCGTGGGTCCGAAGTGGAGGTCACCGCGCCGCGCTCAGCCCAGGCCTGGAGATCGTCCACGGCGTAGACGACACGGCCGCCGAGCTTGCGATAGCCAGGACCGGTGCCGTAAGTACGGTGTTTCTCAAGCGTGCGGGACGACAGGCTGAGGAAGTCGGCAGCTTCCTTGGTGCGCAGAAAGCGCGGCGGCAAAACGGCTAGGTCTGGTCGCATGTATCGAGCCTCCGTAGGGTTTTGAGAACCGCTGGTGTTCAGCGGTGGGCGGCGACCACTGTGGCGGAAGGGCGGCTTCGCAGGGGATGGGGACGATCGGGGGGCGCAATATTCCCACCCCCGAGAGCGCTATGAGCGCTTGCGATGGCGCAGCAATTGCAGATAGCCGCCGGCGATCATGGCTTTTCCGCCCTTGACCAGACCGATCACGGCGCTGCGAAGCGACGAGGTTTTCCAGGGATTGGAGGCAACACGCCCCATCCCATAGAAAGCGCTCGCGATTTCACGATAGCTGGCGCCGTTCGTGCTACCGTCGGCGGCCCGCATCATCAAGCGCAGACGGCGCCTCTGCTGAACAGTCATTCGCGTATCGCGTGGCACAGGCCGCCTGCTATAGCCGCGCCAGAAACGGACCAGAGCCTCGACCCGCCCCAAGGTCTCGGAATCCAGCGGTATCAAAGCCGCGCGGGGACAACTCGCTTCGCCGCCTGGAAAGAGGAGAAGCTGTGTTGCGATGTAGTTGTCATGGATGGCGTGCGACCCCTGCGGACTGTCATGGCGAGCACTGATCCCTGTGAGCGCCATGGGAGGGTCGGATGACAGGAAATCCGGTGAAGGCACCAGGGCCAGCACCGCGGGGTCGGCAAGAGGCGACCACAGAACGTCTTGCATCAATGCGGACAGGTCGGGGCGAGCTGCGAAATCGCAACCCCCAGCGTTTCTGCGCTTCTGTTGGAAACGGCTGCGTCTCTGCTCCCGAACGGGCCAGCGCCACGTAGAACCGTTGATACGAATTCCAACGGCGCAGACACTCCCAGGCCAGCCCTTCGACTGGTAAGCTGTCGAAGAAGTCGTAGCTGGTGTTGTCCCGCCAACGCGACGTATCCGGCTTCATCGTGCGGTCCTCATCAGGCTGCAAGTCGTGCCTGAATCGATTCCGGGCGATTGCGATTAGCGGAAGACTCTGGAGAGGCATCGCGTGATGCTTTTTCAGCATCACCCGGGCGACAATGTTCCCTAGGT
Source organism: Mesorhizobium sp. B2-1-8 (assembly GCF_006442545.2). Taxonomy (NCBI): domain Bacteria; kingdom Pseudomonadati; phylum Pseudomonadota; class Alphaproteobacteria; order Hyphomicrobiales; family Phyllobacteriaceae; genus Mesorhizobium; species Mesorhizobium sp. B2-1-8. The sequence continues at coordinate 5,230,668 of NZ_CP083952.1, forward strand.
GTCGGTGTTCCCTAGGTGTCGGTCTTGCGCAGGAGATGGCGGTAGCCGGTTCTGGTCATCCAGCGCGCCCGCGCCAGATGGCTGTCATGAACCTGTCGCGCGCGCCGCGGCTCCTCTTTCGGATCGATCCCGAAGAGGATCCTGACCACCTCGCGCCAATCGGCGCCGTCGGCGTCGGCGTCAAACAAGCGCATGTAGAGCTTGATGTGGCGGCGATCGTAGTCGGTGAGTTCGTCGCCCGTTGGCGCGGTGTCGTCGAACGGCTCAATCATGATGTGCACTCCCCCACCGGCGAGACGTAAAACACAATTCTTACAGATGTCACGGTGGCTGCGGAGCCGCTACGAGAGCATCACACGATGCTATGCCGGCATCGCCGCCGCCCGGGTCTCCGCGGCTTTGATTTGGCGGGTGAGGTTCCGCCCGGACGGTCCGGGCGGAACCTCTGATGGGGGTCCCTATTCCGCGTTGCGGCGGGTTGGGCGGGACCAGATCAGGCTGAAGCCCTCACCGTCCTCGTCATTGAAGAGGTTGGCGAAGATCGGGGCGGTGAAGCTCGGATCGTCGAGCTTGAGGCCGAGATAGTCGCGGCCCTCGTTGGACTGCTTGGACCAGGCGGCGCCTATCTCGGCACGGCCGACGAAGACGCGGTGGCTGGGGGCGTTTTCGCCGTTGGCGCGGGTTTCGGGGACAATGCGGACGCCTCGGGCCTGGACGCTGAGGGTGACGATTTCGCCGGTGAACTCGTTGTTGCCGGACTTCTTGAAGGTGCCGATGGTAGCCATGATAGTTCTCCTTGATCCTGTCTGCTTCGAGCCGCACCATTGCGGTCTCGATGGTGGTCGCAAGGCCGAAGGCGATCGCCGGCGCACCAAGGGCCGAAGCGAAGCGGAGGACGGCACGGGAGCGACTTTGTTGTTGCGCGAGGAATGACGGCGCAGCCGGCAGGGGAAGAAAGTCGCGATGTGCCGTTGCGTCACAGGCGACCGAGGCGAAGCTGTCCTTCAGACCAGAAACACCAATCGAAGAGACCGCTATCGGTGTTGCTCGTAACGACAGGATTGGGCGAGGAGATAAGGCTGCCTTGAGTCCGACTTCAGAGAGAAAGCCACGTGAGCGCGATCGGCATCAACCACGGGAAGCTTCCAGGCCTCCTAGTCGCATTTGCCAGTGACGCGCCGAGCGCCTCGCCGCAATCTCTGCGATCTCGTCGCCCGTTGCGATCAAGCCGCTCTTTGATCAAGCCGGCATTAGGAGATGACGATGGGCGGCTTGAGCGGCAATAAATCGACGAAGCTGGCCCTACCACCGAGCGAGCGATTGACCTTGCCTATAGGACGCTGCTCAAGCCGCCGGCTGCATCGCTGCTCTGAGCAGCATGCCGAACAGGTCGCGCGGCTCGTCGGGATCGGCGAGCAGGTCGAGCTCCTCGTAGAGGCCGGTCGCCTGGAGCTGGTCGCGGACATAGCGCAGCGCCGAAAAATCCTCGGTGGCGAAGCCGACGGAATCGAACAGCGTGATCTGTTCGGGCGCCTTGCGGCCCTCAGCCTGGCCGGTCATCACCTGCCACAGCTCGGTCACCGGATGGTCGGCGTCGAGCTGCTGGATCTCGCCCTCGACGCGCGTCTGCGGCGGGAACTCGACGAAGATGTCGGAGCGCAGCAGGATGTCGCGATGCAACTCGGTCTTGCCGGGGCAGTCGCCGCCGACCGCGTTGATGTGGACGCCGGTGCCGACCATGTTGTCGGTGAGAATGGTGGCGTACTGCTTGTCGGCCGTCACCGTGGTGATGATGTCGACGCCTTCCACCGCATCCTGTCCGGTCGAACAGATGGTGATGTCGAAACCCTTGCCGGCGAGGTTGCGGGCGCATTTTTCCGAAGCCTGGCGGTCGATGTCGTAAAGCCGCAGCCGGTCGATGCCGGTGAGCGCCTTGAAGGCGATGGCTTGGAATTCGGACTGGGCACCGTTGCCGATGATGGCCATGACGCGCGATCCCTTAGGCGCCAGATATTTGGCCGCGAGGGCAGAGGTGGCCGCGGTGCGCAGCGCCGTCAGGATCGTCATTTCAGTGAGCAGCATCGGATATCCGGAGCCGACATCGGCGAGCACGCCGAAGGCGGTGACCGTCTGGCGGCCCTCGCGCATGTTCTTCGGATGGCCGTTGACATATTTGAAGCCGTAGAGCCGGCCGTCGCTGGTCGGCATCAGCTCGATGACGCCGTCATGGCTGTGCGAGGCGATGCGCGGCGTCTTGTCGAACAGCTCCCAGCGGCGGAAATCCTTCTCGATATAGGCGGCGAGCTCGGTGAGGAAGCGCTCGACGCCGATGGCGTGCACCAGCTTCATCATGCGGTCGACGCTGACGAAAGGGACGATGGCAAGGCGCGAAGGCTGGCTCATGGTCAGAGGCTCCCGGAATGGCTGCGGGTCGGGCGGTCCATAATGCGGCGGCCCATCAGGCTGGCGGTGAGGTCGACCATCAGGGTCGCGGTGCGGCCGCGCTCGTCGAGGAACGGGTTCAATTCGACCAGGTCGAGGCTGGAGACCAGGCCGCTGTCGGACAGCATCTCCATCACCAGATGCGCCTCGCGGAAAGTGGCGCCGCCGGGAACGGTGGTGCCGACGGCCGGCGCGATCGAAGGGTCGAGGAAATCGACATCGAGGCTGAGATGCAGGAGGCCGTTCTCATTCTCGACGCGGGCCAGGAAGGCGCGCAGCAGCGGCGCGATGCCGTACTCGTCGATGGCGCGCATGTCGTGCACGGTGACGCCGGCTTCAGTGATCGCGCGGCGCTCGGCCGGATCGACGCTGCGCAGGCCGATGGCGCAGATGCGGGCCGGGTCGACGACTTCAGGCAGATCCGGGAAATAGCCCTTGAAGCCCGCCTGCCCGCTCGCATAGGCGAGTGGCACGCCATGCAGATTGCCGCTGGTGGTGGTGTCGAGCGTGTGGAAATCGGGATGGGCGTCGAGCCACAGCACGAAGAGCGGCCGGCGGCGCTCGGCGGCGCGGCGCGCCACGCCGGAGACGGTGCCGGCGGAGATCGAGTGGTCGCCGCCAAGGAAGATCGGCATGGCGTCGCGCGAAGCCGCATAGGCGGTCTCGGCGATCGCCGCCGTCCAGGCGGAAATCTCGGGCAGCGCCTTCAGCGCGAGGTTACCATGGGCCACCGGGCGGGCCACGGCCTTCTCGACCGCGCCCCAGTCCTCGACCTCATGGCCAAGATCGGCCAGCACTGAGACCAGCCCCGCCGTGCGCAGCGCGCTCGGCCCCATCTCGCATCCCATCCTGCCCGCACCGTCCTGTACCGGCGCGCCAACGATCCTGCAGCGCATGATTTCTTTCCGCCCTCGCGATTGATTGGACAATTGAACCACCGCTGCCTGGCGGTTTGAACAGGAAGAATTGGCATTTCGGCAAGAGCAATCTACCGTATTGCGCATATGACTTGATCGAAATGGACAATCATGGATGCGTTGGACGAACGGCTGGTGACGCTGCTGCGGCATGATGCGCGGCGCAGCATTTCCGATCTCGCGGTCGATCTGGGCGTCTCGCGCGCGACGGTGCGGGCGCGCATGGAGCGGCTCGAAAGATCGGGCGAGATCATCGGCTATACGGTAGTGCTGCGCGCCGATGCGGTCGACCAGCGGATGCGCGGCGTCATGATGATCGAGATCGAGGGCCATGCCGCGGATCGCGTCATCAGGGCGCTCGGCGGCTTTCCCGAGGTCTCCACCGTTCACACCACCAACGGCCGCTGGGACCTTGTGGTCGAACTCGGCACCGCCTCGCTGACCGATTTCGATGCGGTGCTGCGCCGCATCAGGCTGATCCCCGGCATTACCGGCAGCGAAACCAGCCTTCTCCTGGCCACGCCCAGGACGACGAGGGCGCGACTCACTTAGCTGTTTTGGGGTGGCTAACAGCGCGGATGTTGGCGGAGTCTCATCTCCCTGAGTTCTACATTGCGGCATGAAGCGCAATGCAACGTCTCCCGCAGCCGCGAGGTCACGCCGGTTCACCTCGCGTAGGGGTCGATTTCACCGACGATCTCCGAGGTATCGCCGTCATATTCGTCCGCCGGCACGACGGTGAGCGTGCCATCGCCGGCGCGGAAGATGACAATGCTGACCATCAAGCTGGTAGCGAGGCTGAAGGCGAAGGCGTTGGCTTCTGCAAGTGACATCGATCCGGCTCCTGTTTGGAAGCGGGGATCGCTCCCCGCGTGACAGGCGCCCGATGTGTCCGGCCGAGGGCCGCGATCACCGTGCAGGCGCAGCCGAAACGGCGGCACGCTTTGCGTAGTCCGACCCTTTACGGGTTGATGGCGTCAGGCCTTCGGTCCGGACCAAGGAATCGCGCCCATGAACACGGGGAGCGATCCCCGCTTCCAGCCGGCGAGACGAAATTCCAAGCTCAAGAGTTCGCATTCATCGCAGCCATGCCGGGAAGGGCCATCGCCAGACCTTGTCTCGGGGCGCTCAGTCGGACGGGTAAGGCTCGTGCGGGGTTGGCAGGACGCGACCCCTCAAGTGGCGCCGAATTTCATAACCGGGATGCCGAGCCCGCGCGCCTTGTCGGCGAGGTTGTCCTGAATGCCCGTGCCTGGAAAATGAACGACGCCGATTGGCATCGTGTCGAGAATTGCGTCGTTGCGCTTGAAGGGGGCGGCCTTGGCGTGCCTGGTCCAGTCAGGCTTGAAGGCGATCTGTGGCACCTTGCGATTGTGAGCCCATTTGGCGGCGATCAACTCGGCACCCCTGGGTGATCCGCCGTGGACCAGAACCATGCCCGGATGCTTGGCGTGTATCTGATCGAGTTTGGCCCAGATGAGGCGATGGTCATTGAAGTCGAGCCCACCGGTGAAGGCGACCTTCGGCCCAGGAGGCACGAGCGCCTGGCTGTCAGCAAATTTCTTGGCGGCCAGGAAATCGCGGCTGTCGATCATTGACGCGGTGAGATTGCGGTGGCTGACCATGGAGCCCGAACGCGGCCGCCAGATCGAATGGGTGTGTCGCTCGAAATGCTCGGCGGCCTGGTCGCGCATCAGCTCGAAGGCAATGCGGGTTTCGAGGAGCGTCTGACCTTGGGCGGTGAGCCGTTCAAGTTCGACGGACTTGACCTCGGATCCATCCTGTTCGCGCTGCAGGCGCCGCTGTGAGAGTTCGTTGTCGTCGAGTTGGCGTTCGATCCGGTTGGTTGCGCGATGGAATAGGTTGACCGTGCCCCAGAGCAGTTCCTCGAGGTCGGGTTCGAGGCGTGTGTCGGCCATCGCCACCACGAGGGCGTCGAAGATGTCGGCGATGCTGGCAGTGATGACGTGGCCCTCGGGGAGCGGGCGCGGATCGGGTTCGTCTTCGAAGGGACGGTAGCCGTAAAGTTGTAGTTCGTGAAGGACGTGGTCGGTCGGCGATGACGCGTGCGGCGGTTCGAAGTCCGTATCATGGTGGTCGTTCATGTGCCTTCCTTTCCGGGATCGGTCGCGTCCATCGCGGCCTTCATGGCGACGACGGCGACGGACGGTCCGGATCTGCACCCGCAGCGCCAGCGCAGGGCCGGAACGGAAGTGGAGGATGGCGAAGCCCGGCTATTTTGTTCGCGATGGAACGCGCGCTCTGCGGCGCGCCGGAAAATAACCGGGCGCAGCCATTGCCAATCCGGACCGACCGGCGCGCCGATCGCCCTCTGGAAGGCCGTGGGATGTCGTCTTCCGGCAAAGGAGCTGGCCATTGTGGCGACCATCGACAGGGACGGGGCCAGCGCTCGCCCCCCTCCCGGTCAGGCCGCTGTTCGTGCCACGAAGCGTTCAGCGTCCTGCGGTGCGATCTGAACCCGCAGGATTGCCCTGAGGGCATTGAGACCGAGCAGACGCAGATCCTCGTTGAAGTCGCCGAGCTGTGGCTGCAGCACGATCGCCTCGATCCCCGCCGCGTTGGCGCGCTCGATAAGGGTCGCCACTGCTCCGTCCCCCGCCGGATCATTGTCGCGGGCGATGTAGAGACGCCGCAGTGTGTCGGGGAACAGGATGGCGGACAGATGTGCTGCCGACAGGGCCGCGATCACCGGCATGAAAGGCAGCGCCGTACGCTGTGACAGCATCGTCTCGATGCCTTCACCGGCTGCCATCACATCGCAGCCGATGCCGAAGCGGACCGCGTGTCCAAGCAGATCGCCCATGGCTCGCCTGGGAGTGTCGATCGGTGCTCTGCCGAGATGGGCCTCGCTGAAACCGGCCGGATCGAGCCAGGTGCGGTGTGCGCCTGTAAGCCTGCCTGTCAAGTCAGTGACGGCCGCAATCATCGCGGGCCAGATCTCGGTCGGCGCCTCCACGTCGGGCCGGTAGTAGCAACGCGGATGGAATCGAAGACTTCCGGTTTCGTGCAAGGCGGTTATTCCACGTCCACGCAGGTACGTCTCCACGAGCGACCGTGAGATCGGCTGCGACATAGAAACCAGCCGCCTCGCCGCTTCGGCAGAGCCGGAAGGAGCAGGAACTGATTGCCTTCTGCGTTCAGTTGGATCGGGCATCGGTTGGGGCATCGACAAGAAGCTGCGCGCCTCGTCGGCGACGTCCTTGAAGTCGACCAGGCCACACGACGCCCGAATGACGTCGAGCAGATCGCCGTGCTCGCCAGTTGCCGCGTCGGTCCACTTCCCAGCGACGCCCTTGCCGGACACCGGCCCTTTCAGGCGGACAAACATGGACCGCCCCGGCGTATTGCGCACATCGCCGACCAGCCAGTAACGGCCTTGGCGATGACCGTTGGAGAGATAGTGGCTGCAAACTGCCTCGGCCTGTTGGCCGAGACGAGATGCCAGTTCGGAAGCATCGCGACGGCGCATCAGGCTGCCTCCCTCTCGCTGATGCGCTGCACCGGATAGCGCTTGAGAACTTTGTCCAGGATGACGGGTCCCGCGGCATCGGTGGGAACGAACATGCGTAGCTTCCAGGAAATGATCTCGTGGAAGAGCCCGTAGGCCGAGAGCCGCTCGCGCATGGCGTCGGTGAAGCCCGAAAGCTCGATGCGGTTGGCGCCCATGACGCGGACACGCCGCAGATGAAGTCCTTCGGCAAGGTCGAGCGTCGTGCGGCCATCGATCAGTGCGTTGAAGGCATCGTCTGCCGTCAGTGTACTCACACCCGTTGCGAGAGCGCCAGCAGCCCAAACTGCCGAGACCATGCGGCCGATGATGCGCTCGCCGTCATCGCTTTGAAGCCGATAGACACGGCTCGACTCGTTCGGGAGCCGCTTCCAGATCGGCAGCAACAGTCCAGCGACGACGTGGATGATCGTATCGGAGAACGCCGGGACGTTGGCGACCTCTGCATTCCAAGCGGTTGCAAAGGTGTCGCGGTCCACCCGATTCCAATGACTTTCCTCTATCATGCGGAGGGAAGCATGGTGTTGTTCCATCGGGTGGATCAGGCGGACGCGACGTTCGACCTCGCCATCGTCGAGCATGAGCGATGGCGCTGGAATCTGCACAGCGGCGCGTCCTGAGCGTTCGTTGACGAGCAGAATGGAACGCGGATCGTCGCAATAGGCGACAGCCTCCTCACACGACGTCGGTCGATTGCGTTGGCGCTGGGCAATGGTGAGGAGTTGCGTTTCGGCGCCTGTGCCCGGATGGGAGTAGATCGTGCGCCGGTCGGTGACGACGAAACTCTCCGCCTGCAGCGTCTCCAGCCCAACGTCATAGATGCCGGCGGCGATGGCGCCTTCTACCTTGGCGGTGAGCAGTTGCTCGAAGGCCGCGAACAGGACATCTTGCAGATCGATAGTGAGCGCCAGCAGCCGATTGAGGAAGGTGGTGATTGGCGGCAGGTCATCCTTGATGCCGCTATCGTCCATCAGCTTTAGGCCGGTCGTCTCCTCGAACCGCTGCAGCGAACAGCCCCTCACTTTGCCGCGTACGATCAGCAGATAGAGCTGGCGCAGCGCATCGCGCGCATAGTGCGATTCCAGATTGTCCTCTGGCCGGAACAGGCCCTGTCCGCCGGTCTGGCGTTGGCCGCGCGTGATGGCGCCAAGCGTATCGAGGCGGCGAGCGATGGTGGAGAGGAAGCGCTTCTCCGCTTTCACATTGGTCGCGATTGGCCGGAAAAGCGGGGGTTGCGCCTGATTGGTCCGGTGCGTGCGACCAAGGCCCTGGATGGCCCTGTCGGCTTTCCAGCCCGGCTCGAGCAGGTAGTGGACGCGAAGCCGCATGTTGCGTGACGACACGTCGGCGTGGTAGCTGCGTCCTGTCCCCCCAGCATCGCTGAAGACCAGAACGCGTTTCATGTCATCCATGAAGGCCTGCGTCTCGGCGAGATTGGCCGAGGCAGCGCGGCTCTCAACCATGAGCCGTGCCTTCTTCCGGACGATGCGCCGTGACCTGCCCGTCACTTCCGCCACCATATCCGTGCCGAAGCGCTGGACGATCTGGTCGAGCGCGCCGGGGACCGCTGGCAGGCTGGCGAGCTTCTCGATCAGCGCCGTGCGGCGCGCGACCGCCTCGCGGCTTTCCACCGGTTGGCCGTCGCGGAAGACCGGCCTGGACGACAGATTGCCCTCGGAATCGGTGAAGGGCTCGTAGAGCTGGACCGGGAAGGAATGCGCGAGGTAGTCGAGGACATATTCTCGTGGTGTGATGTCGACGCGGACGTCGTTCCATTCCTGTGTCGGGACCTCGGCCAGCCTGCGCTCCATCAGCGCCTCGCCGGTGGAGACGATCTGGATGACCGCCGAATGCCCTGCGTCGAGGTCCTGATCAATCGAGCTGATCAGCGTCGGCGTCTTCATCGATGTCAACAGATGAGCGAAGAAGCGCTGCTTGGCGCTTTCGAAGGCCGAGCGTGCGGCTGACTTGGCCTGGCGGTTCAAGGTGCCGCCGTCGCCAGTGATGTTGGCGGCCTGCATGGCTGCATCGAGATGGTTGTGAATGACGGCAAAGGCACCGGCATAAGCATCGTAGATGCGTCGCTGCTCGGGCGTCAGCTCGTGCTCGACCAGCTCATATTCGACGCCGTCGAAGGACAGCGAGCGTGCCGTATAGAGGCCAAGGGCGCGCAGGTCTCGCGCGAGCACCTCCATCGCTGCCACGCCGCCCGCGTCTATGGCTTCGACGAATTCCGCACGGGTGGAGAATGGCAGATCTTCACCGCCCCACAGGCCGAGCCTTTGGGCATAGGCGAGATTGTGGACCGTGGTGGCGCCGGTCGCGGAGACATACACGACACGTGCGCCCGGCAGAGCGTGCTGCAGACGCAGGCCGGCGCGGCCCTGCTGAGATGGTGCGACATCACCGCGTTCTCCCTTGCCCCCACCGGCGTTCTGCATGGCATGCGCTTCGTCGAAAATGATCACTCCCTCAAACTCGGAGCCCAACCATTCGACGATCTGCCTGACGCGCGAAACCTTCTCCCCGCGGTCGTCGGAGCGCAGCGTGGCATAGGTTGTAAACAGGATGCCTTCCGGCAACGTGACGGGGCGGCCTCGAGGGAAACGCGACAGCGGGGTGACCAGCAGACGTTCCATGCCGAGTGCCGACCAGTCGCGCTGAGCGTCCTCAAGCACTTGTCCGACTTCGAGATCCACACCGCTTTGCGGCGGCCTTGCAGCCAGTTGTCGAGAACGATACTCGCCGCTTGCCGGCCCTTGCCGAGGCCGGTGCCGTCCCCGATGAAGAAACCACGCCGGAAGCGCACAGCCCCTTCCGCATCCTCCGGCGCGGCGTTGACGATATCGAATGTATCGTCGACCGACCACGATCCGGCGAGAAAGCCCGCATGGGCCTCGCCGGCGAGGATCAGCGTTTCGAGCTGGGCCTCGGAGAGCGACTTCAGAATTTCGCTGGGAACCGTCGGTCGATAGCTGGGCTTGGGCGGTGCGACAGAGGCCATGGCGGCGGATTGCACCAGCTTGGTCGGGTGCGCCTGGGAGCCTGGAATGCGGATCGTCTGCGATCCGTATTCCTCATAGATCGCGTCGGTCAGGCGGGCTCCTTCGTCAGGCGTCCAGTCCACCGTCTCGTAGGCGAGCTCGACGCCGGCGAGTTTGGAACGTTGCGGACGAGCCGGCACAGCGGCGTCGCGCACGAGATAGCCGCGCACGGTGCGGGATGTCGCGATGGTGGGCACGACGTTGGCCTGATCAGGGACCGGCAGCCGTGCAGGCACATGCTCGTCTATCCAGCCGAGCAGCGTCGCGACATCCGGTGCAAGACCGGCAGAGGCCGGAAAGAGAGAGGAATCGCCAGCAGCTACCTTGTCGATAACAGTCAGCCGCGTTTCGATCGTCGTGCCATGCTTGGCGTAGACAGAGCCGCCGATCGTAGCGGTGAAGACGACCCGACTGTGCTCCTGGAGACGGATGAAGGCGTCACGCCAGGCAGGTGTCTCCGGCCCAAAGTTCGCACCGGTGAGCGTGACCAGGCGACCACCATCGGCAAGCCGGGCAAGCGCTGAAGTGACGTGGCGATAGGCTGCATCGGCGGCACGACCCTTGACATTGGCGAGCACGGAAAATGGCGGGTTCATGAGCACGACGGTCGGCATGATCGCCGGATCGAGATGGTCATCGATCTGGGCGGCGTCGAACCGGGTGACCGTGAGGGCTGGAAAGAGGGTCGACAAAAGGCCGGCTCTGATCTCGGCGAGTTCATTTAAAACGAGCGAACCGCCGGCGGCCGCGCCGAGGATGGCGAGCAGCCCGGTGCCGGCGGAAGGTTCAAGTACCCGGTCTGTGGGGGTAATGGCCGCCGCGGCGACAGCAGCGAAGCCCAACGGGATCGGAGTCGAGAACTGCTGGAACGCCTGGCTCTCCTCGGAGCGGCGTGTATGTGTGGGCAGAAGCTCGCCAATCTTCCCGAAAAGCGGCAAGGCGCAAGCCGGAGATCCGGCTTTGCGTAGAAGCGACTTTCCGTATTTGCGAAGAAAGAGAACGGTCGCCGCCTCGCAGGCGTCATAGGCGGTCTTCCAGTCCCAGGCGCCACTTGCGTCGGACCGGCCGAATGAGGCTTCCATTGCGGCGCGCAAATCGGCTGTGTCGATACGCTGACCGCGTTCGAGATGGGGAAGGAGAAGCAGCGCCGCCGCGTATATGGCAGCGGCTGGATCGGAAGCCAGGGAAGCAGGTGCAACTGGATTGACAGTCGCCGTCGGAAACAAAACGTTCATTGGGAAGGCCCTCGGGAGAGCGATAACGGAAAGCCCGCCGGCGCTCTCTCTGACCGGACGGGCTCAAACCCGTCACGGCCTGACTCTCACTCTGATCGTCCGCGCACAAAAAATGCCCGGCGCTCTTCCGAGTGCCGGGCAGTCGATCTGCAAGGATGCTGTGCCTACTCGGCGGCGTCGAGCTGCGGTTCCTCCTCGTCAGTCACTCCGTCCTCGCCGTCACCCGCGAGGAATTCGGGCAATGGCTCTTCTTCGCTACCCGAGTTGGCATTGGCCGCCTCCACATCGAGCTCGGCAAGCCGCAGCGGTTCAGGCAGCCAGCCACTGTCGGCCAGGAGTCGCTCCGCCTCCTTGGCCATATCGGCCTTCTTGAGGTGGTCGATCAGCTGGGCAGCGCCCTCGCCTTCCCCCTCGCGCACGGCCTCGAGGATACGCGCCTTGGTGACGCGGCCGAGATAGTTGCCGACCGTCGGCCGCCAGCCGGCGTCAACCATGTCGAGCCCGACTGCGCGGGCCAGGTGGTCGGCCTCGGCAAGTCGCTGCTGCACGCCATGTGCGGAAGTCGCGCCGTTGCCGTACCGATCGACCCTTTCATAGAGAGCGTTCACGCCGAAGGACGCGCAGTGAGCGAACAACTCGGCTTGCTCGGGGACCGAGAGCGCCGCAAGCGCATCCCAAAGATCGGCGACGTTGCCTGGGAGACGGGTCTCCCAGGCCTTGTGGCGACCATCGATCGCGCGTGCGTAAGGTGTATCGCGAAGCTCGGGAGGCTGGGCCGAGAAGACCGTGCCACGGACAGAGACTTCCATCGCCACGCCTTGCGACTTGTAGCGAGAGAAGACGTCACGGACGAACTTGTGCAGCACAGCCAGAAAAGCGGCCGCCGGATCGTTTGCGAGTTTGTCGCGCAGCGCCAGCGTACGCTCGGCGGTCAACTCCATGATCAACCGATCCGGCAATGGCTTGATGCCATCGTCGTCGTCATCTTCCGGCTCGGCCAGTCGGCTACCGTCGATGGTGATGACGGACCGCCGGACCGGGCCCGTCGCCGCTGGTTCGTTGCCTGCCTCGACGCTGGGACCGTTGTCACCCTCCGGCGCACCGGGGGCTTCGTCCTCCGGCTTCACATAGCCACGCTCGACGAGAAGCGAGCCGTCCGATTCCACGCTGATGAAGACGCCGGCGCGCGCGATGTCGTCCGGGTCGAAACGGGCGGGGCGCGTCTCCAACGCCTTGATCGCGGTTTCAAGTTCACCGAACCGCTGGTCGACTTCATCGGGCAACTCGTCGGCCTCCTCATATTCCGACTGCAGCATGCCGAACTCGTCACGCAATGCGCCGAGCGTTGCCTGCTCCTCGCCGGAGAGGTCGACCGGCGTACCATCGAGTTCGCGCAAGCCGTGCGCCGTGCTATAGGGAAAGCTCACCGCGACTTCGATCCACTTCCAGCCTTCGTTGGCGATTTCGTCGGCCATCACTTGCAGCTTCTCGGTGACAAGACGATCGAGCAGCGGCACATCTTGCAACCACCCGCCATCATCCGACTGGAACAGGTCGCGCAGCATTTCGCCGCCTGCTGCCTCATAGGCGGCGAGACCCACGAAGACCGCTCGCTTGTCTGAGGCACGGGCGGTGTTCTCGGTTAACATGCGGCGGATCTGGTATGGCTCCTTCGACCAACTGGTCTTGACTGCCTCCCAGACCTGTTCTTGCCGCGCATGATCGTTGTGGACCGAAAATGCTTCGAGCTGGGCGATCGTCATGCCGTCTTCGGCGTAGATGTCGAGGAGCGCCGGCGACACGGCGGTGAGCTTGAGACGCTGCTTGACGATGTTGACCGAGATGAAGAAGGCGGCAGCAATCTCCTCCTCTGACATGCCCTTGTCGCGCATTTCCTTGAAGGCGCGATACGCATCGAGCGGAGGGAGCGGAGCGCGATCCATGTTTTCAGCTAGCGAGACCTCCTCCGCGAGAATCGCGCTGGAAGAATCGCCGACAACGCAGGGAACGGGCGCGGTCTTGGCGAGCCGCTTCTGCTTCACAAGCATTTCCAGGGCGCGGTAGCGGCGGCCACCGGCAGGCACCTCGAACATGCCGGTCTCCTGGCCATCGGCATCGAGAACGGGACGGACGTGGATGCCCTGGATCAGGCCGCGCCGAGCGATCGAGGCTGCAAGGTCCTCGATCGACACGCCGGTCTTGATGCGCCGGACATTGGTCTGGGCGAGAACAAGTTTGTTGAAGGGAATGTCGCGCGAGGGCGACAGGGTGATCTTTTGAACGGCAGTGGCCATCGGGGTTTCTCCACGACGGGCGCCGAGAGCCTCTCTCTCGGTCCTGAACCCGTCACGAAATCCCTTCAATCCTCTTCCTCTCCTTCCTTCGGGCTTGACCCGTCACGCCGCTGCCGTCAGCAGCGGCGTGCAGGATGCGTTCGCCCTCCGGGATGCTCCCAGTCACGCGGGCAGCCTCCGCATAGACCGAGATCGGGTGTCGGCCGGAAAAAAGGAGATCGCGTTCGATGGTCATGCCGAATGGCAGGCGGATCGATTGCAATTCCGAGAGGCTGAAGGAGCCAAGCTCGGTGCAGCCGAAACCGAGATCGGCCAGCCCGAACAGGGTGTCGCCATCCTCGTCGAGTTCAGTCGCGAGCCATGCGCCGGCGCCGAGCGGATTGAAGAAGCGGACAGCCGGGACGTGGTCCGCTTCGCGGCGGTGGCCATTGGCGAGAAGGCGCTCGTGTAGGGTCTGGGCACAGCAGGATCATGCGGCTCTCCTGTCGTCACCCGCATCCATCTCAAACGGCAGCGCGCCATCCTCAGGTAGGTGACTGAGAAGCCAATCGGCCGCCTTGCTGGCCTGGCTGGCGGCGCGCACGATGGCGCGGTTGTCCTCTCGCAGCACCTCGAGCCAAGAGCCTATGTAGTCAGCATGCCGTACCGAGGGCACGATGCCGAGCGCGGCGCAGCAGAAAGCTGCGTTGATCTCGGCAACGAGTTCCTCGAACGCATATTTCTTCGTCCCAAAGGAGCCGGAGAAATCGCGGGCGAGGCGTGAGGCATGACCTGTGGCATGACCAAGCTCATGCAGCGCTGTGCGATGCCAGTTGATCGGCTCGAAATAGGCTTGCGGGGGCGGCACCTGAACGCAGTCTCTTGCCGGCACATAAAAGGCATTGTTCCCGCCGATACGGAATTCGATGCCGGTGCCTTTGATCAGCGCCTTGAGCCGAGGCTCGATCAATCCGGCGTCCGGGAGTGGCGGCAAAACTTCCATTTCCTCGGACAAACCTTCACATTGCTCGATGTTGAAGACAGTGAAGCGCCTGAGGAATGGAACCGCCCTGGCATCCTCGCCGGTCTCGCCAGCGCGCTTCTTCTCATCGTTCGGGATAAAGCGATCCGCATAGACAATAGTGGTGCCATGCTCGCCTTTCCGGACATTCCCACCGAGCACTTGTGCCTGTCGGAAGGTCAGCCAGCTTTGCGTCCGATAGGCGCGCTCGATGACGGCGCCCCAGAGGATGAGCACGTTGATCCCACTATAGGCTCTGCCGGTGCTGGCGTTCTTCGGCAAACACAGCGGCGCCTTCGCGGCGGCGGTCCCCCACGGCTGGACCCAAGGGAAACGACCTGCCTCCAACTCGGCGATAATCTTGTTGGTGATGTCGTCATAGAGGTTGGTCCGGTCGGCAACGACGCGGGCTCGATTGCTTTGATAGGACATCGCGGTTCTCCGCGACGGGCGTCGGAGGCCTCTCCTCCGGCTCTCTACCCGTCACGAAAAAACCGCTCGCACTCTCACTCTCGATTTTCGAAGATCGGGAATCGCCAGCAGGAGGGGAGCCCACCCCCGAGGCACCTCATGAGGCCGGAGGCCTGAGTTGCCGGCACTCGTCGCATCGCGAGACTGCCCGCACATCATGGTGGATCCCGCCGTTTTTAACGCCAGAGGGTCCCAATCACCGCACGAGCGATTTGATCCCGTTCACAGATCGCTCTCATGCCCTTACATTTCCGGTCAGATAATCGCCTCGCGGTGAGAAGTCTTCTCGGACCGGTCCCTTCGCCAAAGGGTCGAGAGCGATTGTCCAATGGTCGGGGTCGACTGCCGGCCAGATCGCGCGATCGAGCGGCTTACTGATCGGTGTCGGATCCATCGCAGAGGCATAGTCCTCAACAGTAGCGCGCAGCTTAATTCTTCTGCGCGTGCGGAAAGGCAAGCCATGACGATCCAAGAGCAGTTGGACGACGATACGCCGCTACGGCTCAACATAGCTGCCGATATCGCCTTTCCGGACGGCTCTATGGGGGCGGCAGGTCTGCGAAAAGAACGAGATGCTGGCCGTCTTCAGACAGAGTTGATCGCAGGCAAGGAATACGTCACTTTGGCGGCGATCGCAAAAATGAGAGAGCTATGCCGCGGACGTCGAAAGGGGCGCGCCTCGTCTGGCGTGCCGAAAGCAGAAGGGCGGACGGAAAGCTGCGCAACGCAGCCGGCTGGTTCATCCGCGATGGCGCAACCTTCATCAGCGCTTGTGGCGGCACTGGCGACCGCGAACGCGCTGAAAAGCGGCTCGCCAGTCACATCACGGAAAAATATCGGCCGGCCCGCGAGCGCGGTCGTGATCCCGCCACGGTCCCGGTAGCTGACGCCGTAAGTGTATACCTTACCGACGTCGCGCCGTCGCACGCCAAGCCGAAAGAAACCGCCGACCGGCTGATCGTTGTGCTAACGTGGTTTGGCGACACAAAAATCGGCGACATCGATGGCAAGATGTGCCGCGATTACGCCAAGGCACACGGCAACGGCGCTGCCGCCAGGCGTCAGCTGGAGGATTTGAGAGCGGCGCTGAACAATTATCATCGGGAGGGCTATGTAAGTTCTGCGCCAGCAATTGTGCTGCCCGCGAAAGCAGCACCGCGCGACCGCTGGCTGACCCGTGACGAGGCAGCCGCCCTGCTTCGCGCCGCGTGGCGCATGCGCCAGTCGTGGAAGGGAAGGCCAAGCGATCGTCGCACCGCACGCCACGTCGCGCGCTTCATCCTGGTCGCTCTCTACACTGGCACGCGCTCCGCCGCGATCTGCGGCGCAGCCGTCCGGAGAACAGAAGGCGCGGGACATGTCGACATCGAACGCGGCGTTTTCTACCGCCGCGCCAGCGGTCGCCGCGAGACCAAAAAGCGTCAACCGCCCGTCAGGCTGCCTGATCGCCTCTTGGCACATGTGCGCCGCTGGGCGAGCACACCGCTGGAGATCAAAACCAAGGGCCGCGGAAAAAGCGCCAGCATTGGCCGCATGGTCGCCCATGACTATGTGGTCGAGTGGAATGGCAAACCGGTGCAGTCGATCAAGAAGGCCTTCCGCGCGGTGGTCGAGGCGGCCGGACTGGGCTGGTACGAGGAGGTTGCGACACCGCATGGTAGCGTCCGGTGCGTCTTCCGCACCGATATCACCCCGCACGTGTTCCGCCACACGGCGGCTACCTGGCTAATGCAGCAGGGTTCCGACCCCTGGGCGGCGGCCGGATACCTCGGCATGAGCGTTCAAGTGCTCATTCAGACTTATGGCCATCATCACCCCGATTTTCAGGCCCAAGCCGCCGAGGCGATCGTCTCCAAGTCGCGGTTGCGAAACCTGCCCAAAACCACAGGCAGAATGCTTACAGCACAGAAGGAGAACGTTTCCGCCTACCCCACAGTTACCCCACAGATATACCGGAAATAAACGTGAACATTGGCCTTCGGACGCCATCAGAAATGGCGGAAATCCGGGCTTTTGCTGGCTAACCCGCCCGTTCGGGACGAGGGGGTCGCAGGTTCAAATCCTGCCACTCCGACCAGAAAATACAATGTGTTAGCGCATCCCGACTGGCGCCACCCTAGATTCACCTGAGATAGAGCTCTGGTCCGGGCTGATGCCTGTTCCTTCGGGACAGGAAACGGACACGAAATCCCTTTCCTCTCACGACGCATGGGCAACGAAGTTCCTCCCATCGTGCCGGTCAATCCGCGGGGGCGTTCGCTGTCACTGATCACACTCCGACGGGGCGCGCGGTGTGCGTCGTCGCCTAGCGGAGGCCGAAAAAGCTCAATATCGCTATCACGATGACCACCGCTCCCACGAGCCAAATTATATTGTTCATGATCTCTCTCCTGTTGCTCGATGAGCCCGCGCCTCTGGCCGAGGACGCGGGCCGATCAGCCTTTGCCTGCTGATCTTCAGCGGACCTCAAACCGTGATGCCTGCTGTCGAGATAAAACCATTAGTTTTACCTAATGTTCCGCCGCTGACAGGATTTCGAAATGGCGCGATCATCCCTGAGCTAGGAACCGCAGGAGTCTACCGCCGAATATTGCGATTTTTCTCCAGGTCTGGTCGCGCGATGCGATGGCCGGCCCTTCGCGTTGCCCCAGGTCCCGGTTGTCCCGCGAAACCCGGAACCAAAGAGATCAGCAGCAGTTGTATCCAACGAAGGGCTAATCAAGGCATTGGAGAAATTGCAATGAAAACAATGATCATTTGCGCTTTGGCGCTTTCGGTGGGATTGCCCACCCTGGCTTCGGCCGCCGAGGCTGACGTTGTCATCAGGACCCATCATCGACATCATAACCACGTCAGGATCATCAATGAGGAGGGCCAGCGGCTCCATCACCGTCACCACGGAACCATCGCCTTCTACGACCAGGGGCGTAGGCATCATCGTCGAGATACCGTCGTTGTCACCGGCTCCGTCTCCACTCACCGCCACCATCGTCCGGTGGTAATGGAAAACGGCGGTTACTGATCGCCGCCTGGTGGCTCGGCTCTCGATCAAGCCTGGCCACCAGACGACTTTTCCCTGGCACGCTACACGCGCACGCTTCATGCGCGGTCCGGGCTCCGCGCCGGCAAGCACCTTGCGTCTTGCTGCAAGACTTAAGTCCCTCGTCCCACCAGACCGAAGCCCAGCCCTGGAACGTTTGCTCGCGCCCCAAGTTCGGTTGATTGGGCGCGAGGGCCATCAAAACGAAGCGGAAATGGATGACCACCACAATCTCGAATCGTGACAACGCAAGATCCGATGCCTTGCAGCTGCGAGTGGCAGATCTCAGGAGCAGGATGCGCGACGCGCGCATCACCGAGGGCGAAATCCAGACCTTCCAAAAGGTCGCGGCCGTAATGGAGGACGGTCAGGGCCGGATCGATGGCGACGATCTGATCGCCGCATCCTTCGTCATCGACGTGCTGACGGACACGACACGCCCTGAATGACCATGCCAACAATCAGCAGGCTTTTTGACTCCCATTCCGAAGCAGCCCGGATCGCCGGCAACCTTTTGGCGGCCGGGGTTCCTCGCGTACAGATCGTCATCATCGGGCCCTACCACGACGAAATCCGTGTCCTGAAGTCTCCCGCCGTCATGCTTGGCGCTGCCGCCGGGCTGCTGGCATGCCTGGCCGCTTTTGCTGTCCACGGCATCAATCCTTTTACGACCGGCCTGTCGGCGATAGCCCTGACAGGCACGTTCTGCGGCTGCGTCCTCGGCGGGTTGCTCGGAGCCTGGCTCGCGGCCGCCGGAAGGCCTGAGCGTCGAAGCGTCGGCGAAGGGATTGTGCTGGTGACGGCCCATGTCGACGAGAACGCGACCGATATTGCCCAAATGGTGCTCGGCGGCAGTTGTGTCCCCGTGAACGGATTGGCCGCCGAAGCAGCATAATAATTTCGATGACATTGAATAGAATAGACGGCCGAGCGCGAGCACTGGCCGGCCGTTCAAACTTTGACGAAATGGGCATCGGCCCTAGTTTGATCGATGAATATGAGGGAGCCGGTAAAACGGCGAACCGGACGCGGACATGAATTTGATCTCGACGACAGGGTCGGCACCGGTTCTTCTGGCTGCGATGTCTCTTGTTGCCGGATGCTCATCGATGGGCAGGGCGGCCGATCCGGCCAAATACGAGAGCATGACCTGCACGGAGCTCAACAGCGCCGTGGGAAGCAACGCGAGCGACATCTCGCAAGCCGCGATCACCCGCGGCAAGGTCGCCAACACCAGCGTGCCGCGTTGGCTGCTTGGCGGAACGAGCGTGAAGATGGCGGTCGCCAATCGTGAAACGGCCAGGATCGACCAGTTGAAGCGACAGCAGGATGCCGCTGTCGCCGTACGCGCACGCAAGTGCGCGGCCGGCTGAGCGAACAGGCCTCACCTACAGTGGCTTATCACGCGCTCAACCGGAATCGCGTGGCGTCGATCGCGGCATTCATCAGCGTCTGCGTATAAGGCGCTTGCGGGTTGCTGAAGATGGCCTCGGTCGGCCCCTCCTCGACGATCTTGCCTTGCTTCATGACGATGATGTAATCGGCCATGGCGCGCACCACCGCCAGGTCGTGGCTGATGAACAGGTAAGACAGTTCGTGGTCGGCCTGAAGCTTGCGCAGCAGTTCCACGATCTGTTTCTGCACCGAGCGGTCGAGCGCCGAGGTCGGCTCGTCCAGCACCACCATCTTCGGCTTCAGGATCATGGCGCGGGCAATGGCGATGCGTTGCCGTTGTCCGCCGGAAAATTCGTGCGGGTAGCGGTTGCGGGCGTTGGGGTCGAGCCCGACTTCGCGCAGGGCCTCGACCGCACGCTGGTCGCGCTGCTTTCCCGAAAGGTTCGGCTCATGCACCAGCAGCCCTTCGGTGATGACCTGGCCGACGGTCATGCGTGGCGACAGCGAACCGAAGGGATCCTGGAAGACGAGCTGCATCTGGCGCCGCAGCGGCCGCATCTGCTGCCGGTCGGCCGTGGAAATGTCGCGATCGCCGAACCGAATGAGCCCATCGCTCGGCAACAGCCGCAGCAAGGCGCGGCCGAGCGTCGATTTGCCCGAGCCGGATTCGCCGACGATGCCGATGGTCTGGTTGCGTTGCAACCGGATCGAGATGTGATCGACCGCACGCAGCATCAGCGGTTCACCGGCGAGAAACCCGCCGCCGATCCTGAATGTGACTTCGACATTCCTGCCTTCGAGCACCACGGGCGCGTTGGCTGGCGGAGGCGCCTTGGTTCCCGTCGGCTCGGCCGCCAGCAGCATCTTGGTGTAGGCATGCTGGGGGTTGGCGAAGATCGCTTCCGCCTCGCCTTCCTCGACGACCTCGCCCTGGCGCATGACGTAGACCCGGTCGGCGAAGCGCCGAACGATGCCAAGATCGTGGGTGATGAAGACGATCGCCATGCCGAGCTTGCGCTGCAGCTCGGCCAGAAGCATCAGGATCTGTGCCTGGATGGTCACGTCGAGCGCCGTCGTCGGCTCGTCGGCGATCAGGATGTCGGGGTCGTTGGCGAGAGCCATGGCGATCATCACGCGCTGGCGCTGGCCGCCGGACATCTCGTGCGGATAGGATTTCATCCGCCGTTCCGGATCGGGAATATGGACGAGCCGCAGCAGCTTGAGCGCCTCTTCATGCGCCTCTGTGGCGCTCAGGCCCCGATGCCGGCGGATCGGCTCGATCAGCTGGTTGCCGATCGAATAGAGCGGATCGAGCGAGGTCATCGGTTCCTGGAAGATCATGCTGATCTTGCGGCCGCGGACCTTATTCAGCTCGGATTTGCTCATTGTGAGCAAGTTTCGGCCGCGATAGTCGACATGGCCCGACGCTTCGCCGTTGGAGGCCAGCAGGCTCATCGCCGCCATCATCGTCTGGCTCTTGCCGGAGCCGGATTCGCCGACGACGGCAACGGTTTCGCCCGCGTTGACGTGGATGTTGATGCCCTTCACCGCCTCGACCGCGCCATCGAGCGTGCGGAAGCGGACGCGCAGGTCCTTGACGCTGAGGATCGTTTCGGGAGTGGCCATGTCAGCGATCCCCATCTTTATCGATCCCTCGGGTCGAGTGCGTCGCGCAGGCCGTCGCCGACGAAGTTCAGGGCGAACAGCGTCGAGACGAGGAAGAAGGCGGGAAACAGGAGCAGCCAGTTGGCAGTGCCGATGTTCTTGGCGCCGACCGAGATCAGCACGCCCCAGCTGGTCATCGGCTCCTGGATGCCGAGACCGAGGAACGACAGGAAACTTTCCAGGATGATGACCTGCGGCACCAGCAGCGTCATGTAGATCACCACGGGGCCAAGCAGGTTGGGGATGACATGGCGCAGCAGGATGCCGCGCTGGCCGATCCCCATGGCTTCCGCCGCCTGGACATATTCCTGCCGGCGAATCGACAGCGCCTGCCCGCGCACGATGCGCGCCATGTCCAGCCACAGCACCGCACCGACCGCCAGGAACATCAGCACGAAGTTGCGGCCGAAGAACACCACCAGCATGATGACGAAGAAGATGAACGGCAAGGAATAGAGCACATCGACGATGCGCATCATCACCTCGTCGACCTTGCCGCCGGAAAAGCCAGCGGCGGCGCCATAGATCACACCAATCACCACCGCCACGACGCCCGCGAGCAGGCCGATGGCAAGCGAGATGCGCCCGGCCATCAGCGTGCGCGACAAGAGATCGCGGCCGGTGTTGTCGGTTCCGAACAGGAAATACTGCTGCTTGACCGATGCGCTCATCGTCACTTCGAGGCCGTCCGGCGACTTGCTCTCGATCTTGGTGTCGTCGAAGGCATCGGACCGGTCGAGGTAGCGGATGTTGCGGTCGTCGATCGGCTTGGTCGACTTGACCGTGACGAAGACCTGATTGCCCTCCTGATGCCACTCCTTGATGTCGACCCGCATACGTTTGATCGCTTCGGTGAGCGCCGTCTCGATCATATCGGGCTTCGGGTAGGCCGACAGGCTTGGCGGCATGCGCACATAGTCGGCGTAGATGGTCGTGTATTGATGCGGCACGAACCAGGGGCCGAAGACGCTGACGAACCCGATCAGAACGAGGTAGTAGAGACTGAACATGGCGGCGCGGTTGGCCTTGAGGCGCGCCCAGGCATCGCCCCAAAGCGAACGACCAACGATGGCGGGAGCCGTGGCTGCGATGTCAGTCATAGCGCACCCTCGGGTCGACGACCGCGTACATGACGTCGACGATCAGGTTGAAGACGATGGTGAAAATGGCGATCACCACCACCGTTCCCATCACCAGCGTGTAATCGCGGTTGAGCGCAGCGTCGACGAAATAGCGGCCGACGCCCGGAATGGAGAAGATCGTCTCGACGATGACCGAGCCGGTCAGCAGTGCCGCCGCCGCCGGGCCGGTGAAGGACACGATCGGCAGGATGGCGCCGCGCAGCGCGTGCTTGACCACCACCGACCAGTCGGAGAGGCCGAGCGCGCGGGCCGTTCGGATATGATGGGATCGCAGCGATTCGATCATCGAGCCGCGCATCAGGCGGGCAACGATGGCGATCTGCGGCAAAGCAAGCGTCAGCACCGGACCGATCTTGTTGATGAAGGCGCCGTCGCCCCATCCCCCGATCGGCAACAGCCTCCAGGTCAGCCCGAAGACGAGTTGGATCACCGGCGCGATAACGAAGGTGGGGATGGTGCTGCCAGCGGTCGCCAGGGCGATCACCGTATAGTCGCCAAGCTTGTTCTGGTTGAGCGCGGCAATGGTGCCGAGCACGCTGCCGAGCAGCAGCGCCAGGATCAGCGCCGAGGAGCCGAGTTGGACGGAAATGGGCAGGCCCTTGGCAAACAGTTCGGTGACGGTGAAGTCCGGCATGTTGTAGCTCGGGCCGAAATTGCCGCGTAAGAGATTGCCGAGATAGTGGACATATTGCAGCCAGAGCGGATCGTTGAGGCCGAACTGGGCTTCAAGATTGGCCTTGATCTCGGGGCTCAGACCCCGCTCCTGGTTGAACGGACCGCCTGGCGCGACGCGCATCAGGAAGAACGCCAGCGTCACGATGACGAACAGCGTCGGAATGGCGGTCAAAAGCCGCCGGAATACGTATCGCAGCATCGGTGCCCCGCTTGATCCGGAGCACGCCCGTCCACTCGGACGATTGCGCTCCAGCCTTCAAATCTCGCACCGAACCTTCCGAAAATCGATTCCGCTTCCCGGGCCGATGCGATGGCAAACCAGCGCCGCCGCGCATTCGGTTGCGCGGCGGCTTGGCCAGGGATCAGTCCTTGCTGATGAAGCGTGACGGATGCACGTCCATGACATTGTCGACGAAGCCATGCAGCTTCGAGGAAACGATGTCGTGGTAGCTGTAGTAGAGAAGCGGGATCTGGCCGACATCGTCGATGAGGATGCGCTCAGCCTCGGCGAGGTCCTTCATGCGCTCTTCTGGCTTGCCGCCGGCGGCCGCGGCCTTGTCCATTGCCGCTTCGTATGCGGGGCTGTTGTAGTTCGAATAGTTGTTGCCGCTGGCCTTGCGTGTGATGCCGAGGAAGGTTTCCGGATCCTTGTAGTCAGCAATCCAGGCGGCACGCGCCACGTCATAGTCGCCCTTCTGCTCGAGGAAGGAGTAGTGGGTCTTGGTGTCGGTGTTGAGCAGCGTGACGTCGACGCCAAGCGGCTTCAATTGCTCCTGGATCGCCACTGCCGTGTTCTTGTGGTTTTCCGAGGTGTTGTAGCGGATCTCCATCTTCAGCGGATGCTCGGGCGTGTAGCCAAGCTTCTCGAAGATCTTCTTGGCTGCGTCCTCGCGGTCGATCTGGGGCATGTCGGCGTATTTGGCCATTGCGGGCGTGTAGCCCTCGATGCCGGGGGGCACCATCGAATAGCCGGGCAGCATCGAGTTCTGCCAGACCTTTTCGGCGATGAAGTCACGGTCGATCGCCATCGAGATGGCATTGCGCAGTTCCGGATTGTTCCACGGCGCCTTGTCGGTCTTGATCGCATAATAGTAGGTGCCGAGATACGGCCCGACATGGATCTGGTCGCCGAACTTGGTCTTGAGGTCGGCGAGCTGTTCGGTCGGCAGATCGTCATAGCTGTCGAGTTCGCCGGCCTCGAAGCGCTTCATCGCCGATGAACGATCCTCGGTCGGGATGTAGTTGACGACGTCGAACTTGACGGTCGCGGCGTCCCAGAATTTCGGATTCTTGACCAGTTTCATGTGGTCGTTGGGAACCCATTCGGCCAGCGTATAGGCGCCGTTCGAAACCAGATTGCCGGGCTTGATCCAGTCGGCGCCGAGCTTTTCAATCGAGGCCTTGCTGACCGGATAGGTCGCCTGATGGGTCAGCATCTCCAGGAAGTACGGCGTCGGCGCCTTCAGCGTCACTTCCAGGGTGTTGGCGTCGATCGCCTTGACGCCCATGTCCTCCGGCTTGCCCTTCTTGGTGTTGACGTCCTCCGCGCCCTTCACCGGATACAGCATCGAGGCGTATTCGGCGCCGGTCGCCGGATCCTCGAGCCGGTGGAAGGAGTAGACGAAGTCGTCCGCCGTCACCGGGCTGCCATCCGACCACATGCCGTCTTTGCGCAGCTTGAAGGTGTAGACCGTGCCGTCATCCGACACTGTCCAGCTTTCGGCGGCGCCCGGAATGAGATTGGCCTTCTCATCCTGCATGACCAGCCCCTGGAACAGGTCACGCAGCACGTTGGCTTCATAGACCGTCGAGGTCTTGTGTGGGTCGACCGACTCCGATTCAGCGGAGGTGCCCCTGTTATAGACGGTCTCCGCAAAGGCTGGCGTCAAGAACGTACCGGCAGCCAAGGTCATGGTCGTGGCGAATACCGTCGCCTTCAGCATGTTTTTCAGCATGAAGTTCTCCCTGTCGGCGCTGCCATCGGCGCGCCTTTACGTGTTGACGCCCCGGAACCGATGTCTGGTCCTTTGAGCGCGCCGCCGGTTCCCTCCGACGGCTGGTGGCAGGAGACTAGACAGGAGGTAAGCTCTTTTCAACCGAGTACTGATTGACCCTAAGTCAATCCTCATTATCGCAGAAGCAACGGCTAAATTAGAGAGGCGTTTCAATCGAGCGCATCCTTTGGTTGCACCCGGAGTTTCCGCTTTCTGCATGCGAACTTGAGCATGCTGGTGCCATGGTTCACAACCTCATTTCCAGGGTCCGAAGGCGCGAGTTCCGAACAGACGATTCGGGAACTTCAGCGGTCGAGTTCGCCCTGCTGTCACCGCTTTTCATCCTTATTTTGCTCGGAATGGTTGCATACGGCATCTATTTTGGCGCCGCTAACTCGATCCAGCAAATTGCAGCCGACGCCGCCCGGACGGCCATTGCCGGGGTGAACCAGACCGAGCGGCAGACGCTCGTGGCCAGCTATCTCGCCAACAACGCTGGCGGCTACCCCTTCGTGGACGCCAGCAAACTGACCTACCAGGCCAATGACAGCGTGGCCGACGGAAGCCAATTCGTGGTGTCCGTCTCGTAGGATGCCCGCAACCTGCCGATCTGGAATCTGTTCCCGGGCATAGCCATGCCAGGGACGACCATCAACCGTCAGTCAACGATCAGGGTCGGGGGTATCTGAATGCTGCAGCGGGCGGGCAAGGGCATCGGCCGGCTTGCACGGTCGATGATGGGAGACAGGAAGGCGAACTTCGCCGTCATGACCGCATTGAGCGCGCCGGTAGCATTGGCGCTGGCAGCTGTGGCCATAGATGAAGCCTCCATCTACACCGAGCGCCGGGAAGCCCAGGCGATGGTCGACCTGGCGGCGATCACCGCCGCCTCGAACATCAACAACGTCAACACAGCGGTCGTCACCACGCTCACCGACAACGGCATGCCGGGCGTCGTCGTTCAAGGCTCGGGCCAGACCATCCCAGCAGCCGCCGGGAAGACGGTGGTGACGGTTACGCAGGGCCGATATGCGTCATCGACCGCCAATGTCGGCCAGCGCTTCCAGGCGGGCGTGACGCCTTACAATGCCGTCCGGGTCACCTTGGCGAAGATCCCCAAGCGCTACTTCGCAAGCTCGCTGATTCCCACTCCGGTCATCGGCACCCAAGCCACCGCCAGCATGACGCCGCAGGCGACATTCTCGGTCGGGTCGAGATTGCTCAGCGTCAATGGCGGCATCCTCAACGCACTTTTGAGCGGACTTCTCGGCGGCAACATCTCGCTCAGCGTCATGGATTACAACGGGCTGATCTCGGCCGATGTCAGCGTGCTTTCCTTCGTCAGTGCGCTCGGCACACAACTGAACATCACGGCCGGCACCTATTCCGACGTTCTGGCCTCGAAGGCGACCGTCGGCCAGATCGCCACGGCCATGGCCAATGTTCCTGGCCTCGGCAACACCGCCAAGGTCGCCCTGCAGACTATCGCCACCAAGTCGACCAGCACCGTCAAGATCCCGCTCAGCAGTCTTGTCGACCTTGGTTCCGTCGGCAGCCTGGGCCTTGGGCAACAGCCATCCGGCCTTGGCGTGGACGCAAGCGCCATGGGGATGCTGACGGCGGCGGCCGTACTCGCCAACGGCACCAACCAGGCCGCGGTCGATCTCGGCGCCACCATCCCGGGACTGCTCTCCACCAAGCTCAGCATCGCCATCGGGGAGCCGATCCAATCCTCGCCATGGCTGGCGCTCGATGGCATCGGCACTGTCGTGCGGACCGCCCAGACACGTATCAAACTGACGGCCTCCGTCGGTATCGGCAGCCCGGCCTGGCCGGCGGCATCAGCCTGCTCGCCGTCAATCTGCCGCTCAACGTGGAAGTCGCCTATGCCGAGGCCAAGCTGACCGACATCACGTGCCCGACAGGCCCGTCCAGCATCAGCGTTTCCATCGCCGCGCACCCCGGCATTGCCCAGTTGAACCTGGCCAACAGCAACAATCCCTCGGGCTTCGCCGACTTCAGCCAGCCTCAGACCTTTACGAACGCGGACATCGCCGATGTTAAGCTGCTGTTGATGCCGTTGATTCAGGTGATGGGTTCGGCCGCGACCGCGATCACCAACAACAGCCCGCAGACCCTGACCTTCAACGCGACCGACATCGCCAACAAGACG
Organism: Mesorhizobium sp. B2-1-8; assembly: GCF_006442545.2. Taxonomy (NCBI): domain Bacteria; kingdom Pseudomonadati; phylum Pseudomonadota; class Alphaproteobacteria; order Hyphomicrobiales; family Phyllobacteriaceae; genus Mesorhizobium; species Mesorhizobium sp. B2-1-8. The sequence goes on from NZ_CP083952.1 coordinate 5,257,684, forward strand.
GTGAAGACCGTTTCGACGCGAAACATCTCGCAGCCGCTCACCACGTCGCTGGTCAACAACCTGTCGCTTTCGGCCAATGTGCTTGGCCTTGGGATCGATGTGACTGCCCTGCTCGGAACTGTCAAACCGGCAATGGTGGCCCTGCTCAACACTGTGACGGCGCCCGTCGACGACCTGCTCTACAATGTGTTGTCAGCCCTGGGCGTCGGTGTCGGCCAGGCCGACGTGCGCGTCACCGGTGCGACCTGCGGACGGGCAGTGCTCGTTCAGTAGGACCGCTTGGCCACAACCGAAGCGCCAATCAGTCGAGCCGACCGAGGAAGCAGCCGAGAGCAGGCAGCGAGAGCGCGTTTTCCTCGACGGAAGTGGTCCCGCCCAGGACGGCCGCGACAGTTCCGATATCCTCAGGCAACGGCCAAGTCGCCGGCTCTCCGGCGAAATTGAAGACACAGAGCAGCCTTTCTCCGCCACCCTCGCGGATGAAGGCGAGCACGTCGCCCTCGGTGTCGAGAAAGCTGATCGACCCACCGACCAGCGCAGGGTGCTGTTTACGCAAAGCGAGCGCCGAGCGGTAGGCCGACAGCACCGATTGCTCCTCGCCGTTCTGCACATCGACCGCGCGGGCGCGATGGCTTGCCGGCACAGGCAGCCAGGGTTTTGCGGTAGAAAAGCCCGCATTGTCGGCGCCTGCCTCCCAGACCATCGGCGTGCGGCAGCCATCCCTGCCCTTGACGCCGGGCCAGAAACGGATGCCGACGGGATCGCGCAGATCCTCATAGGCAAGCTCCGCTTCCTCAAGGCCGAGCTCCTCGCCCTGATAGAGGCAGATCGAGCCGCGCAGGCAGGCGAGCAGCATGATCGAGAATCTGGCCATAAGGTCGGGATCGCCACCTGGGCGTATCCAGCGGCTGACATGGCGCACCACGTCATGGTTGGAGAATGCCCAGCAGACCCAGCCGTCGGCAACCGCGCTCTCGAAGGCTTCGACGCAGCCGCGTACATGCGCCGCCGAAAACTGCGAACCGAGCAGGTCGAAAGTGTAGCTCATCTGAAGCTTGTCGCCGCCGGAGGTGTAGGCGGCGAGCGTCTGCAGCGAGCGGCCTTCATCGCCGATCTCGCCGACGGCGGCGCGGCCCTCATACTCGTCCAGCAATGCCCGGAAGCGCTTGAGGAACGCCAGGTTTTCCGGCTGCGTCTTGTCGAACAGATGCTCCTGATAGAGGTAGGTATTGGTCTCTGTGTTGGTGCCGGCAACGCTCGAAGCCAAGGGCGGATTGCTGCGCAGCCAGCGGTCGTGGACATAATAATTGACCGTGTCGAGCCGGAAGCCGTCGACACCGCGCTCCAACCAGAACCGCACCGTGTCCAGCAACGCGTCCTGGACGTCCGGGTTGTGGAAATTGAGATCCGGCTGCGAGGCGAGGAAATTGTGCATGTAATATTGCCGACGGGTCGCGTCCCACTCCCAGGACGGTCCCCCGAAGACCGACAGCCAATTGTTGGGCGCGCCGCCGTCCGGCCTGGCGTCGGCCCAGACGTACCAGTCGGCCTTGGCATTGTCGCGGCTGGCGCGGCTTTCGATGAACCATTCATGCTTGTCGGATGAATGCGACAGCACCTGATCAATGACGATCTTCAGGCCGAGCCTGTGCGCTTCGGCAACCAGCGCGTCGAAATCCGCCAACGTGCCGAACATCGGGTCGACGTCGCGATAGTCCGATACATCATAGCCCATGTCGGCCATCGGCGACTTGAAAAAGGGCGACAGCCAGACGGCATCGACGCCGAGCGAAGCGATATGGGCGAGCCTCGACGTGATGCCGCCGAGATCGCCGCTACCATCGCCGGTGGTGTCCTGGAAAGAGCGCGGATAGACTTGGTAGATGACGCACCCTCGCCACCACTCGGCTCCCTGCTCCACATTCTCACCGGTCATCAAAAACCCTCCTTGCGCCGCCGTTTCCGGTCCGGCGCTCGATCATGAAATTGACGCTGCGGCCCGGCAGCGGGCGCAGGAGGTCGATCGCCTGCGTCTCGATTGCCGGGCGCCACCGGAAGCCATCCCGCGCCGGCAAAGTGAAGACGCATTGGCGGCGGTCGCCATTGATCATGACGGCAAGCCTGCCATCCTCGCCGCCAAGCAGCATGACGAGGCGATGCCGGCTGGAGTCGTTCCAGCCGCTCTCGTCTAGCAGCTCACCGGTTTCGGTCAGCCAAGCGACGTCGGGAACGCCCGAAGCCTCGGGTTCTCCGGTCAGGAAACGCGTGCCCGACAGTGCCGACACCGCCTGGCGAAGTTCCGCCAGCGCCGACGCGTAACGCTCCAGTGCCTGGTCGCGGCCTGCCCAGTCCAGCCAGGTGATGGCATTGTCCTGCGCATAGGCGTTGTTGTTGCCCTTCTGGGTGCGGCCGAACTCGTCGCCTGCTGTCAGCATGATGGTGCCGCGAGAGGCGAACAGCGTGGCGAGCAGCGCGCGGTGGTCGTCGAAGCGCGCCTTGATGATCGCCACGCCGTCCGTCTCGCCTTCGGCGCCATTGTTCCAGGACAGGTTTTCGCTATGGCCGTCGCGGTTCTGCTCGCCATTGGCCGCGTTGTGCTTGCGCTCATAGGTGACAATGTCGGCCAGCGTCATGCCATCATGGGCGGCGATAAAGTTCACGCTGCGGCTTGTTGGCTCCCCTGCCCCGTTGAACACGTCGGACGAACCGGCAAGGCGCGTGGCGAGAGCACCGACCATGCCGGCATCGCCGCGCCAGAAACGTCTGACATCGTCGCGGTAGCGATCGTTCCACTCAAGGAACGGGGGCCGGAAATTGCCCAGTTGATAGCCGTTTGCCCCGATATCCCAAGGCTCGGCGATCAGCACGCGATCGCAAAGCAGCGGATCATGGGTGATGGCCCGCAGCAGCGGCGCTTCCGGATCGAAGGCGCCATCGACCCGGCCCAGCACCGGGGCCAGATCGAACCGGAAGCCGTCGAGGCCGGCCTGGCGCACGAAATGACGGAGTGTGTCGAGCACCATTTCCCGCACCATCAGATGGTCGCAGGCGATCGTGTTGCCGGTCCCAGTATCATTGACCAGTCCGCCATCCGGCCGGTGCCGATAGTAGGCCTGGTTGTCGAGGCCGCGTAGCGAGAGCGTCGGCCCCAGCCTGTCGCTTTCGCCGGTGTGGTTGAAGACGAGGTCGAGAATGGTGCCGATGCCGGCCCGGCGCAGCACGGCGACCGTGTCCTGCAATTCCTTCAGACCGCCGGGCGCCAGGCGAGGGTCGAGCGCCATGAAGGTGACTGGATTGTAGCCCCAGGCGTTGCTTAGGCCCAGCGGCGGCAGATGCCGCTCGTCGATCGACGCCGTCACGGGCATCAGTTCGACAGCGGAGACGCCGATCCTTTGCAGATGCTCGATGATGGCTGGATGGGCAAGTGCGGCGATCGTACCGCGCGTTTCTTCCGGCACATCCGGGTGGAGCTTGGTGAAGGCGCGGACATTCAGTTCGTAGATCAGGCCGCCCGGACGAAACAGCGGCGGCAGGACCGGCGGAGCCGTGGGCAAGGCCTTGGCCACGGTCTTGGGCATCAGCGACGCGGTGTCGGCGCCCTCATAGCGCCGCGCGGCGAGCCGCCGGTGATAGGCGTAGGGCCGGTCGATTTCGACGGCGTAAGGATCGGTCAGCAGCTTGTCGGGGTCGAACCACAGCCCACGCTCGGGTGCATAGTCCCCATCGGCACGCAGGCCATAGCGCACGCCCGCGGTCAGGCCGGAGACGAAGAGTGCGTGCACGCCGTCGCCTTCCGGCTTCAGCTCCAGGCGATCGTGTTCGCGATTTCCGTGCTCGTCGAAGACCGAAACCCAGAGGCGACGGGCCGACGAGGACCATGCGGCGAAGCGGATGCCTTCGGGGGTGATGGTGGCGCCGAGCGACGTCATGCGCGCGCCTTCCCTTCTCCCCTTGTGGGAGAAGGGACGGCCTCATCCGCCACCCTCAAGTAATCACGCTGGGCTTGTTGCGGCCGGTGTGGCTCTTGATCCCGGCAATGTCGTCGGCGGCGGCGATGAGATCGGCGAGCGCCTCCTGCGTGTCGAGATCGTGCCTTGCCTTATCCGGCTCGTAGCGCTCGATATAGACGCGCAGGGTCGCGCCCGAAGTGCCGGTGCCGGAGAGGCGGAAGACGACGCGTGAGTCGCCTTCGAACAACACCCTTATGCCCTGGTGCTCGCTCGTCGAGCCGTCGACCGGGTCGTGATAGGCAAAATCGTCGGCATTGGCGATCTTCAGGCCACGAACGCTGGTTCCCGGCAGCGAGCCGAGCTTGGCCCTGAGGTCGTCGACCAGCGCATTGGCGCGCTCACTCTCGACCTCCTCATAGTCATGCCTCGAATAGTAGTTGCGCCCATAGGCCGCCCAGTGCTCGGTGACGACCTGCTTGCAGCTTTCGCCGCGCGCGGCCAGGATGTTGAGCCACAGGAGCACCGCCCACAGACCGTCCTTTTCGCGGACATGGTTGGAGCCGGTGCCGGCGCTTTCCTCACCGCAGATCGTCGCCATGCCGGCGTCGAGCAAATTGCCGAAGAACTTCCAGCCGGTCGGCGTCTCGTACATGCCGATACCGAGCTTGTGGGCAACGCGGTCGGCGGCACCGCTCGTCGGCATCGAACGGGCGATGCCTTTCAGCCCGTCCTTGTAGCCCGGCGCCAGGTGGGCATTGGCGGCGAGCATGGCGACCGAATCCGACGGGGTGACGAAAATACCCTTGCCGATGATCAAGTTGCGGTCACCGTCACCGTCGGATGCAGCGCCGAAATCCGGCGCATCCGGTCCCATCATCTCGTCATAGAGGTGCTTGGCATGGACCAGGTTGGGATCGGGGTGATGACCGCCGAAATCCGGCAACGGCTTGAAATTGCGGCAGGTGCCGTTCGGTGCGCCGAGGCGGTTCTCGAGGATTTCCTTGGCGTAGGGTCCGGTCACCGCATGCATGGCGTCGAAGCGCATGCGAAAGCCCGACTTGAACAGTTTGCGCAGCGCATCGAAATCGAACAGGCTCTCCATCAGCTCGGCATAGTCGGTGACCGGATCGATGATCTCGACGGTCATGCCCGCAGCCTTGACGGTCCCGACCGTATCGATGTCGATCGGATCGATGTCGGCGATCTTGAAGCTCGATATCGCCTTGGTCTTGGCAAAGATGGCGTCGGTCAGCTTTTCCGGCGCCGGGCCGCCATTGCCGGCATTGTACTTGATGCCGAAGTCCTCGTGCGGGCCGCCGGGATTGTGGCTGGCCGACAGGATGATGCCGCCGAAGGTCTTGTATTTGCGGATGACATGTGAGGCCGCCGGCGTCGACAGGATACCGCCTTGCCCGACCATCACCTTGCCGAAACCGTTGGCGGCGGCCATGGCGATGGCCGTCTGGATGACCTCGCGGTTGTAGTAGCGGCCGTCGCCGCCGATCACCAGGGTCTTGCCGGCAAATCCGTTGAGCGCGTCGAAGATCGACTGGATGAAGTTCTCGGCATAGTGCTCCTGCTGGAACACCGGCACCTTCTTGCGCAGTCCCGACGTGCCGGGCTTCTGGTCGGAATAGGGCTTGGTGGGGACGGTGCGTATCATGCTTCAGGAAACCCTTTTCGAAAGCAGCAGGCGATAGAGTTCGACGTATTTTTCGGCGCTTCGATCCCACGACACATCGCTCTTCATGCCTTGGCGCTGGATGGTCTCGAAGGTTGCTGAACTGCCGTAGGCGTCGGCCAGCCGGCGGATGGCGTGGAGCAGCGCGCCGCCATTGTTGGGCGCAAACTGGAACCCGGTCGCCACGCCGGCGCCAAACGCTGCTTCATTGGCATCGATGATGGTATCGGCGAGGCCGCCGGTGCGGGCGACGACCGGCACGCAGCCATAGCGCAGGCCGTAAAGCTGCGTCAGTCCGCAAGGTTCGAAGCGCGAGGGAATAACGATGGCGTCGCAGCCGCCCTGCATGATGTGCGACAGCCCCTCGTCATAGCCGACGACCACGCCGATGCGACCACGGTGGCGTGCGGCCGCGGCCAGCAGTGCGCCTTCGAGGCCGGCGTCGCCCGAGCCGAGGATGGCCAGCCTGGCGCCTGTCGCGACGATGCCGTCGACCACCGTCGCCAATATGTCCATGCCCTTCTGCCAGGTCAGCCGGCTGACGACACAGACAATCGGGCTGCCGTCGCGGTCGAGGCCGAAACGGTCCTCGACGGCGGCCCTGTTGGGCGCGCGTGCCTTCAACGTTTCGGCCGTATAGGTCGATACCAGATGCTTGTCGGTTGCCGGATCCCAGATGGCGGTGTCGATGCCATTGACGATGCCATGGAGATCGCTTGAACGCATGTTGATGAGACCGTCGAGGCCCATGCCGAATTCCGGCGAACGGATTTCCTGCGCATAGGTCGGGCTCACGGTGGTGATCGCCCAGGCGGCCTGCAAACCGGCCTTGAGGAAGCCGACACCGCCATAATATTCGACGCCGTCAAGCGCCATCGCCGCGGCCGGCAGGCCGAGCTCGCCGAAGATGCCGGCGCCGAACTGGCCCTGGAAGGCGAGATTGTGGACGGTCATCATCGAGGGTATGCCAACGGCTTTGCCGTAGCGCATATAAGCCAGCGTCATCGCCGACTGCCAGTCATGAGCATGGACGATGTCAGGCAGGTAGCCCGAGATGGCGCCGCCGGCGATATCGGCGCCCGCCTGGCTCAGCGCCGCGAAGCGCCGCCAATTGTCCGGCCAATCGGCGCCTGAGGCGTTGCCATAGGGACCGCCGGGGCGGTCGAACAGATGCGGCGCGTCGAGCACGAAGAGGTCGAGCCCGGCGACCTCGACGGCGTGGACCGAGGCCTTGCCGCCCTGCAGCAAGGGGTACTGATAGACGGCCCTCTTTTTCTTGAAGGCGCCCATCACCATGGGAAAGCCCGGAACGAGCGTGCGCATGGTCACGCCCTTGGCCGCGAGGGCGATGGGCAGCGCGCCGGTTACGTCGGCAAGCCCGCCGGTCTTGATCAGCGGGAAGATTTCGGGCGTGACCGACAGAACATGCATGCGCTTAACGATCCGCTCCTGGTCCATGTCGCCCGGAACCGCGCAGCGGCTTTGGGACTGCGACATGCACAAAACACCCTAAAGTGACAGCTTGTTGATCATGTCCTGTGTGATCAGGCAGATACCCTTTTCCGAAACGCGGAAGCGCTTGGCATCGAGCGCGGGATCTTCGCCGACCACCAGCCCCTCCGGTATCCTTACACCGTGGTCGATGACGACGCGCTTCAACTTTGCGTTCCGGCCGACATGAACGTCGGGCAGCATGACAACCTCTTCCAGCGTCGAATAGGAATTGATGCGCGCGCCGGTGAAGATCAGGCTCTTCTTCAGCGAGGCGCCCGAGACGATGCAATCGCCCGAAACCAGTGACGACACGGCGGAACCGCGCCTGCCGTCCTCGTCATGGACGAACTTTGCCGGCGGCTTCAGTTCGGCATAGGTCCAGATCGGCCAGTCGCGGTCGTAGAGGTCGAGTTCGGGCGTCACGTCGGTCAGATCGATATTGGCCTCCCAGTAGGCATCGACCGTGCCGACATCGCGCCAGTAGGCCTCGTTCTCGGCCGTAGAACGCACGCAGGACTTGGTGAAGCGGTGCGCGATCGCCTTACCGTGCGTGACGATATAGGGGATGATGTCCTTGCCGAAATCGCGGCTGGAGCCCGGCTCGGCGGCGTCGCGGCGCAACTGTTCCATCAGGAACTTGGTCTTGAAGACGTAGATGCCCATCGAGGCCAAGGCGAATTCCGGATTACCCGGAATGCCGGGCGGATCGGCGGGCTTTTCGACGAAGGCGATGATGTTGTCCTTGGCATCGACATGCATGACGCCGAAGCCGGTCGCTTCCATGCGCGGCACTTCGAGGCAGCCGACCGTGACATCGGCGCCGGCATCGACATGCTGGCGCAGCATCATCTCGTAATCCATCTTGTAGATGTGATCGCCGGCCAGGATGACCATGTATTCGGGGCCATAGGCCTCGATGATGTCGATGTTCTGGTAGACGGCGTCCGCCGTGCCTTCATACCACTGCGTTTCCGAGACGCGCTGGCTGGCCGGCAGGATGTCGAAGCTCTCGTTTCGTTCGGGCCGCAGGAAGTTCCAGCCGCGCTGCAGGTGGCGGATCAGCGAATGCGCCTTGTACTGGGTGGCGACGCCGAGGCGGCGGATGCCGGAGTTCAATGCATTGGAGAGCGCGAAATCGATGATGCGCGTCTTGCCGCCGAAGTAGACCGCCGGCTTGGCGCGCCGGTCGGTCAGTTCCTTGAGGCGGCTGCCGCGCCCGCCCGCCAACACATAGGCCATGGCGTCGCGGGCCAGCGGCTGGGTTCTTTTCAAGTCTGCCATTTATACCCTCCCAAGTTACTCGTCTTTATGCGTTGACCAGCCTTAACGAGTTCAGTCGGCGGCGAGTTCGAGCATGATCGTCGACAGCGGCGGCAGAAGCATCGTTGCCGAGATGCTCTTGCCCTCCGCCCTTGCCTCGACCACGCCGCCATTGCCCATGCCGGAGCCGCCATATTCGGTAGCGTCGGTGTTGATGATCTCGCGCCACTTGCCGGCTGTCGGTAGCGGCACACGATAATTGTCGCGCGGCACCGGTGTGAAATTGGAGATGACGGCGACCGGATTGCCGCCGGGAGCGCTGCGCACCCAGGCGAAAACCGAATTCTGGCTGTCGTCGACGATCAGCCAGGAAAATCCTTCCGGCTCGCAGTCGCGGCCATGCAAGGCCGGTCGTGAACGGTAGAGATAATTGAGATCGCGAACCGTCTGCCAGACGCCGCGATGCGGGCGGAAATCGAGCAGGTTCCAATCAAGCGCGCGCGCTTCGCTCCATTCACGGCGCTGCGCGAATTCCTGGCCCATGAACAGCAGCTTCTTGCCGGGATAACCCCACATGAAGCCGTAATAGGCACGCAAGGTCGCGAATTTCTGCCAGTCGTCGCCAGCCATCTTGCCGAGCAGCGTGCCTTTGCCGTGCACGACCTCGTCATGCGAGAGCGGCAGCACGAAATTCTCCGAGAAGGCATAGGTCAGGCCGAAGGTGAGCTCATTGTGGTGGTGCTTGCGGAAAATCGGCTCCTTGGAAAAATACTCCAGCGTGTCGTGCATGAAGCCCATGTTCCACTTGAAGCCGAAGCCCAGTCCGCCTTCATGGACGGGCGCCGAGACCTTTGGCCATGAAGTCGATTCCTCGGCGATGGTCATGACGCCGGGATGGTGCCCGTAGAGCTCCTTGTTCATCTTCTGCAGGAAGCTGACCGCTTCGAGGTTTTCGCGCCCACCCTTTTCGTTGGGGATCCATTCGCCCTGCTTGCGCGAATAGTCGAGGTAGAGCATCGAGGCGACCGCGTCGACGCGAAGACCGTCGACATGGTACTTTTCCGCCCAGAACAGTGCGTTGTTGACGAGGAACGATACCACCTCGCGGCGGCCGAAATTGTAGATCGCGGTGTTCCAGTCCGGGTGGAAGCCCTTGCGCGGGTCGGCATGCTCGTAGAGCGCGGTGCCGTCGAAATGGACCAGACCGTGCTCATCGACAGGAAAATGCGCCGGCACCCAGTCGAGGATGACGCCGACGCCGGCACGGTGGGCGCCATCGACGAAGCGGGCAAAGCCGTCCGGATCGCCGAAGCGGGCCGATGGCGCGTAGAGGCCGGTGGTCTGATAGCCCCAGGACGGGTCATAGGGATGCTCGGAGATCGGCAGGAATTCGATGTGGGTGAAACCGGTCTCGACCACATAGGGGATCAGCCGGTCGGCCAGTTCATCCCATGACAGGAAGGTGCCGTCGTCGCGAAGCTGCCAGGAACCGGCGTGGACCTCGTAGATCGAGATGGCTTCGCGCCGAGGGTCGGCGTTGCGCCAGTAATTGCGATGTGCCTCGTCACCCCATGCATGCGCCGGCGGCACCGCGGTTACCGAGGCGGTTGCCGGGCGCAGTTCCGACTTGAAGGCGAACGGATCGGCTTTCAGCGGCAATCTCACGCCATCTGGACCGATGATCTCGTATTTATAGGGCCGGCCGGCACCGATATCGGGAATGAACAGCTCCCAGATGCCGGTGTCGCGACGGTCGCGCATCGTATGCCGGCGTCCGTCCCAATCGTTGAAATCGCCGACCACCGAGACGCGCCTGGCATTTGGGGCCCACACCGCGAAATGCACGCCGGTGGCGCCCTCGTGCTCGATGACATGCGCGCCAAGCTTGTCGAACAGCCTGAGATGCGAACCCTCGGCGATGTAGTAATCGTCCATCGGTCCGAGCACCGGACCGAACGAATAAGGATCGGTCAGCCACCAGTCGCCGCCGGCATTGCGCGCGTGGTAGCGGAGCGGCTGGCGCTTCCTGATCGACAGCTTGCCCTCGAAGAAACCGGCTTCGTCGCGCCTGGTCAATTCGCCTGCCTCGATGCCGGTCAGCGTATAGGCGGAGACCGACTGCGCGTGCGGAACGAAGCAGCGCGCGAACAGGCTCTTGCCGGCTTCCTGGACACCGAGAACCGCAAAGGGATCGCCGTGCGTACCGGCGACAATCGCCGCAACATCGCTGGCTGGCGCCAGTCCGTCCGGCCCGCTTGTCGCAGCGGTCGCGCGCGGCTTCCTCATCAGGCGGTCGCCCTCCCCGGGCACCAAGTGTTTGTTTTTGCAGCCATCGTTCGTGGCCTTATGCAATCACATCAGACCGGCACGTTCCAGATTTCTTTCGCGTATTGGCGGATCGTGCGATCGGAGGAGAACCAGCCGACGCGGGCGACGTTGCGGATGGCGCGGGCGTACCAGTCCGGGCTGTTGCGCCAAACGGCGTCGACATCGCGCTGGCAGGCGGCATAGGCGTCGAAATCCGCCGCGACCATGAACCAGTCGGTGTCGTAAAGGCCATTGATGAGGTCGCGATAGCGATTGGGATCATCGGGCGAGAAGACGCCCGACGAAACGGCCGCGACCGCCTGCGCCAGTTCGGAGGATGCTTCGATGACGCCACGCGGACTATAGCCATTGTTGCGCCGCTCGGCGACCTCTTCGGTGGTCAGGCCGAAGATGAAGATGTTGTCGTCGCCGACATGCTCCTTGATCTCGACATTGGCACCGTCGAGCGTGCCGATGGTCAGCGCGCCGTTCAGCGCGAACTTCATGTTGCCGGTCCCCGACGCTTCCATGCCGGCGGTCGAGATCTGCTCCGAGAGATCGGCGGCCGGCATCAGCACCTCCGCCAGGCTGACATTGTAGTTCGGTACGAACACGACCTTCAGCAGGCCACGCACCGAAGGGTCGCTGTTGATCACCCTGGCGACATCGTTGGCCAGTTTGATGATCAGCTTGGCGTTGTGGTAGCTGGGCGCGGCCTTGCCGCCGAAGAATTTCACGCGCGGCATCCAGTCGCGCTCGGGATGCGAACGGATCTGGTCATAGAGCGCGATCGCCTCGAGGATGTTGAGGAGCTGGCGCTTGTATTCGTGGATGCGCTTGACCTGGATGTCGAAGAGCGCCGAAGGGTCGAGCCTGATGCCGAGGCGATCGGCGACCAGATTGGCAAGCCTCACTTTGTTCTGGCGCTTCACAGCGGCGAATTTTTCGCGGAAGGCAGAGTCGTCGGCGAGAGGATCGAGCCCCTTGATCGCCTCGATGTCATCCATGAAGCGGTCGCCGATCGCCTCGCGGGCAAGCGCGGTGAGGCCCGGATTGCACTGGATGAGCCAGCGCCGCGGCGTGATGCCGTTGGTCTTGTTGTTGATGCGGTCGGGATAGAGTTTGTGGAGGTCGGCGAAGACCGTCTCCTTCATCAACTCGGTGTGCAGCGCCGACACGCCGTTGATCGAGTGCGAACCGACAAAGGCCAAATTGCCCATGCGCACCCGGCGGTCGCCATTCTCCTGGATCAATGAGATACGGCCGATCTGCTCGTCCGAGAACTGATCGGTGGCGCGGGCTTCGAGCAGCACCTGCGCGTTGATGGCGTAGACGATCTGCATGTGGCGCGGCAGGAGCCGCTCGAACAGCGGCACCGGCCAGCTTTCCAGCGCCTCGGGCAGCAGCGTGTGGTTGGTGTAGCCGAAGGTGCGCTTGGTGATATCCCAGGCGAGGTCGAAATCCATGCCGTGGACATCCATCAAGAGCCGCATCAGCTCGGGCACGGCGATCGCCGGATGGGTGTCGTTGAGGTGGATCGCCGCCTTGTCGGGCAGCGACCTGAGATCGCCATATTGGCTCAGATGCCGCTGCAGGATGTCCTGCAGCGAAGCGGTGGAGAAGAAGTATTCCTGGCGCAGCCTGAGTTCCTGCCCGGCCATGTGGGAATCGGCTGGATAGAGCACCCGCGACAGCGCATCGGCCTTGTTGCTTTCGGCCAGCGCGCCGATGTGGTCGCCGGCGTTGAACTTGTCGAGCAGGATCGGGTCGATCGGCATGCCGGACCAAAGGCGCAGCGTGTTGACGCGCTTGGCGCGCCAGCCGGCCACCGGCGTGTCGTAGGCGACCGCCAGAACATGCTCCCTCGGTTTCCAGACGTGGCGTTCGAGGCGACCTTCCCTGGAGGTGATCGATTCGACCGAACCACCGAAGCCGACTTCAAAGGAGCGCTCGCGCCGCTCGAACTCCCACGGATTGCCGTGATCAAGCCAGGTCTCGGGCAGTTCGACCTGCCAGCCGTCATGGATTTCCTGACGGAACATGCCGTTGGCATAGCGGATGCCGTAGCCATGCGCGGGGATGTCGACGGTCGCCATGCTTTCCATGAAACAGGCGGCGAGCCGGCCAAGGCCGCCATTGCCAAGGGCGGCGTCCGGCTCGAGCGCCGCGATCAGGTCGAGATCGACGCCGAGCGACGACAGCGCCTCACGCATGTTCTCCATCAGGCCGAGATTGGAAAAGGCGTCGCGCATCAGACGCCCGATCAGGAATTCGAGCGAGAGGTAATAAACGCGCTTTTCCTTCTGGTCGTAGGCTTCCTTGGTCGCCTGCATCCAATGGTCGACGACGCGGTCGCGCACGACCTTGATCGAGGCGGTCAGCCAGTCGTACTGGGTCGCGACGGTGGTGTCCTTGCCGACCCGGTATTTGAGCGACATCAAGACTTCTTCGGCGAGCGTCTTGGGATCGGGATTGTCGAGAGCGGGGGCTTCGATCGTCATGCCGGATGTCATATCGCCTCTCGTTCGGTTAGCCTGATCATACCGGCTTTCACCGTTTCTCCCAGCCCATCCTAGTGCATTGCAGCATGTTTTCAATCGATTAGAGCACACCCCTGCCTGCTTACCCTGCGGCAACTTGGCAGTTCAGGCCGCCAATGCTGCCTCCGGGGGCGTTTTTGCCCCGGTCATGAAGGCAACGGCATCGGACATCGTGTATTGCTTGGGGTCGATGACGCATAGGCGACGGCCCAGACGGTGGATGTGTATACGGTCAGCCACCTCGAAGACGTGCGGCATGTTGTGCGAGATCAGCACGATCGGCAGGCCGCGCTTCTTCACGTCGAGGATCAGTTCGAGCACGCGGCGGCTCTCCTTGACCCCGAGTGCCGCCGTCGGTTCGTCCATGATGACCATTTTCGAGCCGAAGGCGGCGGCGCGGGCCACCGCCACGCCCTGGCGTTGGCCGCCCGACAGCGTCTCCACCGCCTGGCTGATGTTCTGGATGGTCATCAAGCCGAGTTCGGTGAGCTTGTCGCGGGCGCGCTTTTCCATTGCCGGACGGTCGAGCATGCGAAGCCACTGGCCGACGAAGCCGGGTTTTCGGATCTCGCGGCCGAGGAACATGTTGTCGGCGATCGACAGCGCCGGCGACAACGCGAGATTCTGGTAGACGGTTTCGATGCCGGCTTCGCGCGCTTCCATCGGCGATTTGAAGGAAACGGGTTTGCCTTCAAGCCGGATTTCGCCTTCGTCCGGCACGGCCGCGCCGGAAATCGCCTTGATGAGCGACGACTTGCCGGCGCCGTTGTCGCCGATGACGGCAAGGATTTCGCCGGGGTAAAGGTCGAAGTCGGCATTGTCGAGAGCGGTGACGCGGCCATAGCGCTTGACCAGACCGCGCGCGGTGAGGATGGGTTCCTGGGTCATGCCGAAACCTTTCTGATCCATTGGTCGATGGCGACGGCGCCGATGATCAGCACGCCGGTGAGCAGCACTTTCCATTGCGGATCGGCGCCCAGCATGTTGAGGCCCATCGAGACGACGCCGACGATCATCGCGCCGAACAAGGTGCCGAGGATGGAGCCGCGGCCGCCGAAGAGAGAAATACCGCCGATCACCGTCGCGGTGATGGCCTGCAGATTGTAGTCGGTGACGGCGGCGGACGGCGAGATCGAGCCGTTACGGCCGATGGAGACCCAGGCCGCGAAAGCGGCGATCAGCCCGGCAAGGGCGTAGACCGTCATCAGCACCTTCTTGGTCTGGATGCCCGACAGCTTCGCCGCCTCCTGGTCGTCGCCGACGGCGTAGACATGACGGCCCCATGCGGTGTGGTTGAGCACGTACCAAAGAACCAGCACGAGCACGACCGTGGCAATGACACCGAGCGTCAGCACCGCGGTGCCGACCTTGAAGCTCAGGGCAAACAGATGCAGGAGCGGCGCCTGATTGTCGACGTCGGTGTCGCGGATCGTCTCATTGGCCGAATAGATGAAGTTCGTGGCCATGACGATGTTCCAGGTGCCAAGCGTCACGATGAAGGGCGGCAGTTTCATATAGGCGACCAGCAGCCCGTTCAGCAGCCCGCAAGCCGCACCGGCGGCGAGCCCGATCGCCACGGCGAGCACGCTCGGCATGCCGTAGCTGACCGCGCAATTGCCCATGATCACCGCCGAAATCACCATGATCACCCCGATCGACAGGTCGATGCCGGCGGTCAGGATGACCAGCGTCTGCGCGGCCCCGAGAATGCCGACGATGGCGATCTGCTGCAGGATCAGCGTCAGCGTGTAGGACGAGAAGAACCGTCCTCCAATCGCGATGCCGAAGATGATGACCGACAGAAGCAGCACGATCAGCGGCACCGCGGCCGGCGTCGAATGCAGAAAATGCTGGATGCGCTTGACGGCTGATTTGTGATCGTCGAAAGCGGCTACGCTTGTATCGCTGGCCGAGAGAACCTTCTCGAATTCTTGAGCTTGAGCCATGTTTCCTCCCCGTAGGGCTTCAGCCACGCGCTGACGCCGTCCACGCCTTCCGGTCTGCCGCCGGGATTATTCGCGTTTACAGTGATGCATCGTCCTCCCGATGCGGCCGGGGATCAAGCCCCCGGCCGATCGGTTTTGTTCCGGTCAGGCCAGTATCAGCCCCAGCACTTGGCGAGGCCTTCCTTGGTGTCGATGGACTTGACGCCCTTGGCCGGCTTGTCGGTGACGAGGTTGACGCCGGTGTCGAAGAAGTTCTTGCCCTCGGTCGGCTTCGGCTTGGTGCCGTCCTTGGCGAAGGCGGCGATCGCCTCGATGCCGAGTGCGGCCATCTGCAGCGGATATTGCTGCGAGGTGGCGCCGATGACGCCTTCGGCGACCGACTTCACGCCGGGGCAACCGCCGTCGACCGAGACGATCAGCACCTGGCTTTCGAGGCCGACGGCCTTGAGCGCCTGGTAGGCGCCGACCGCGGCCGGCTCGTTGATGGTGTGGATGACGTTGATGGTGTTGTCCTTCTGGAGAAGGTTTTCCATCGCCTTGCGGCCGCCTTCCTCGTTGCCGTTCGTCACATCATGACCGACGATGCGCGGATCGGTCTCATCGCCGATCTTGTTGGGGTCCTTCACGTCGATGCCGTAGCCCATCATGAAGCCCTGGTCGCGCAGAACGTCCACGGTCGGCTGCGAGGGGGTCAGGTCGAGGAAGCCGATCTTGGCGTCCTTAGCCTTGTCGCCCAGTGTAGCGGCCGCCCAGGCGCCAATCAGCTTGCCGGCCTCCAGATTGTCGGTGGCGAAGGTCGCGTCGGCGGCGTCGACCGGATCGAGCGGCGTATCCAGCGCAATCACAAGCAGGCCGGCATCGCGCGCCTTCTTCACCGTCGGCACGATGCCCTTGGTGTCGGAGGCGGTGATCAGAATACCCTTGGCGCCGTCGGCGATGCAGCTTTCGATCGCCGCCACCTGGCTCTCGCTGTCACCGTCGATCTTGCCGGCATAGGTCTTGAGATCGACGCCAAGTTCCTTGGCCTTGGCGGTCGCGCCCTCTTTCATCTTGACGAAGAACGGATTGGTGTCGGTCTTGGTGATCAGGCAGGCGCCGACGCCAGCGGCGGATGCGGACGAAGCGAACGCCATCAGACCCAGCGCGGCCGCCGCAAAAACGGTGGACTTCAACAATTTTGTATTGGTCACGATTTCCTCCCAGTGGAACATTTTCGAATGCCGGCCAACCGGCACCGTACGACATCCAAGCGACTTCTCCCAGCGCGGATGCCCGATCAAACAGACACCAGACCAAGGCATCTGTCAATAATTAAATCACTCTTATTTATTATTGACAGCCTTGCGTGCTTCACTCATTCTGGCCCAAAAGCATTGCCGGGGAAACGACGGGAGGAACAGGGTGGAGACCGCCACTGCGAGGCATGGTTCGCCCGAAGCGAATGAGAGCCTCATTCACCGCGGGACCAACCAGAGCGGCATGCGCGACCATAACGAGCGCCTGGTGCTTTCGCTGGTGCGCCAGCATGGCAGTCTGGCGAAGTCCGACATCGCCCGCATGACCGGACTTTCGGCGCAGACGGTCTCGGTCATCATGCGCGAACTGGAGGAAGAGAGCCTGCTCGTGCGCCAGGCGCCTTTGCGCGGCAAGATCGGCCAGCCCTCGATCCCCATGGCGCTCAACCCCGAAGGCGCCTTCTTCATCGGTCTCAAGATCGGCCGCCGCAGCGCCGAACTCGTGCTGATCGATTTCCTCGGGCAGGTGCGCGCGATGCTGCAGCATTCCTACCGCTACCCTGCCCCACGCGAGACGGTCGAGTTCGTCACAGCGGGCATGAAGACGATGCGTGGCGAGTTGACACCGACGCAGGACAAGCGCATTGCCGGACTCGGCATCGCCATGCCATTCGAACTGTGGAACTGGGCCGACACGGCCGGCGCGCCTCGCGACGTCATGGACGAATGGCGCCACCGCGACATCAGGGGCGACATCCAGGCGCAGTGCGATTTTCCGGTCTATCTGCAGAACGATGCCACCTCCGCCTGCGGCGCCGAACTGGTCTTCGGCCAGACGGGCGCGGCACGGGACTTCGTCTATTTCTACATCGGCGCCTTTGCCGGCGGCGGCATCGTGCTCAACGGCCGGCTCTTCGGCGGCCCCACCGGCAATGCCGGCGCGCTCGGCTCCATGCCCGTGCCCGGGCCAGATGGAAAGCCGACCCAGCTGATCGACGTGGCCTCGATCGCCATGCTCGAAAAAACACTCAACGCGCGTGGCGTCGAGGCGTCTTATCTGTGGACCTCACCCGAGGATTGGGGTGAGATCGGCGCCGAACTCGACGAGTGGATCGCCAGCGCCTCGCAGGCGCTTGCTTACGCCATCGTCGCAGCGTCCTCGGTCATCGATTTCGAGGCCGCGGTGATCGACGGCTGGATGCCGAAGGCCGTGCGCCACAGGCTGGTCGAGGCGGTGGTGACGGCAATCGCCGCGATCGACGGCGAAGGGCTGAAACTTCCGGCTGTCCGCGAGGGAAGCGTGGGCATCCATGCCCGGGCGCTCGGCGGCGCCAGCCTGCCGCTTTCCGAACGCTTCCTGATCGGTTCGACGACGATCTCCAGGAGCGCCTGAAATGCTGATCGGGATTCCGGCGCTGCTTGGTCCGGAGCTTCTGGCAACATTGCGCGCCATGGGCCATGGTGACGAGATTGCCCTCGTCGACGGGAACTATCCGGCGCAGGACCAGGCAAGGCGCCTCATCCGGACCGACGGCCATGCCCTCAT
This sequence comes from Mesorhizobium sp. B2-1-8, assembly GCF_006442545.2. Lineage (NCBI taxonomy): Bacteria > Pseudomonadati > Pseudomonadota > Alphaproteobacteria > Hyphomicrobiales > Phyllobacteriaceae > Mesorhizobium > Mesorhizobium sp. B2-1-8. The sequence continues at coordinate 5,275,643 of NZ_CP083952.1, forward strand.
TCCCGTACTCGACGCGGTACTTACGCTGCTTCCGGTCGACGATGTCGTTCCGGAGGCGCTGTTTCGCGCCTCGGTGAAAGGCGATCCGTCGCTTGCCGATCCTGTCCATCGTGAAATGGAGGCGATCTGCGCCAAACGCGCGCCGGGCCGCAAGGTGGTTGCGCTGGCCGGCGCCGACTTCTATGCACGGGTCAAATCTGCGCATGCCATCGTCGCGACAAGCGAGCCGCGGCTTTACGCCAACATCATCATCCGCAAGGGCGTGATCTATCCGCCGGAGACCAAGAAGCCATGATCCTCTGCTGCGGCGAAGCCTTGATCGACATGCTGCCGCGCACCACCACGCAGGGTGAGCCGGCCTTTGCTCCCTATGTCGGCGGCGCTGTCTTCAACACGGCGATCGCGCTCGGCCGGCTCGGCGCGCCGGCCGGCTTCTTCTCGGGCCTGTCGTCGGACCTGTTCGGCGGTCAGTTCAGGGAGGCGCTCGGGGCAAGCAAGGTCAGTTCAACCTACGCGCACACCTCGCCCCGGCCGACGACACTGGCCTTCGTGCGGCTGAACAACGGCCAGGCGACCTACACCTTCTATGACGAGAACACGGCCGGGCGCATGCTGACCATCGATGACCTGCCGCAACTCGGCGGCGAGATCGAGGCGATGCTGTTCGGCGCCATCAGCCTGATCTCGGAGCCGGCTGGCTCGGCCTATGAGGAATTCATGCGGCGCGAGCATGAGGCCCGAGTGATGATGCTCGATCCCAACATCCGGCCGAACTTCATCCCCGACAAGGCCAAGCACCTCGGACGCATCCGGGAGATGATGGCGATGGCCGACATCGTCAAACTGTCGGACGAAGACCTAAACTGGTTCGGCGAAGCCGGTTCGCACGAGGATGTCGTGCGCAATTGGCTCGACCGCGGCCCGAAGCTGATCGTCGTCACGCATGGCAGCCAAGGTGCCGTTGGCTACAGCAAGCAACACCGTGTCACAGTCATGCCGGAGACGGTGAAGGTGGTGGACACCGTCGGCGCCGGAGACACGTTCAACGCCGGCATCCTTGCCTCCCTGCATGAGCAAGGCCTGTTGACGAAGGCCGCGATTTCCGGCCTGTCCGAAGATGCCATCCGCAAGGCCTTGGCGCTCGGCGCCAAGGCGGCGGCCGTGACGGTATCACGAGCCGGCGCCAATCCGCCCTGGCGGCACGAGATCGGCTGATCGACTCTCCAGCGCGATCACTTTATGTTTCGATGCGCCGGAAAACCGCGATAAAAATGGCCTGAATTGCACCGCCAATCCCGGATTCCGGGCTTTTTGGGGCAATGCGCCGGCGAAACACGGTAACGGGCTGCGACACTTGCACCCGATGCCCGGTCCGCAGCCGGCTTTTTCAGCCGCGCCAAGTCTGGTACCAGCGGGCCGGTTATTGGCAGGTATTGAGGCCGACATGCAGTTCATCGATCTTGGCGCGCAGCGCGAACGAATCCGCGACCGGCTGAAAGCCGCGATCGACCACGTCGTCGAGGATGGCCGCTACATCCTTGGCCCCCAGGTCGCCGAATTCGAGAAGAAGCTCGCCGCCTATGTCGGCGTCAAGCACGTGGTTGCCTGCGCCAACGGCACCGACGCACTGCTTTTGCCGCTGTTTGCCGCCGGCATCGGCCCAGGTGACGCGGTGTTCGTGCCGAGCTTCACCTTCGCCGCCACGGCAGAAGTGGTGGCGCTGGCCAAGGCCGAGCCGGTTTTCGTCGATGTCGATCCGAAGACCTACAACATCGACATCGCCAGCCTCGAGGCGGCGATCGCGGCCATCAAGAAGGAAGGCCGACTGAAGCCGAAGGCGATCATCCCCGTCGACCTGTTCGGTCTTGCCGCCGACTATGAGGCGATCATGGCTATCGCCAATCGCGAAGGCTTGTTGGTGATCGAGGATGCCGCCCAGTCCATGGGTGGCTCGCTAGAAGGCAGGATGTGCGGCGCGTTCGGCCATGTCGGCTCGACCAGCTTCTATCCGGCCAAGCCGCTCGGCTGCTATGGCGACGGCGGCGCGATGTTCACCAATGACGATGCTCTGGCCGACGCGCTGCGTTCCTTTGCTTTCCACGGCAAGGGCGAGACGCAGTACGACAACATCCGCGTCGGCATCAATTCACGGCTCGACACGCTGCAGGCGGCAATCCTGATCGAGAAGCTCGCTATCCTCGAGGAAGAAATGGTGGCGCGGCAGGTGGTAGCCCAGCGCTACGCAGAAGGCCTCGGCGACATCGTCACCGCCGCCCGCAACCTGGATGGCAGCCGCTCGGCCTGGGCGCAATACGCGATCGAAACGCCCAAACGCGACGGCCTTAGAGCGCATCTGAGCGAAAAGGGCATCCCGTCTGTCATCTACTACGTCAAGCCGCTGCATGAGCAGATCGCCTATCGCGACTATCCGCGCACACCGACCGGTCTTGCCGTTTCGGAGGACCTGCCGAAACGTATCCTCTGCCTGCCGATGCATCCCTATCTCAGCGAGACCGACCAAGACCGGATCATCGAAACGATCCGCAACTATATCGGCTCGAACTCGGCGCAGGCCGCGGCCGAATAGGCGTCGGATACCAGAAGGCCGACACCTCGTCGGCACAGGGTGGCGGGGCGCAGGACGTGCGCTTCGCGCCGTTATTTTGAGAAGCTCGCCGCGCGTCTTGCGATCCGGTCTTCCATTCCCGGCCGGGTCACGGAACGGCACTGCAATATGCAGATGCCCGCTGTGAAGACCAAAGTGCCCAGCACCCATGACAACCAGATCCGATGGTCGACCGACAGTTCGACCACAGCTATGATCAGGTAGCTGCTGGCTATGAAATGTCCGGGGCCGCTCAAACCGCCGATCATTCTTATGATCGCTCCCAGGAGCAGCCCGTACACAATGATGCCCAACGCTCCCAACTCGTACCACAAATCGAATACGATATTGTGTGCGCTTGGGAGATCCATCTGCGCATAATATGTTGGACTCACGACAACCCCGACCGCGTTTCTCATCGTATTGGCGCCATGGCCGAGAAACGGCTGCTCCGCAATGTGGGGCGAGATCATCTGCCAAAGATCAAGGCGCGCGGCGAACGTTCCTGGATAGAAAGTCAGCAATCCCGTCGTTTTGAGGTAGGCGAACAGCGGCGAGACGACGAAGGGGGCGATCAGGGCAAGAGACAGGTAGACGGCGAAGAATCCGACCAAGGCGTGTTGGCGGTATTTCGCGGGCATGACAAACATCGCCGCCACGAAGACAATCGCCAGATTGACGCCGGTCGATTGACCGTAGAACAATGTCAGCACGGCAAAGAGAGCCGCGAGCCCCTTCCAGACCAGCCTCGGCTGGGTAAGAAATATGACGGCAAAAAAAGCTCCGTAGACCGTGATCTTGTGGAGGGTGAAAACATTTCCCACAAATCGTGGATCTTCGGTCAAAAACGCAAAATACAGTTCCCAACCCATCACCGACACCAGGCCGATCAGCATGCCGACCAATGAGACCCGCGCGAGCCGGTCGCGTTGAGCGCTCGGAAGCGCCAGAATGCACTCGAACAGCAGGATGGCGGCGACCGAGTAGCCAAAGACGTCCTTCGCCGCCATGAGAGAGCGGCTCGGGTTGACCGACCACAGGGCGCTCGACAGGACAAAGCCGGACAACAGGGCCAGAGTGACGGCAAGGCCTGTCGTAGCCCGGCCAAAGCGTGCACCCTTCGTCAAAAGGGCAAGAGCGCCCATGACACCCGCGACAAGTGCCAGGGCCGTCGGAGACATTTCGATGAAGACGAAAAGGGCGGGAGAGAGGGCGTAGAGGCCCAGCAACATCCTAAGGACTATTTCGTCACGACTGCTGGTCCATACCGGAAACCCGCCCAAAATGACGGTATGGCATTTCTGAAAAAAGGACATTCAACTACCGACTCAGGGAACGCCGATACAGGATAGGTCATCGACGGAGGCACCTCAACGTTCGATACGTCCTCCGGTTGCAATCCTGCCGCTGGCGATGAAATGCGGATTGGCGAAGTCCTCGTCATCGCCCTGGTTACGCTTGCCATAGGCCAAGGGCTTGCCGTCCAGCGTGCGTGTCGTGCCGCCGGCGGCACGCAGCACCGCGTCACCCGCCGCCGTGTCCCATTCCATGGTGCGGCCGAAGCGCGGATAGACATCCGCCTCGCCATTGGCGAGGAGGCAGAATTTCAGCGACGAACCGACCGAGACGATTTCGGCGGCACCAAGGTCGCGAATATAGGCTTCGGTTTCCGGGGTATTGTGCGAGCGGCTGGCAACCACGGCCAGCGGCGTCGCGGCCGTTCTCACGGAAATCGGCCGGCGAGAAACGATCTGGTAGTCGCCATCGACTTCGAGGGCTTCCGCCCTGCCCGGCAGACCGGAAAAGAAGCGGCCGCTGCATGGCGCGAAGACGACGCCGACTTCCGGCACGCCATGGCGGACAAGCGCGATGTTGACGGTGAAGTCGGTGCGCCGGTTGACGAATTCCTTGGTGCCGTCAAGCGGATCAACGAGGAAGAAGGCCTCGCCAAGTTCGCCCGCCAAGACACCGGCCGCCGCTTCCTCCTCGGCCACGCAGGGAATGTCGGGGAATTCCGCGCGCAGGCCGGCGAGAATGATCTTCTCGCTCTCGCGGTCCGCCTCGGTCACCGGCGAGGAATCCGATTTGCTGTCGACCGCGCAGCCGGCGTGAAACACACGCATGACCTCGCGCCCGGCGGCTAGCGCCAGCCGCTCGAAGATTTCAAGCATCGACGTGTCGTCAGATGCCGCCGCCATTGTCATATTGGTCTTCGGCAATGTCACGCTCGTTCAGCCAGTGTTCCAGGGCATCTACCATCTCTTCAGCCGACTTGCCGAGCGTCTTCAGATGGATCTCCGGTTTCTCCGGTGCCTCGTAAGGAGAATCGACACCGGTGAAATTCTTGATCTCGCCATTCAGCGCGCGGGCGTAGAGGCCCTTCGGATCACGCCTGGCGCATTCCTCGAACGGCGTGTCGACAAACACCTCGATGAACTCGCCATCTGCCATCAATTCCCTGGCCATGCGCCGCTCGGCGCTGAACGGCGAAATGAAGGAGACAATGACGATCAGCCCGGCGTCGGCCATCAGCCTGGCCACTTCGGCGACGCGGCGAATGTTCTCGACGCGATCGGCGTCGGTGAATCCGAGGTCGCGGTTGAGACCGTGACGGACATTGTCGCCATCGAGAATATAGGTATGGCGGCCAGTGGCGAACAGCTTCCTCTCGAACAGGTTGGCGATGGTCGACTTACCGGAGCCCGAAAGCCCGGTGAACCAGAACACGGCGGGCCGCTGGTTCTTCATGTCGGCGCGCACGCGCTTGCCGACATCGAGCGATTGCCAATGGATGTTTTCGGCGCGACGCAGCGAGTGCACGATCATGCCTGCGCCAACCGTGGCGTTGCTGATGCGATCGATCAGGATAAAGGCGCCAGTGGTACGGTTCTCGCCAAACGGATCGAAGGCGATCGGCGCCCGCGTCGAAATGTTGCAGATACCGACCTCATTCATCTCAAGCGACTTGGCCGCCTCATGGGCAAAGTCGTTGACGTTGATGCGGTATTTCAAGTCGGTGACGGTGGCGCTGGTCTGATCGGTCTCGGTGCGCAGGATGTAAGACCGGCCCGGCAGAAGCGCGTGCTCGTCGAACCAGACGATGTTGGCGGCGAACTGATCGGCGACCTGCGGCCGTGCGGCCGGCGAAACCAGCATGTTGCCCCTGGAAACCTCGACCTCGTCGTCAAGGACGAGCGTTATGGCCTGGCCGGCCACCGCCTGTTTGAGATCGCCGCCGTAGGCGACGATGCGTTTGACACGCGAGGACTTGCCCGATTTGGCGACGACGACCTCGTCGCCCTGCGCAATGGTACCGGACGCAATGGTGCCGGCAAAACCGCGAAAATCGAGATTGGGGCGGTTGACGTACTGAACCGGAAAGCGAAACGGCAACTCGGCCGTGGCTTCGTCGACCGAGACGGTTTCGAGATGCTCGATCAGCGTCGGGCCGGAATACCAATGCGTGTTTTGGGAGCGGGCGCTGACGTTATCGCCGTAGCGGGCCGACATCGGGATCGGCGCGATGGTCTGGAAACCGAGATCGCGCGAGAACTGTCCGTAGTCCTCGACAATCCCGTCGAAGACCGCCTGGTCGAAATCGACGAGATCGATCTTGTTGACCGCCAGCACGATGTGGCGGATGCCGAGCAGCGAGGCGATGATCGAATGGCGCCTTGTCTGGCGCAGCACCCCCTGCCGGGCATCGATCAGCACGATCGCCAGATCGGCGGTCGAGGCACCGGTCGCCATGTTGCGGGTGTATTGTTCGTGGCCGGGCGTGTCGGCGACGATGAACTTGCGCTTTGGCGTGGCGAAGAAGCGGTAGGCGACGTCGATGGTGATGCCCTGCTCGCGCTCAGCCTCTAGGCCGTCGACCAGCAGCGCGAAGTCAATGTCGTCGCCCGTCGTGCCGTGCTTGCGCGAATCGCGTTCGAGCGCGGCGAGCTGATCCTCGAAAATCTGCTTGGTGTCGGACAGCAGGCGTCCGATCAACGTCGACTTGCCATCATCCACCGAACCGCAGGTCAGGAAGCGCAGCAGCGATTTCTTCTCCTGCGCGGACAGATAATCGCGGACGCCGTCCGTGGGAGCGAGGCTTTTTGCCATGATGTGGCGCATGGTCAGAAATACCCCTCGCGCTTCTTCTTTTCCATCGAACCGGCTTCATCGCGGTCGATCAGGCGACCCTGCCGTTCGGATGTGCGTGCCGTCAGCATCTCGCCAACGATGGCTTCGAGCGTGTCGGCGTCGGATTCGATGGCGCCGGTCAGCGGATAGCAGCCAAGCGTGCGGAACCGCACCAACCGGTCCTCCACGACCTCGCCAGGCAGCAGCTTCATGCGATCATCGTCCTTGAGGATCAACATGCCATCGCGTTCGACAACCGGCCGCTGCTTGGCGAAATAGAGCGGTACGATCGGGATGTTTTCCTGCAGAATGTACTGCCAGATGTCGAGTTCGGTCCAGTTCGACAAGGGAAAGACGCGGATCGATTCTCCCTGCGCGATACGTGTGTTGAAAATCTTCCACATTTCGGGCCGCTGGTTCTTCGGATCCCATACATGTTGGGCATTGCGGAAAGAGAAGATGCGCTCCTTGGCGCGCGACTTCTCCTCGTCGCGACGGGCGCCGCCAAAGGCCGCATCGAAGCCGTATTTGTCGAGCGCCTGGCGCAACGCCACGGTCTTCATCACATGGGTATGGGTGTTCGAACCATGATCGAACGGATTGATGTTGTCGCGCACGCCGTCTTCGTTGACATGAACCAGAAGGTCGAAGCCCAACTTCTGCGCCATCTGATCGCGAAATGCGATCATCTCGCGGAATTTCCAGGTGGTGTCGACGTGAAGAAAGGGGAATGGCGGCTTGGCCGGATAGAACGCCTTCATCGCCAGATGCATCAGCACCGACGAATCCTTGCCGACGGAATAGAGCATGACCGGCTTGGCGAAGGCGGCCGCGACCTCGCGGAATATGTGAATGGATTCGGCTTCAAGCCGCTGCAGATGCGTAAGCGCTGATATCATGGACCGTGAGCGTTCTCTCATGCCTTGCAACAGAAGATCCTGCATCAAATCATCGAGCCTTTTGCGCCCGGTTCAAGCTTCGCTTCTGGACAAAGTGTTTCGTGCGGGCGTTCTAGCAGATCGTCGCGGCCCAGAACAATGCAAGACGAGCCCGGCAGCAGTCCGTTCGGGAATGAATTTTCCATGCTTGTGGCAAAACCCGGAAATTTCTGCTTGAAAGCCCTCCGGCCGGGAAAAGGCAGGGAAAATATTGCCTGTAAGGGACGCTGCGGCGACGCTGCAGGGGTCAGTTGGGCCCGACTGCGGGATTTCGGCGGCAATCGATCCTGGCGCACTATCGAAACAGCGACCCAGCCGCTATACGCTTTTCGAGAGCGGGCAAGTGCGTGATGAAGCATGGGGCAGTTTCGAGGCGAGCGCATTCGGTTTGACCAAACACGATGTGCCGCATAAAATTCCTCTGGATAGCAGGTCCGAAAATTGAACCGGCTTTCATCCATAAGGCAGCAATTCACGCCTTCGCGGATCAATATCTACTTCTCCATTCTCTGCTTCTTTTCCCCTCCGGTCCTGGGATCGGTGGTCAGCTTCGTGTTCAATGGGGGCGGCCTGTGGTCCGTCCTGTTGATTGCCTTGAAGAGAAGACGCTTCAATGTCGACCGGGCGATGATGGCGCTGACGATCGCGATCTATGCCTATTGCGCAAGCAATGTCCTGGCGTCCCTCGTCAACCACGCGATCGTCAAGGACGCGCGGCATCTTATCCCGCTGATCACCTTTCTGTTTTTTCCCATCTCCTATTCGACCTGGAGCATTTCGCAAAAGACAATGCTCGTCCGCATCATTGTGCTAGCCAGCATGGCGGCCTGTTTTGGCGCGTTGCTGCTGGCGGTCTACCAGCAGTATCGGCTTGGTATACGCGCCGAGGGCGGGGCCGGGAATGCGATCGTTTTCGCTGAGGTCCTCTGCCTTGCGGTGGTAACCTGCGTGGCCGCTGCACTATCCGGCATAGAGAGATACAGGATCGCCCTCATCTGCGCCGCACTCGGCGGAACGATCGCCATCGTCTACTCCGGTACGCGCATTGTCTGGCTGGCACTGCTGATTGCCGGTATCGCCGTTCTGCTGATCAACCAGCAGAGGCTGAGAGGTAGAAACGCCGTTCGCGTGCTTTTGCTGCTGGCCGCGATCGCCGTCACGATCGCGGTTTTCGGGTTCCAGACGATAGCGGGGCGTGTCGAATTTCTGCACTCCGACTGGGATGCGCTGGCGGCCCACGGTGACTACGCGACAGCTTTGGGATCGCGCGTCGCCCTTTGGGATATCGGGCTGAAGGCATTTCGTGAGATGCCATTTTTCGGACATGGAGTGGGCGCCACCCGGCTCTTGATCAAGCAGGGCTTTCAGGATCAGTTTGGGATGGATGAAGGTTTCAATCATTTCCACAACGGCTTCCTGACCGCCTTGGTGCAGGCCGGGATCCTGGGTGCGGTGACGCTGGCAGCGATCTTTGTGGTTGCCGCCAGAAATGCCGCCCGGGTCCTTCGCGACAGCACCGATCCGATCGAGCGGTTTGGTGCCACCATGATTGTCGCCGTCGTGATCACCTATCTGACCGCCGGAATGACGGGCATCCTGATCGGTCATGACATTCTGGACTCGGTCTTCATGGTCTTCCTGGTGTCGGGAACATATCTTGCCTGTGGGCGCCAGGTTGCGTTGGTGGAAGGGCAAGCCCTTCCACCAGTTGTGGAAACCCAGGCGATGTCACGAGCGAAGGGCCAAGCCGCTCCAGCAGTGGAAGGCCTGGCATCTCCGCCAGTCGCCCAATAGCCGGTCCGGGCGAGACGATGAAAGTCCTGGTTACGGGCGCGACGGGCTTCATCGGCCGCCAAGTGGTCCATCGGCTTCGTGAGGCCGGTGTCGAGCTTCGCCTCGCCTCCCGCCAGCCGGAGAGACTAGATGCGGGGACCGGCGCCGTGCTGATGCCGGGGTTCGATGCACCGGCCGCGGCTTTCCTGGCGCTGACCAGGGACGTTACGGATATCGTCCATTGCGCGGGTCTGAACAATGACCAGGGCAATGCCACCGAAGCCGATTTTCTGGCAGCCAACGCCCAATTGAGCGCACGTTTGGCGCATGCCGCAGCCACGCAGGCAAGCGGACGGTTCATCCATCTTTCGTCGGTCCGGGCCGTGATCGGCGCGCGTGCCAGCGCAGCGATCGACGAAGACACGGTCCCCGAACCGCAAGACGCCTACGGGCGCTCGAAGCGCGAAGCGGAAATTGCGGTGCTGGGCGCCTATGCCTCGCATGGCCGCACCGACGCCGCCATATTGCGGCTGCCTCCGGTCTACGGGATCGGCATGAAAGGAAACCTTGCGACGCTGATGCGGCTCGCCGATACGGCTCTGCCGATGCCGACAGGCGCATTGACGGCAAACCGCTCGCTGCTGTCATCGCAATCGGCGGCACGGGCGGTGTGGCATCTGCTTTGCCATTCGCAGCCGCTTCGTCAGATCTATACCGCCAGCGACGTGCCGCCAGTTTCCGTCGCTGCCATCATCGGTGCCTTTCGCCGCGGTTTCGGTAGGCCGACGCGCCTGATGACAGTGCCGGCCGGGCCGATGCGGGCGGCCGCCTTACTGCTTGGCAAGCGGGCGGTCTGGGATGGCCTGACCGCGACACAGATATGCGACCCTTCGCTGCTTGCCTCGCAAGGCTGGGCGCCGGAAACCAGCACGCTGGAGCGGCTGACCGAGATAGCGCGGCAGCTCAGCCGCGATAAAGCGTTCCAAACAGGATCCGAAGGTCGAGCCAGAACGACGCGGTCCTGAGATAGGTGGCATCGGTTTCGGCCAGAAGTTGCGGGTTCGACATGTCGATGCCCCTGATCTGGGCCAAGCCCGTCATCCCGGGCAGAGCCCGCAAAACCCCCAGCCGCCTGCGGCATTCGATCAGTTCCGTCTGGGTCGGCAGGCAGGGGCGCGGCCCAACCAGGCTCATTTCACCGCGCAGGACATTCCAGAGCTGCGGCAACTCGTCGAGCTTGAATTTCCGCAAGCCCTTTCCAACCGATGTCACGGCGCTCACCGGGGTTTCATGCGAGGGCAAGGATGGCGTGCCCTGGTACATCGTCCGCAACTTGTGGCAGCGAAAGAGCGCGCCTTCGCAGCCAACCCGCGTTTGGGAAAAAATCACCGGGCCAGGTGACGATGCACGGACGGCAAGAATGGCAAGCAACAGAATGGGAGAGGTTGCCACCAGCAGCACAGCCGCACCGGCGAGATCGAAGATTTTCTTGTCTGTCTTCATGAGTGGCCGATAGGGCTCCCTGCCAGGGCTTCACGCGGTAGCACGAGGTCGCCTTCCTGACCAAGCGCGCCACGCCGTCTCGATATTCAGATACGACGCAGCACGAAGGCGAGATAGAGCCCGAGCGTCCCGGCAAAAGTCTGTCGATAGACGCCGCTTTTGCGCAGCGCGCCAAGGCGTTGGAAAAGGCTGCCTTGCCGACCTTTCGCGAACAGGTCGAGGCATGCCAGCGCCTCCTTCGTAAGGAGATCGCGATTGACGGCAAGGCCGGCAAGATTGACATCGGTCCAGTCCGCGAACTGGCCCTTGAACAGGCGGCCGAGCCGCGAGATCCGTGCCTGCCACGATGCATTGGCGCCGACCAGGTTTGCCGCATGCTGGCGGTAGCGTACCAATGGCCGCGGATCGTAGCGGACGACGCCGCCGGCGCCGGTGACAACAAGATAGGCCCACCAGTCGTGGCTGACGAAACCGGTGCGGGCGGAGGCCCTGGCCAACAGATCGCGCGCGGCACGGTTGAGCAGGATGGTGTTGCCGCCGGCAATGCTCTGCACCAGCGCGTTGCGGAAGGTCGGCGGACGGCCAAACAGCGGCGAATGGCCGACCAGGCTTCCGGTTTCGGTCATGGTCGCGGTTCGCGAGCAGAACATCAGCGGTTGCGCCGCGTCGAATGCTTGCATCCAGCCAAGGGCGCTTTCAAGCCTGTCGGGCTCCCAGACATCGTCCTGATCGCTGAAGGCGTAACAATCCGCATCGATGCGCGGGTCGAGGATCATCGACCGGAAATTGGCGGCAAAGCCTTGCCGCGGCCCCTCCACCAGATTTATCCGACCTTTTGCCCAGCGGGGCTTCCAGGCTTCGATGATGGCAGCCGTGCCATCGACGGAGCCGTCGTCGGATACCCAGAGGTCGATCAGAGGATGGGACTGAGCGAGCAGCGACTGCAGCTGCTCGTCGATGAAGGCGGCGCCGTCCTTCGTGGCCATCAGGACCGCAATGCGCAGATCTGTCTTATCCACCGATGTCAAACGCCTTGCGCACGAGGTTTTCCGAGCCACGAAACACAGACTTTCCTGGAATTGCTTTAGCTCGCCTGCCCGGCCGTCTTCGGGACCGCGTCCTGCTGCGCGTTCGCCCTTGTCTTCGTCGCGCGGTCGAGATCGGCCAGGATGGTGAGCGAGGCCGCCTTGTCCTGGTTCTTCATGGATTGCTGCAGCGCCGCGAGTGCTGCCTGGACATCCGACCACCGCGCGACATCGGTGCTGAGGCCAAAGATCTTGGCAATGCTGAGCTCGACCAATTCCTCGTCTTCGCCGTGCAGGGTCTCGTGGAGCTTTTCACCCGGCCGGATGCCCGTAAAGCGGATCGGAATGTCCGTATAGGGGCTTTTTCCCGCCATGCGGATCATCGTTTCGGCGACCTCGACGATCGGCACGGGCTTGCCCATGTCGAGCATGTAGACGGCGTAGTCCTGGTCGGCCGGCCGCGACGCGGCATCGGCCGCCGACATGATGACGAGATCGACGGCCTCGGCGACAGTCATGAAATAGCGCGTCATGCGCCGGTCCGTTATGGTGACCGGCCCGCCGGCCTCGATCTGGGCCTGGAATATGGTCGCCACCGAGCCATTGCTGCCGAAGACGTTGCCGAAGCGCACGGCGATGAACTTGGTGGCGGCGCGGCGCCCGTCCGGTTCGCCGGCCGGCGTTCCATGCAAGGCGCTGACGATCTGTTCGGCGGCCCGCTTGGTGATGCCGAGCACGGAGGTCGGATCGACGGCCTTGTCGCTCGAGACCATGACGAATTGCGCCACGCCGCATCTGGCGGCGACCTCGGCGCAGACGAGCGTGCCGAAAACATTGGTCTGGATGGCCGATTCCCAGTTCTCCTCCAGCAACGGAACATGCTTCAACGCCGCGGCATGGAAGAGGATGTCGGGTTTGAACTCCGCGACGACGCGCGTCATCTGGCGCCTGTCCGCGACATCGACGATGCGGACCTTGAGGCGGTCATGGTCCTTCTCGTCGACATACTGGCTCAACTGGAAGATGCCGAATTCAGAATTGTCGGCGACCAGCACCGCCTCGGCTCCAAGCTCCAACGACCGCTTGACCAGCGTACGCCCGATGGAGCCGGCGCCTCCCGTGACCAGGACGCGCTTGCCGCCGACGAAGGCGCCGATGCGCTCGATGTCGGACGGCACCGTCGGGCGGCGCAGGATCGTTTCCATCTCGACGGCATCGAGAACGAGCTTGCCCTCCTGGCCCACCTGTGAAAGCCCCGCGAACTGCACGACCCCGATGTCGCCGTGACGCGCGACGCGGACAAGCTCGGAATATTCCTCGATCTCATGCTCGGCGCCGCTGCCGAAGATCAGCAGATCGAGGCTCTTGCTGCCGGTCGCATAGTCCTCCAGGACATCGATCAGGCGCGGCCGCGTCGCCACCACCGGAACCCCTTGGATGCGCGTGCCGAGCGGCGCGCCGCGCTCGGTCGCCATGATGCCGGCGATGGAATGCTCGGCGGGCTGCGCCGTGCGCGTGAAACGAATGATCAGGTCGGCCTCGCCGAGCCGCCCGACGAACAGGGCCTGCTTGGTCCGCGCCGTGTCGGCCTTGCCGTTCAGAATACCCCAGCTCGCGCCGTCACGCAGGAAGCGGTAGAACAGCCGGGGCGCCGAGATGACGGTGAAGGAGACGAGCAGGAAGACGATGAACTGGCGCTCGTTGAGGCCCGCGACGGGCTGGAAGGAACGCACGGCCAGCGAAACGGCGTAGAGCACGAATGTCAGGATCGCGCAGCTCTTCAGGATGTTGAAGAAATCGGGCGTCGAGGCGAAGCGCCAGACCGTGGTGTAGAGGCCGCAATATCTGAACAGAAGATGGCTGATGAGCACGATGCTTGCCCAGGTGAGAAGCCCCTCCGTGGAGAGCGCCCCGAACGAAAGATCCGATCGCGACAGGACAAGGCTGAGCGCGACCGCGACCAGGACCATGACCACATCCTGGACCATGATGAAGGCCCGCCGCATGCCCGGCCTCAGTCCGAACACAGCTTCCAGGGAAGTATTCATTAGGCAGTACTAAACTCCAGGCTGTCGGCGAAACCACCAGCAAAGTGTGAACACGAGAATCATTCGCGACCGTCACACTTCCCAAGTAGCATCTCCGGCCCCCGCCTGCTGTATCGCATACTGCGGGCTGCGAGGCATAGCCAGATGTTTTTTTGTGGAGAACGAGTGGTCAACGGAAAGCATGAAGCCCATTCGCGGAAAACTGCTGCGAGGCCGGCATTAGACATTGCTTACAAACGACCGCACGTCATCAGCATGTGTCCAGTTTTGCCGCAGTTGACTCTGCTTTAGACCTCGTTACGACGCAATGCGTTGCCATATGCCTATCGAAATGACTATTAGAGAGGGGCTTGGTGGTTCGCTATGGCCAGCGAAGGATAATGCGCCGAAACAACAGATTGCGACACTCCCAGCTATGATTGCGGCACTAAACGGCGCTTTTGACGACATCTCAAAAGCCATGAAATTACACCGGGTCTGGGTCGCGCTGGCCCATGAAGACATTGGCGACCAGCACAGACGCACGACACTCGGGCCGCTTTGGCTCTTGGTCAACTACGTCGCCTTTGTGGGAACGTTTGTTTTCGTGTTCCAGCCCGCAGGCAAGGATGCCGCTGGTTATGCCGCCTATGTCGCGATCGGCCTTCTGGTGTGGTTCTACCTGATGGAAGTAATGTCCATGAGCGTGGCGCTCTTCCAACGTGAAGAGAGCTTCATCGAGGGCACGACGCTTCCTTTGTTTGTATATGTAATGCGGCTGGCTTTGCAGTCTATTATTAGGGCCGGCTATGCGATCGTAGGTTGCGTTGTCATTCTGGTATTCAGCGGCTCCCATCTCGGCATGCCATGGCTGTGGTCCCTGGCAGGATTGTTCCTGATCTTGTTCGCCACTCCCCCTCTCATCACTGTCTTCGCGTTTCTTGGAGCCTTTTTCCCTGACAGCCAGTTCATCGTTGGCAACCTGCTGCGCGTCGGCATGTTCTTCACGCCTGTCTTCTGGATGAACAAGGGCCAAGACCCTGTCCAGAAATATGCCTACGAATGGAACCCCTTCACTTATTTCCTGGAGATCGTCCGTCTGCCGGTCATAAATGGAGAATTTCCAGCCCATGCTTTCGCCGTAACCATCATGGCATCCTTGGTTACCTGGGCGATAGCATTGCTGCTGCTCGGCCGATATCGCAAACAAGTCGTCTTCCTCATCTGAGTTTTTCCATGGTCTCTATCAAGCTGGATAATGTCAGCCTTGTTTACAAGCTGCACGACAAGCTGACTCTGTCCGCTCCGGATCGGCGCGTGGGTGGGCCTGGCGGTAGAATTGAGGGCTCGGGCCGAAAGCAGTTCGTGCAGGCGCTCGATGGCGTCAGTTTCGAACTCCGTGCCGGGGATCGGTTAGGCCTTGTCGGCCCGAACGGAGCTGGCAAAACCACGCTTCTCAAGGTGCTCTATGGAATCTACGAACCCTCCGGGGGAAGCATAGCGATCGAAGGCAAGGTCGACGCTCTCTTCAACATCAACATAGGCTTTCGACGGGAGGCCACCGGGCGCCGGAATATTGTGCTGCGCGGGTTAATCAGCGGATGGACGGAAGCCGAGATCGAAGAGAAGATGGAGGACATCATCGCCTTCAGCGAGCTTGGCGACTTTATCGACCTGCCGTTCAAGGCTTACAGCCAAGGCATGGCCGCCAGACTGGCCTTTTCGGCGGCGACCGCGCTTGACCCCGAGATTCTGTTGATGGATGAGTGGATAGGCGCCGGCGACGCCTCTTTCCAGGAGAAGGCCAAAAGGCGCATGGACGAACTGGCGGAAAAGGCCGGCATCATCGTGCTGGCCAGCCACAGCGAGGCACTCATACAAAGTGTATGCACGAAGAAACTGACGCTCAAGAGCGGTCGGATAGAATCGCTGACGACGGCGCCGGTCAAGCGCGCCGGAAAGGTGGCTAAGCTTTAGATTTCCCAGTATCTTCCGGAAAATGACGGGCAAAAACAATCTTATTGGCGCGCGCCATTCCGCCTTGGCCGACGCACAGAATCTTTCTACAAGATTTTCGCGTTCGGGGGCGGATGAGAAGATATTCGACTAGCATAGGCAGTCTAAAGAACATATCGAATGGACGATGCGCCGGGTGCCATTTGGGGAAGGCATCGTTGGAGCAACGTTCGATGATGCGGAGATAGTTCATGGTCCCCTTGGCTCTACCGAAGCGTGTTTGCATCCTCGTTTTAGGCATGCACCGCTCTGGGACGAGTGCAATCACGCGCGTATTGAGTCTTTTGGGAGCCGCCCTACCTCACCACCTGATCAACGCTACGCCGACTAATGAGGCGGGTCACTGGGAACCTGCGCGGCTGGTGCAGATCAATGACAGCATGCTGACGGAGTTGTCGAGTCGTTGGGATGATTGGCGCGCCCTTGACCCTGCAACTCTGGACGCGGCGAAGCTCGCGCATTACAAAAGCGCTATCAAAGAAGCGATTGCAGCCGAGTTCGGAGATGCTTCGCTATTCGTGATCAAGGATCCGCGAATCTGCCGATTCGCACCATTTTATGAATCGATCCTGGCCGAGATGGGTGTGGCCACCCGATTTGTGCTCATTCATCGTAATCCCCTCTCGGTGCTGGCATCTCTCGATCGCCGCGATCAGATCTGCGCGAATTATGGGGCGCTGGTTTGGCTGCGGCACGTATTGGACGCCGAAACTTCGACGCGCAGCAAGGACCGGGTGTTGGTCAGCTACGAGCAACTGATGGATGACTGGTCGTCGGTGGCAAACGAGATCGCGACCGCACTCGGCATCAACTGGCCCGTTGGCGATCACGCCTCAGAATTGATCAATCAGCACTTGCGCCGGAGTCTTCAGCATCACGCCGCTTCACCCGCAGATTTCATCCCCAGGTCGCTTGTCGGCAGTGCGGTCAGGGAGACCTATCAGTCGCTCCTTGCTCTCTCCCATCCAGAGTCGGTCGACTCGGCGCTTGTAGTGCTTGATCGCGCCAAAGCGGCACTGGATGCTGGCGTACCTGTGTTCGCCGATGCACTTTTCGAGGAGATGGCAGTACGCCAGCAGCGCGAGACGTTCAACCGCGAGCGTTTGGAGCGGCTTGCGGCAAAACGCCAAGACGAGATGGAAGCGTTGGCCGGAAAAATCGAGGGCAACGACGCCCGTATTGCTTCGCTCGAGGAGTTGTGCCGCCAATCGGACCTGCAGCGAACCGAGCTTGCCAGACTGATAGCCGACGGTGAGAACCGGGCCGCCGTAATGGCAACACGTGAAGCTGGACTTTTGAGGGAACTTCAAGAACTTAGAGGCACGGTGACCGAACTTGAAACCCGAATCAACCAGGAGCGCGAATTTCTCCAGCGGCTAACAGCTGACAACGACAAGGTGAACGCGCAGATCACGAGGGAGAACGTCGAGCTTCAAGATCAGGTCAGGGCGTTATCGCAGGCACGTGATACAGCCCGCTCCGAAGAGCAACAGGTACGTGACATCCTCCAAGCTATTTACGTTAGCACATCATGGCGCATGACCCGTCCAATACGCGCGCTTAAGAAGAAAACCGCTGAGTTCCGATCAGTGGCAACCGGCGCGCTTCATCTCATCCGAGAAAGACGATTGACTCCCGCGACTATCGCGAGGGGCGTCAGGCGACTGCCGAGGTTGATCAGCGAAGGTAAGCTCTCCAACCCGACCAGCTTCTCCGAACTGACCGAGACGCTCGAGGCTCAGTCTGTTTCCCGTATCCAGAGTGCGTTCGATCGGGAATTCTACCTTCGAAACAACCCCGACATTGCAGCGTCAGGCGTAGATGCGCTCTCGCATTTTCTTGCCCATGGCTGGAAAGAGCACCGCGATCCTTCAGCCGACTTCTCAGTCTCATATTACCTTCAACGCTATCCCGATATAGCGCGGGCAGGGATCAATCCGTTCATCCATTACGTCTTGCATGGCCAGGCGGAAAAGCGGACGGCTCTGTCCTACAAACGGCGCTTGGGGCGAAGCGGAATTCGACCTAAGGTCACAGCCATAGTTCCCAACTACAACCATGCTCGTTTTCTTGACCAGCGGTTGGAGTCGATACTGTCACAGACTTACGAAAACATAGACATCTTCATTCTCGACGACTGTTCACAGGACAAAAGTCGCGAAATCATCCAGCGATACTGCGACCTCTACCCCGATCGCGTGCGATCGCTTTTCAATGCGCAGAATTCTGGCAACGTCTTTCGCCAATGGCGCAAGGGTATCGAACAAAGCGAAGGCGACATCATTTGGATCTGCGAAAGCGATGACTTCTGTGAACCCGACTTTGTCGAGCGTTTGATTCCACATCTTCGTGATCGCAGCGTTAACTTGGCCTTCGGTCGCATTCAGTTCTGCGATCAAAACGGAAGGCCGCGGGCCGGCCTTGATCAGTACCGCGAGGGTGCCGAGGCTGGCATCTGGAATGAGTCGATGGTCCGTCCGGCATCAGAGTGGTTTACCCACGGGTTCGGCGTCAATAATTTGATAGCCAATGTTGGCGGATGCCTCTGGCGTCGTCAGATCTTGCCGGCCGCAGTCTGGGCGGAAGCAGAGTCATTCTCGGTGCTCGGCGACTGGTTTCTGTACTGTCATTTGGCCGGCGGTGGAAACGTCGCCTATGAACCTAACTCAGTAGCGTATTTTCGACAGCACGGGCGGAACACCTCGGTCAGTGCATTTAAGAGCGCACACTACTATAAAGAACATCATCGACTGATGCTGCTACTCCGCAAGACATGGGGTGTGCCCAACGAGACCGTCGAGCGCTTCGTGTCAAAGGTGGAGTTTCAATACAAGCACTTCGAACTTGAGCAAAAGCTCGGCCCATTGAGCTTGCATGTCGACAGGCACGCGCTCCTGACGGTCAAGCGCCAGCGCCCACACATCATGTTGGCATTTCTAGGCTTTCATACCGGTGGCGGGGAGCTATTCCCAATCAACCTCGCGAATGAATTGCACGCCCAAGGTCATCTTGTTTCCATGCTCGCGCTGGACATGAGCAACATCAATCAGCACATGATGGAGTCACTCAATCCCGCCATCGCAGTTTATGATGCCGATCAGGTAGCGGAAGCCGGTGCAGATCGCTTCGTGGCAGAGGCAGGAGTTTCGCTGATCCACTCACATATGGCGCTTCTCGAAATATTCTTCTTTGAGCATATGAAATTTACGGCCAGCATTCCTTACGTCGTGAGCCTGCATGGATCATATGAGAGCGCGGATCTGAGCGTCGACTTTCTGAAACGCTTCGCCAAGGACGTGACGCATTGGGTGTACACGGCGGATCGTAACCTGGAGCCCTTCAGAGCGGTGTCCATTCCTGAAACCAAGCTGACTAAACTTGGCAACGGCATGCCTCGTGACGACATGCCTTTTCCGCAGACTCGTCGGGAAATGGGAATAGCCGACGATGCCGTCGTATTTACCCTCGTAGCGAGGGGAATACTGCGTAAAGGCTGGAGGGCGTCGATTTCTGCTTTCATCAAACTTCGGGACCGTCATCCCGAGCGGCAGCTACACCTGCTACTGTGCGGCGATGGCGAGCAAGCCGCCAATCACCAACGCACCTACGGCTCCGAACCAGGTATCACCTTTCTCGGCTACCAGTCGAGAATTCCTGGACTTTATCGGATCAGTGATGTGGCTCTCGTCCCAAGCCGCTTTGGAGGCGAGTCGTTCCCTCTGTGCATAATCCAGGCCATGCAGACCGGCACTCCGGTCATATCCACGCGGGTGGGAGAGATAGAACACATGGTGGCTCCTCATGGACATCCTCCATGCGGCCTCATCATAGATCCAGTGCGCGATACCGACCATTTCATCCAATTGCTGGAAACCGCGATGGAAGACATGCTGTCAGACACCTTGCGCAAGAAGTGCGCAAAAAGCGCAAAAAAACTTGGAGAACGCTACAGCATATCCAGCGTAGCAAAAGACTACGTTCGCATCTACAACGACACTATGCACTTATTGGATTCCGATTCTAATTTCCTGAAGAAAGTCGTGAATTAGAGCGGACAACGTATCGATAGTATTGATTCAGTGAAACCCTGAGGGACCGAGCGCGGAAGGTAACCGAGCTAGTCGTCGGTGAACTATCCGCAAGGCTTTGATCTGGTTTCCTAATCGGCGAGGAATGCGGGAATAGCGTTGCAACATTTGCGGTGTCTGGTTGCCGTTTTCTTGCAATTCGATTTGACGATTCCCTTGTGCGCCGATGCGTGATTCACTCGTTTTGGCGGGCGAATCGAGGGGACGGCGAATGTCCAGGCCACGCGAGAAGCGCGAGACGGGAGAGCAGGACCTGTTCCGCTCCAGGCTCGATCAGATCATCAACATGAAGCACGAGTTGGTGCGGCTGGCGCAGGCGATCGACTGGCCGGTGCTGGAGGAGCGTTTCGGCGCGGTCTATTCGGACGGTCCTGGCATGCCGCCCTTGCCGACGCGACTGATGGCGGGCCTTGCGATCCTGAAGCACACTTTCGACTTGTCGGACGAGGAGCTGTGCGCCCGCTGGGTGGAGAACCCCTACTTCCAGTATCTGTGCGGTGAAGAGTTCTTCCGCCACGAGCTCTCCTTCGAGCGCTCATCGATGACGCGCTGGCGCCAGCGCATGGGCGAGGAGCCGATCACGGCGCTCCTGCAAGAAAGCCTGGCGGTGGCGGTCAAGAGCGGAGCGATGAAGCCGGCCGATACGCGCCGGGTGATCGTCGACACGACCGTGCAGCCGAAGAAGAACGTGATGTTCCCCACCGACGCCAAGCTCGTCAATCGGGCGCGCGAGCGGCTGGTGCGGCTGGCCAAGAAGGCGGGGCTCGATTTGCGCCAGACCTACGTGCGGGTCGGCAAGCTGGCGCTGATCAAGCACCAGCGCTACGCGCACGCCAAGCAGTTCAAGCGGGCCAACAAGGCGCTGCGCAAGCTCAAGACCTATCTCGGCCGCACCATTCGCGACATCTCCCGCCGGATCACCGGCCAAACGGACCTCGAGGCGAGCTTCAAGTGGCCGCTCTACCAGGCCTCGGCGGTTCTGGAGCAACGTCAGCGCCAGCGCGGCCGCAAAATCTACAGCCTGCACGCCCATGAGGTCGAGTGCATCGGCAAGGGCAAGGCGCATGCCCCTTACGAGTTCGGCGTCAAGGTCTCGATCGCCACGACGCTCGAACGCTCGAAGGGCGGCCAGTTCGCCCTGCACGCTAAGGCACTGCCCGGTCGCGGCCACAACGCACCTGAAAGCCACAAGCTCAGGGTCTTCACCGCCGGCCAGAAGCGCCGCGTCACACCTGCCATCAAGCGTCAGATGCGCAGGCGATCGGCAGTCGAACCCGTCATCGGCCACATCAAGGCCGAGCACCGCATGGGCCGCAACTACCTCGCCGGCGAACAGGGCGACGCCATCAACGCCATCCTCGCCGCCGCCGGCTACAACTTCTCGCTCCTGATCAAATGGTTCAGGCTGCTTTTGTGGCTTCTCATCACAGCACTCCAAAGCCGCCCCAGATCCAGCGCAGCCTGACCCACTTCATTGTTCACGGACGACGAGCTAGACTAAGCAGCCGCGTCTATCATTCCTTCAACCTGACTAGTGCGGCGCCACGATAGAAGGTGATAAAATCAATTCTTGGGAAAAGCGACTGCTGGAATGCGTCAGGCTCTTCGGTCAAATTCAAAACCCGCTGCCCTACAACAAGCCGAGCAAGTCTTTGGAGGTAGGCCGCTGCGGACTCGGTTGCCCCTCCATGATAGTGAGGGACATATTTCCCATAGCTCGTGTCCAAGTCCTCGACAATGTAAAAGCCGCCTGGCGTCACGGTGCCGATCAGCTTCTGAAACGTCAGGATCTGGTGGGTCCAGACGTGCGAACCGTCATCGACTATGATATCGAACGGCCCTTTGGCTACTAGCAAATCGAGATCTTGAACCTTTGACTGATCGAGGATTTCAATTCGTATCCTGTCTTGCTCATGTGCCTTGGTGCCGGGGTCAATATCGACACCGACGATCTTGCCATTGCGAAAGTAGTCCTGCCACGTTCTAACAGAGTCGCCGTCTAGTACCCCTATCTCCAGCAGCTTCACCGGTTTTTCGCGCAACGGGCCGAGAAATCGATCGTAGAAGTTGAGGAAGTTGTTCTGGTCCGAGCGCTTATCTGTGCCGTGGCGGCCGCCAATCTCGTCAAGTGTTTCGTGCATGAAAAGAATTCTCCTATTTTATCTCACTTGCCGATGGTGCGTTTATGTACTGCGTTCAAATCGGCCCTGAGTTGGGCTATCTCCTCAGCCATGCGCCCCATGCCTTCCAGCAGGCAGGCAATAGCAAAATCATGCTCATCTGTCTGAGAAAACCCGCTAACCGCCGTTCGTTCGCCGCGCCCTTCCGCCAAGAGGCTGCTGGCAATTTCGGCTCCCAGCAGCGAAACGTTCTCATCGTAAAAGCGGTCCATGATCTTTGCTGATAGATCGGCCGTAAGCTTGAACCTTTCCGAAACGCCAAGCCTTGAGTAGGTGGACACGAACTGCTCAATCTTCCGATCATGCGCGTCGTCGTAAACGGTCCTGTAGCGAGATAGAAGATCAATAATTCGGAAGTCAAAGGAGGGGTTCATCTCGCTCGGAAACTCTGAATAGCCTCCATCATCGGCGAGGCCGAGCCAGTTTAGGGTTTCAACTTTCAAAGATGGCTTGGTGTCGAGCGTAATTGTCTTCACGGTTTTCGCAACGCGGGCCCATGCAGAGACCGTTTTTGCAAACCCAGGCTCCCCTCGCTGGATCGCAGCGTCGATGTATTCCCCAAGGCTTTGCCCTGTCTTAGAGTACCATTGCTTCCAGGATGAGTAGAGCCAATCGTCCTGCCTTCGAATGACATGGAAAACATGGATATCGAAGTACTGGGCAACCTCTTTGAATAGCTGAGCGGCGACAGGGTTGCTTAGGTTCTCTGCAGCGATCAGGCCATCGTGTCGTCCGAGCCTTTCAACAGCTCGCAAAACGGCTTCACCGGAGAGATCGTTCCGATCGATTAAGTCCTGAAAGAAGAAGATCGGGTTATCGCCTCGGGAGCCGAAAACAAGGCTCTGATCGGAGACCAGAATGCCGTACTCGTTTAGCCGTGTGGCATTCTCGAAAATGAATGACTGAATCGACGTGCTTGCGCATTTTCCTGCGCCGACGTGAAGGAATAGCTTCGGCATATTGTCCCAATCTGTCTCGGGTTTGGACAACCCTATTCAGGGCAAGCAACTCGACCTGTCAATCGCCCCCCCCAAATGACAGCGCCACATTGGTGGCTATTTGGCGCCCGCTCAAGCCAGGCAGCTTTGAGCAAAGGAGACGCGAAGAACAACCTACAAAGGATCGCCGCACGAACACGACAGCATCTTCGATGACGGCACAGACCACGACCGACTTTTTCAGTACTGCCCGGCCTAAGCTCACTTCGCAAGCGCGACGGTGTTTCGTATTCCCTCGCTAAATGGAGTGGTGGGTCGCCACCCGAGCATCTCCTCCGCAAGGGAAATGTCCAGGCTGGCGATATCGACATCTGTGCTTCTGGACCCAACGTATTCGCGCTGGAAGATGTGACCCGTCAAACCCTCGATCGCCTCCACTATTTCCAGTACGGAGCGCGTCTCGCCGCTGCCGATATTGATGACTGCGCGCGGCGCACCAGGAAGTGCCAGAGCCGCCTCTATCGCGTCGATCACATCGTCGATGTAGAGATAGTCACGCATAGCCTTGCCATCGCCGAATATGCGGATGGGCAACCCCTTGCGCCAGTGGTCCAACAGCATAGGAACAAGGCCCTGACCTTTGCGGAAGATTTGGCCAGGCCCATAGGGATTTGCCAATCTCAGGATTACAAAGTCTAGACCGTCGACGTGGCCGTACATCTGGATATATTTTTCCACGATGAGCTTCGTCAGACCATGCGAGTTGATCGGGTTAAGCATAGATGTTTCCGGCGTCGGAACCGGTGCATCCGGTCCATAGATTGTCCCGCCGGACGACAGGAATACATAACGCTTCACTCCAGCCTGCAGGCATGTATGTAGGAATTTGACATGGGGAACTACGTTTTCCTCGATATCAGCAATGGTGTGATCGTTCCTCATTCCAGGACTTGAGGTCGAAATGAGTTGCACGACTGTCTCGACTCCTTCCAGCGAGGACGCCATGGCTATCGGCTGACGAAAGTCGCTCTCTACGAACTCGGCGCGCGCTCCCAGTGAACCCAAGAGTTCGGGGTCAAATCGCCTGGACACTGCACGGACAGGCACACCATTCTGAGCTAACCGCCTCAGCAGATGCCGACCAATGAAGCCGTTTGAGCCGTAAATTCCAATCATACCAATTCGACCTAATATATATCATCGACGCCAAGTATACCGTGCGCAACTGGATGGCTTTAAGCGAGCAGCACCGCTGATGGAAAGGAACAACTCAGCCTATTTCCCTGAGCTTAGCCACCATTCCAGCACCCGAGCCGGACTTAAATTCCGTAGCACCCACCTAAGATTCGTCGAAAGCGTTCGAAGCGGTGCGGTGATCCGCCAACTCGTTGAGTCTTTGAATTCTTGAACTAAGACTTCATGTTCTGTCAGCTTCGACTCAAGCGCATACTTCACCGTGTGCGCTAGGGACAGTTCTCCTTGCAAGACTTTGATCTCCGCGATGTTCAATATGGCTTCGGCCTTCTGCTGAGCGATAGCCAGTTCATCGGCTCGAATCTGTTCGCGCGCTACTGCTATCTTATCGGAAAGCGCCACTATATGGGCCGCCTGATGTTTTATCAGTTCTCGATTGGTCCCAATTTCCTCTTCCATAGTCGCTGCGCGCAGCGACCAAACGCTCTCGGTTTCATCGGCTGGCCTGCTCACTGTGCCGTCCAAGGGCATGATGCTTCCTTCGACGAGCGCAGTCAGGCCCGCCATAAGGCGCGCGCCCAACACATTTTCCTGAATTGGCCGCTTAGCTACGATGCAAAGCGAGTTCAAGAATTCGACGGAATGAACCGAAGCGAGAGAAGCTTCATCGAATGTAGCTTTGTGCCTGTCCGCAAAGGTGGTCAGGACATCGACTCGAAGACGCTTCAGTCCCCAATGCTCGTGGTTGATCACATCAAGCAGGCGTTTAAAGAACGACATCGAGGAAAGCGGATCGTAGAGGCCGCCCCCGAACCTCTGCCAGTAACTGCAATGCAAATCCTCCGCTATATACAGTCCACCATCGGTGGAATGCGGGAAATAGCGAGCGAAAGAACGCACTATATCGGACGACAAATGCGATCCGTCATCGATTATGATATCGAACTTCGGCGACCTGGCAAGGATGTCCCGTTCCACCTCATCGGTATTGGCATCACCTATAACGATCGAAATCTTCTCATCGTCGAACACCAGATTTGCGCAGGCCGGATTCACATCGCAGCCAATGATAAGTTCCGCGTTGGGAAAATATTTTCGCCAAATCTCGAGTGAACCACCATTCTGGACCCCAATTTCCAGAATTCGAACAGGCCTGTTTCGATATTGCGCGAAAATTCGGTCGTATGTTTCAAGATAGATCGACCATTTGTCCGAAACCTTGCCACTATGGGCTTTGTACAGGTCACGAAGTGAACTGTCCCGTGCTTCGGCTCGCTTGGACTCTATCCCAGCTTTCGATCCGCCCTCACCAATAGCTTGCCGCTCAGGCATAGGATGCTTGTTCATGCGGTCAATGCCCGTTTGGTCTCGTCAACCACCAGCCGGCGCACTACCTCCTCCGCCGACTTCCGCCAGTCCGGCGCGTTCCATGCGAACACGCCCGCGAATTTCGCGCTCGATAGCCGGGAGTTGGCGGGGCGGCGGGCCTTGGTTGGGTAGTCCATCGTGGTGATATCCCGTACCCGCGCCCAGGGGCCACCAGACTTCAGGCTTGTGTCGAGGATATGACGGGCAAAGCCGCTCCAGTTGGTCTCGCCCGTGCCGGCCAGGTGATAGGTGCCGAACGCGGCGAAGTCCTTGTCACGGTGCAGCATGGCGGCCGCATGCAGGATCGCGTCGGCGATATCGAGCGCCGATGTGGGATTTCCCCATTGATCGGCCACCACCGAAATCTCGTCGCGGTCGGCGGCGAGCCGCAGCATGGTTTTCACGAAATTCCTGCCGAACGGGCTGTAGACCCAGGCGGTGCGCAGGATCAGGTGGCGCGGGTTGGCGGCCGCTACCGCCTGCTCGCCGGCGAGCTTGGAGGCGCCGTAGACACCGAGCGGCGCCGTCGGGTCGGTTTCGACATAGGCGCCGGCCCTGGTTCCGTCGAAGACATAGTCGGTCGAAAGATGAATGACGGGAATACCGAGCCGCGCCGCGGCCTCGGCCACCTTGCCGGCACCGGTCGCGTTCACCGCGAAGGCCAGATCGGGCTCGTCCTCGGCCTGATCGACTGCGGTATAGGCGGCGGCCGACACGACGATATCGGGCTTCGCCGCCGCGATGGCGTCGATGACGGTGTCGGGTCTTGCCAAATCGAGCTCCGGGCGACCGAGGGCGACGACCTCCGTGCCCGCGCGGCCGGCCCCCAGCAGGCTCGCCGCGACCTGGCCGTCGCGTCCGGTGACGAGGAGCCTCACGCGCCCACCTTGCGTGCTTCGCCCAGCCTTTCGCCGGCATAACGCTGTTCGCGGATCGGCCCCCACCACCATTTGTTGTCGAGGAACCAGTCCACCGTCCTGGCAAGGCCGCTGTCGAAATTCTCCCTCGGCGTCCAGCCGAGTTCTCGGCTTATCTTGGTGGCGTCGATGGCGTAGCGGCGGTCGTGGCCGGGACGGTCGGTGACGAAGGAGATCAGCTCGCGGTAGCGCCTGCCGCCGGCGCGCGGACGCCTGGTGTCGAGCAGGTCGCAGATCGTCTCGACGACGGCGAGGTTGGTGCGTTCCGAATTGCCGCCGACATTGTAGCTCTCGCCCGGATGGCCTTTCGTGGCGACGAGTTCCAGGGCACGCGCATGATCCTCGACGAACAGCCAGTCGCGCACATTGGCGCCGGCGCCATAGACCGGCAGCGGCTTTTCGTCGAGCGCGTTGAGAATGACCAGCGGGATCAGCTTCTCGGGGAAATGATAGGGACCGTAATTGTTCGAACAATTGGAGAGCACGACCGGCAGGCCGTAGGTCTCGTGCCAGGCACGCACCAGATGGTCCGAGGCCGCCTTCGAGGCGGAATAGGGCGAGGACGGCGCGTAGGGCGTCTCCTCGACGAACATGCCGCCGTCGAAAGGCAGGTCGCCGAACACCTCGTCGGTCGAGACGTGGTGGAAGCGGAAGCGGCCCTTTTTGTCGCCGGACAGGCCGCGCCAGTATTCGAGCGCGGCATTGAGCATCTTGTAGGTGCCGACGATGTTGGTCTCGATGAAGGCGCCCGGCCCATCGATCGAACGGTCGACATGGCTCTCGGCGGCGAGGTTCATGACGATGTCGATATCGTCGCGGCGCAGGAGATCGAGCACCGCCCTCTCGTCACAGATGTCGGCCTGGGCGAAGCTGTAATTGTGG
Source organism: Mesorhizobium sp. B2-1-8 (assembly GCF_006442545.2). Taxonomy (NCBI): domain Bacteria; kingdom Pseudomonadati; phylum Pseudomonadota; class Alphaproteobacteria; order Hyphomicrobiales; family Phyllobacteriaceae; genus Mesorhizobium; species Mesorhizobium sp. B2-1-8. Next base: position 5,303,225 of record NZ_CP083952.1, read on the forward strand.
ACATTCTCGATCGGCCGCAGCGAGGCCAGGTTGCCCGCATAGGTCAGCTTGTCGAGATTGGTCACGCGGTAGGCCGGGTTGGCGCACAGATGCCGGCATACCGCCGAACCGATGAAGCCGGCACCGCCCGTCACCAGAAAATTCATGCCGCCGTCCTTATGCACCACACACTCCATCAGGCGAACACCTCGGCCGCGGCCAGCGTCGGCGCCTTGAGGTCCTTGTCGGAAAGCTGGAACCCGCCGGCCAGCGACGGCCATTCGATGCCAATGGCGGGATCGTCGAAACGGATCGAGCGGTCATGCTCGGGCGAATAGGTGTCGGTCACCTTGTACAGGACCTCGGTGTCGGGCACGAGCGTGACGAAGCCGTGCGCGAAGCCCTTTGGCACCAGGATCTGGTTGCCTTTTTCGGCCGACACTTCGAGGCCGACCCATTTTCCGAAGGTTTTCGAGGCGCGGCGGATATCGACCGCGATGTCGAAGATGCTGCCACGGATGACGCGCAGCAGCTTGTCCTGGGCGCGCGGCGCAAGCTGGTAGTGAAGCCCGCGCAGGACGCCCGGGGCAGCGGAATAGGAGTGGTTGTCCTGCACGAACGTCAAATCGATGCCGGCCCGCGAAAAGCGCTCGGCATTGTAGGTTTCCATGAAGAAGCCGCGTGCGTCGCCATGGCGTTTCGGAACGATTTCCAGCACCCCGTCGATGCCCAGGGATCTCACCTCCAGCATCTAGCCCTCCGAAAGATCGGCGACACGCCGGCGCAGATAGGCGGCGTACTCGTTCTTTCCCAGGCGGGTCGCGCGCTCCAGCACCATGTCCGCCGTCAGCCAACCCTGTTCGAAGGCGATCTCCTCCGGGCAGGCGACCTTGATGCCCTGGCGGTGCTCGATCGTGCGCACGAAGGAAGAGGCTTCGTGCAGGCTGTCATGGGTGCCGGTGTCGAGCCAGGCATAGCCGCGGCCCAGCCGGTGAACATGGAGCTGGCCGCGCTCGAGATAGACATTGTTGACCGCCGTGATCTCGATCTCGCCGCGCGCCGAAGGACGAATGGTCGGGGCGATGTCGACGACGTCGTTGTCGTAGAAATAGAGACCGGTGACGGCCCAGTTGGACTTCGGCTTCTGTGGCTTTTCCTCGATCGTCAGCGCGGTTCCGGTCGCCTTGTCGAAAGACACCACGCCATAGCGTTCGGGATCCTCGACATGGTAGGCGAACACCGAAGCCCCCCTCTGGCGCGAAGCCGCGGCGCGGCAAAGCTGCGACAGCCCGTCGCCAAAATAGATGTTGTCGCCCAGGATCATCGACACGCTGTCCTTGCCGATGAAATCGCGGCCGATGATGAAGGCTTCCGCGAGGCCATTGGGCTGCGGCTGCTCGGCATAAGACAGTGCCAGCCCGAAGTCCGATCCGTCGCCGAGTAAAGCACGGAAAGCCGGCAGATCACGAGGCGTCGAAATGATCAGAATCTCTCGTATTCCCGCGAGCATCAACACGCTCAGCGGATAATAGATCATCGGCTTGTCGTAGATGGGAAGAATTTGCTTAGAGACTGCTAATGTTAGCGGATAAAGACGCGTTCCACTGCCTCCAGCAAGGATAATTCCTTTCAAGAAGCTCTCCTCGACATGCCAAAGCCCCCCGGCCCTGAGTGCCTGTGCTTAGGTTTCATGCATTGGCTTGTCAATGCGGCACACGACAAACGTGTCGGCCATGTTGAATACCGTCCATCGACGGGCGCCTCCCGCTTCGGCCGGACCCGCCTGATCCCATCCTGGCAAGGCCGAGGCCCCGATCACCGTAGGGCAGACATACCAACATTTAGGCCACAGCCATGATTACATGCGCCTGGATTTTGGCGGCAACTTCGCCACTGCCATGTCTGTCGGCAATGGCGGATGCCGCGTAGTCGGTTGCGGCGTCCAGTTTTCCAGCGTCCCTGGCCTCGATTTCGCTGCGAAGAACGGTGCCCTGACAATAAGCGACGGCCGGAAGGCGCGGCGAGGATGCGCGGCTTTGTTCGGCTGTCGTCTCGATCGCAACGTCGGAGAAACCCGCATCCTCTAGGTCGCGACGGATCAGCGCCTTATCGTGGTAGCCGTGCGGCGTGCGTGCCAGGAAGCGCGGCGGATCGTCGGGAAAAATCCGCGCCAGCGCATTGGTCACGTCATCGGCGAACACATTCTCCTCGATGCGATCCCATACGTTGAACAAGAACCGTCCTCCCGGCTTCAAGACCCGCCTGGCTTCGCGGTAGGCGGAGGTGCGGTTTGGAAAGAACATCGCACCGAACTGGCAACAGACGAGATCGAAGGCCGCATCCTCGAACGGGAGCGCCATCGCATCCGCCTGGCGCCATTCGATGCGGCTGTCGGGTGTCTGTCGTGAGGCGGCATAGTCGAGCATCGGCTGGTTCAGGTCGGTCACCAAATAGCTTGCGCCAGGGGCCAATCTTGGCGCCAATGCGCGGGTGACGACCCCGGTGCCCGCGGCGATTTCCAGGACCGCGCCCGGCGACAGAGCCGCGGCTCGTTGCGCGATATCGACGGCGAACGGCTCGAAAATCAAAGGCACCATGTAGCGGTCGTAGTTTTCCGGGATCGAGCCCGCGAACAGCTTGTCCGTTTCCAACATGGCAATCCCCACCGTCTGATGACTTGGGAGACTAGCACATATTTTTGTTCCTGGTCTTTTTCGACCGGGAACCGGCCGCTACGCGGCCAAGAGCGCGTTCATCACGCCCGCCCAAAATAATCCTGGTACCACTCGACGAACCGCCCTACCCCCTCGGTGACGGAGGTGCGGGGGCGGTAGCCGACCGCCGCTTGCAGCGCCGAAGTGTCGGCGAAGGTGTCGGGCACGTCGCCGGCCTGCAGCGGCAAGAGTTCGACCACGGCCTTGCGGCCAAGCGCGTTTTCCAGCGCCTCGACATAGGCGGTCAGCTTCACCGGGTTGTTGTTGCCGATGTTGAAGATGCGCCAGGGCGCACTGCTGGTCGCCGGATCCGGATGGCTGGAATCCCAGGCCGGGTTGGCCGCGGCGGGACTGTCGCTGGCGCGAATCACCCCCTCGGCTATGTCCTCGACATAGGTGAAGTCGCGCGTGTGGTTGCCGTTGTTGAACAGCTTGATCGGCTCGCCGGCCAGGATGCTCCTGGTAAACAGGAACAGAGCCATGTCAGGTCGCCCCCAGGGACCGTACACGGTGAAGAAACGGAGCCCCGTGGTGGGCAGGCCGAACAGATGGCTGTAGCTGTGCGCCATCAGTTCGTTGGCGCGCTTGGTGGCGGCGTAGAACTGCAAGGGATGGTCGGCCGGGCGATGCTCGGAAAACGGCATGTCGGTGTTGGCGCCATAGACACTGGAGGTGCTGGCATAGGTCAGGTGCCCGACGCGGCTGCCACGGCAGGCCTCGAGCATGTTGGTGAAAGCAACGATGTTGCTCTCGACATAAGCGCGCGGATTTTCCAGGCTGTAGCGGACGCCTGCCTGGGCGGCGAGATGGATCACCCGGTCGAAGGCGTGGTCGGCAAAGCAGCCATCGACCACGCCACGGTCGGCAAGATTGCCATGGATGAAATGATAGCCGGCATTGGTGCCGCGGCTCGCCTCGGCCAGCAGCCGCAGCCGCGCCTGCTTGATGTCGGGGTCGTAGTAGTCGTTGATGCTGTCGATGCCGACAACCTCGTCACCACGCTCCAGGAGCCGCCTGGCGACATGATAGCCTATGAAGCCGGCGGCGCCGGTGACCAGAACCTTCATCAGAAACGCCCGTCCGTGACATGCCTGGGGAACAGGCCCGAGCTCATCGCAGGCCAAGCCCCGGCCCGGAGTGATCCGGGCCGGATGCTCTCAAATCAGGAGCGCTTCAGCAATGACCAGACGGCCGGCACGAGGCTGGCCGCGAGAGCGACCTTGATCAGGTCGCCGACGATGAACGGCACGACGCCGAACTGCCAGGATTTTTCCGGGCCGATGAGCAGCGCCAGCCAGGCAAAACCCATCGCCATCATCACCACTTCGGCAACCAGCATGGCGTTGAAAAGCTTGATCGGATGACGGTCCCAGCCGCGGTCGGCGGCCCAGCCGACAATCGCCGCCATGACCACGAAGCCGGCGAGATAGCCGCCGGTCGAGCCGAGCATGTAGGCGATGCCGACGCCCTTTTCCGGCGTGCCCTGGAAGACCGGGAAGCCCATCGCGCCTTCCGCCATGTAGAGCAGCAGGGTGGCGACGCCGAGCCGCATGCCGAAGGCGGCGGCGATCAGAAAGACGGCGAGCGTCTGCATCGAGATATCGACAGGCCCGAGCACCACCTTGGTCTTGGCCGAAAGGGTCAACAGCAGTGTGCCGGCGATCGCCAGCAAAAACTGCGTCGCCAGTCGCGCAGGACCTTCCTGCGGCAAGGCCAGAAAAACAAGCGGGCGCGTCGTCGTTGCGGTTGTCATGGTCTTCCCCAATTCAATCTTGCCGCGAACCAGAAATCGCGGTCTTGCATTTTCCTATATTGGCTTGCGTGCTATGCGGCAATCGGTTTTGCCGTTCTTGGAACAATGCGCCGACATGGCTCTCAAATTCGATACCAGCTTCGACCCCGCATATGGCCAGGGCGTAAGCGTGGCCCCCGACGTGCAGCGCGTCACGGCCCGGAATCCCAGCCCCTTCACTTTTCATGGCACCAACAGCTATGTCGTGGGGCGCGACACGCTGGCGGTGATCGATCCCGGGCCGGATGACGGGTCGCATCTCCGGACCTTGCTCGACGTGATCGCCGGACGGCCGGTCAGCCACATCTTCGTCAGCCACACGCATCGCGACCATTCTCCGCTGGCAGCCCGGTTGAAGGAGCACACCGGCGCCCAGGTGCTGGCGGAAGGACCGCACCGGCCGGCAAGGCCATTGCATATCGGCGAAACCAATGCGCTCGACGCCAGCGCCGACACCGCTTTCGTTCCCGACATCGCGTTGCCGGACAGTGAACTGGTCAGCGGCGACGGCTGGGCGATCCGGACGGTCCTGACGCCCGGCCACACCGCCAATCACGCGGCATTCGCGTTGGAAGGCACCGGCATCCTGTTTTCAGCCGATCATGTCATGGGTTGGGCAACCTCCATCGTCGCGCCGCCGGACGGGGCAATGGCCGATTACATGGCATCGCTGGACCGGCTGATCGAGCGCGGCGATCGCCTGCTGCTGCCTGGCCATGGTGGACCGGTGGCGGCGCCGCGCGCTTTCATGCGCGGGCTGAAGACCCATCGCAAGATGCGCGAACGAGCCATACTGGAGCGGATCAGGGCCGGCGACAGGACCATTCCCGACATGGTCAAGGCGATCTACAGGGATACCGATCCCCGGCTCCACGGTGCCGCCGGCCTGTCGGTGCTTGCCCATCTGGAGGACCTGGTGGCGCGCGGTGTGGTGGCGACGGACGCCGCCCCCGCCATCGACGGCATCTTCACGCCGGGCCGATAGGCCTGCCCACCACCCACGCGTTGATCCTGCCATTGTCGCGAGCGTGAATTCGCCCGGACATGGCTACTCGGCCGGCGCCGCGCCGACCTGGCCGGCGACTTCCTGATCCAGTTCCGCCAGGAAATCGGTGATGCGCGCGGCATTGTCGCCAAGGTCGTGGCGGCCGTAGCGCGAGGCCGACCGCATGTCGACGATGACCGTGTCGCCGTCATCCCTCACGCGAATGGCGACGTCCGCAGGAAGGCCAAGAACGAAGCTCGGGGCGACGGCGGTGATGGTCACCTCTGTCTGTCCGGCGAGTTCGGGATAAGGCTCCGAAAGGTCCCAGCCTCGCCGGTCGAGCACGGTTTCAACGGCATTGACGACGGTCTCGAATGGCAGGTCGTAGCTGCGCGCGGTGACCAATGGATAGCTGTCGGTCTGCAACGTCTGCTCACCCGGCGTCGGCGGGGACAGTACGTTCATGTCCTTGGTCCGGTCACCGACATCGAGCGCGGGCGGTTCGTCGAAATCGGTCGAGATGTCCCGCAGCGGCGGATAGATCGTCGCCCAGTAGGCGGCAACGCCGTAGGGGGTGAGCACCAGCAGCGCCAGCAAGGCGCCGACGCTGAGATCACGGCCACCACGGTCACCAAAATTCCACAGCCTCGCAAAGGCCAGGCCGGCAAACAGCAGCGCCAACGCCGCCAGCAGGGCGGCAATGCCCAGCACCCACAGGAACACCGACGTTTGGACGAGGCCGAAGCGATGGCCGACAAAGTTCGTCAGCAAAAGAACCATCGAAAAGGCGGCCGTGCGCCGCGACCAGCCGGCAGCCTTCGACGTTTGCCGTTCGGGAATGCTAACCATTATTCTCTGCGCTGCCCCAACCCGGATGGAGGTCTAGTGCCTTTTTGCGGCGGCTTGAAGCCGAAACACGCAACATCCCCTCAATCCGTCGGCAAGCGATAGTCCCTGAACTGCTGACGCAAGGTGGTCTTCTGGATCTTGCCGGTGGCGGTGTGCGGTATCTCGCCGACGAAGGCGATGTCGTCCGGCATCCACCATTTGGCCACCTTGCCATCCATGAAATCCAGAATCTCGGCCTTGGTCGGTTCCTTGCCCGGCTTGGCGACGACGACCAGCAAGGGCCGCTCACCCCATTTCGAATGCTGGACGCCGATGGCCGCCGCTTCCGCTACATCGGGATGGCCGACGGCCAGATTCTCCAGGTCGATGGTCGAAATCCATTCGCCGCCGGACTTGATGACGTCCTTGGCGCGATCGGTGATCTGCATGTAGCCGCCGGCATCGATATGAGCGACGTCTCCGGTATCGAACCAGCCTTCCTCATCGAACTGCTCCGCGCCGGCATCGCCATAATAGGCGCGGGCCACGGCCGGGCCGCGTACCTTGAGCCGGCCAAACGTCTTGCCGTCCCAGGGCTGCGCGTTGTTCTCGTCATCGGTCACCTTCATTTCGACGCCGAAGGGCGGGTAACCCTGCTTGCTCTGGACGTCGAGCCGGGCGTCGCCGTCAAGGCTGGCATAGTCCGGCTTCAAGGTGCATAGCGTGCCGAGTGGCGACATTTCGGTCATGCCCCAGGCGTGGATGACCTGGACACCGTAATTGTCCTGGAATTTCGTCATCAGTGCGCGCGGGCAGGACGAACCGCCGATAACGACCTTGTTCAGATAGGGAAGCGTCTTGCCGGTCTCTTCCAGATATTGCAGCAGCATCATCCAAACGGTCGGCACGGCGGCGCTGAAGGTCACCTTCTCCTGATCGAGCAACTCATAGATCGAGGCGCCGTCCATCTTGCAGCCTGGCATGACCAGCTTGGCGCCGGTCATCGGACCGCTCTGGCCAAGGCCCCAGGCATTGGCGTGGAACATCGGCACAACCGGCAGGATCGTGTCGCGCGCCGACAGGCCCATGGCGTCGGGCATGGCCGCGATCATGGCGTGCAACACGTTCGAGCGATGGCTATAGACGACGCCCTTCGGGTCGCCCGTCGTGCCGGACGTATAGCACATGCCGGCCGCGGTGCCTTCATGAAAGGTCTTCCAGGCGAAGTCGCCATCGACCTCGTCAAGCCAGTCCTCGTAGGCAACGACACCGGGCAGGGTCGTTTGCGGCATGTGCGCCTTGTCGGTGAGCACGATTACCTTCTTTAGCGATTGGACGGCACCCGCGATTTTCTCCAGCAACGGGATGAAGGTAAGGTCGACGAAGACGGCCTTGTCCTCGGCGTGGTTCATGATCCAGACGATCTGTTCGGGAAACAGGCGCGGGTTGAGGGTGTGGTAGACAGCACCGATGCCCATGATGCCATACCAGGCCTCAATGTGGCGGGCGGTGTTCCAGGCCAGCGTCGCGATGCGGTCGCCCAAGGCAAAGCCGTCGCGCTCCAAGCGCTGGGCGACCTTGAGGGAACGACGATGGATGTCGGCGTAGGTGGTGCGCACGATCGGCCCCTCGATCGAACGCGACACGATTTCGCGCACACCATGTTGCCTTTCGGCATTGTCGATCAGCTTGTGGCACAGCAGCGGCCATTCCTGCATCAGTCCCAGCATGCCGTTCCCTCCCTGACGCTTTTTGCCCCGAGCTTTTCGCCTCGCGCTTTTGACCGCATTGTGAAGCGAACCGGCGAATTGTCCAGCCACCCACCGGCGCGGCTGACGAAAGTCGGAGTTCGGCCTGTATTTGGCAAATGATTGAATCCGGCCGCTTTTTGATTTTGCCTGGCTGGCCTGCTGCCATTCGAATGGCAGGGGCTTCAAATACATTACGCCGGCGCAAACTCTCGTGATCGGACCAACCGCAAAAAGTGCCATAATCCGGCCATCGTCGGCGTTAATCTTCGTTAACGGGCAAAGGGGTGCGATTGGCGACTGAAAGAGGTTCGCATGGACGCGCTCGACGATAAGGTTCTCGAGAGTACTCTTGCCGAAAGCCTGGCCGATCTGGTGCCGGACGAAAAGACAGTTTCCGAAGACGAGTTCGTCGAAGTTGTCGGCGGCGCGCTCGAAGCGGTCGGCGGCACGCTGCTGTTCAAGATGTGCGTCCAGAACGAAGGGGAAGGCCAGCATGTCGCGGCGGCATCCGTCGGCGATGGCGGCAATCGCCAGTTCCTGCTGCTCACCTTGCCAACCGGCGGCGGGGCGCTGAAAGTCGAGACCATTTCGAGAAGCAGCAACCCGGTGGCCGGCATCGCGGCCGCCTATGCCGGGCTGATGGACGCCTTCAAAACCGCCGCCTGATTTCCGCGGCAACGCGAAGGCTAGTCTTGCGCCACGGGCCTTGTTCTATCCGGCTGCCCACCACACTTAAGGTCGGGGCAAGGAGAACCAGCATGGACAAGATCGCCAACCCGGCACCCGGCTTCCAACGCAATCCCGACAAGGTCATCACGATAGAGCCGTATTCCGGCACCGTCACGGTCCGCGCCGGCGATACGGTCATCGCGTCGTCCACGAAGGCTAAGGTGCTGACGGAGGCCCCCTACCCCGCAGCCTTCTACGTTCCGTTCGCCGACATCGATTTCGACAAGCTCAGCCGAACGGACCACTCGACCCACTGCCCCTACAAGGGTGATGCCAGCTATTGGAGCGTGCTGCCGGCGGGCGAAGCGGGCAAGGACGCGATGTGGGCCTACCGGCAGCCGTTCGACGAGATGGCCGACATCCGCGACCACGGCGCGTTCTACGCCAGCAAGGTCACCATCGAAGCCAAGCCGGACTGAACGCTTCGGCCCGACGCATCTACGGGTGCATTGAGATTCAGATCAGGCCCAGTCGTTAGAGCGGTTCGGCGATTCCATCAAACACTGAACAGCCCTACTCGGTGGTACCGTGATCGCCCGTCCCATCGGCGTCGTCGAGCCGCACGAAGGTCATGCCCTTGTCCTTGAGTGCCAGCAGGCCCTGCACAACGCCCTCGCCTGCGGCATGGGTCGGCTGGTTGATGTGAGAGATGATGACGTCGCCATCCTTGGCCGCGGCGATACGCCTGGCCGTCTCCTTGGCGCCGAGCAGCGAGCCGCCGTCGCCATTGATCGAGAAGCCGGCAATCTTGAAGCCGAGTTTGCGGATCATCGCGATGGCCGAGGGGCTGTATTCGGCGGTTGCGCCGCGGAACCATTTCGGCGCCGGTTCGCCGGTCGTGGCCAGAGCCGCGGCCCCTGACTCGACCTCGGCGAGCACAGCCTCCGGGCTGCCGGCGCTGCTTATGCCATAGATTTTCCGTGGCGTGTCGACCGCCGGAACATGGCGACCGCCGTGATTTTCCAGTTCGAACAGGTCGGGATGCGCCCGCATGATCGCGACGGCATCGGCGTTGCGCTTCAACCAGATGCCGGTGACGAAAATGGTGGCCGGTATCTTGTTCTCCACCAGCGCCGAGAGAATGCGCGTGTCGGTCTTGCCGCCGCAGGCATCGAGCGTGAGCGCAACGCGGCCGGTTCCGCTTGCAGCCGGCTTGATATGCAGCGTGGGTTCGACCAGCGGCGCGGCATGGGCGCTGGATATCAACGCCACCGACACGGCGATCATGCAGACATGTTTTTGCAGCAGATGCATCAAACCTAATTCCCGACCCGCGACTTCAAGCCGCTATCCCAAAACCCGCATGAAGGCGAAAATCGGACGAGGGATAGCAGAAAAACGCATGGCGCGGCAATTTGACCTTCCGCTTGGTGAACGCGTCATTCGGCGACAGTCCGGCCGGTCCATTGCCCTCGGACAGCGCGTTCCTTTTCCAGCTCGGTGCGTGCGAGGATCTCGAGCGCCGCATCGACGACCGGCTTCACCTCAAGACGCCAGACGCAGCACGCCTTGCTGGGATCGGTTCGGCGACACAAATCCCTGGCCACGCAATCGCACGGCATTGGCGGCCGGAGCACGATGCTGGGCACGCCGACAGGTCCCCAGCGTGCCGGATGCGTCAGGCCGAAAAGGCCGACAACCGGGGTGCCCGCGGCAGCGGCCATGTGCATAGGGCCGCTTTCGTTGCCGAGAAACAGCCGGGCCCGTTCCAGGACCGCCAGCAGGCTCTCGAGTGACAGCGCTCCAACCAGATCGACCACCGGCGCCGCCGTCCCGGTAACGATCCGTGCGGCGGTTTCACGTTCGTCAGGCCCTCCCACCAGGACGACACCCAGTCCGGTTTCGGCCGCAATCTCGTCAATCGCCTGGGCAAACCGTTCCGGCTGCCATTGCCGGCCCTTGAAACTCGCGCCCGCATGGACGGCGACGAAGGCGTTCGAGTGGATATGGTGCCCGTCCAGAAGCACCAAGGCTTTCGCGGCCTCGGACGGCAACGGCTGGATGCTCGGTACCGTCACGCGCAGATCGATGCCGAGCGCTTCAAGCGGGGAGAGGTAGCGATAGACAAAATGCTGGCCGCCAAACCCAAATGGTCTGGCAAACACATTGGCGGGCTGCCTCTCCAACAGCTTCAGCGGCCTCTCGGGAGGATTGTAGCCGATACGTGTCCTGGCGTTGACGAAGCCGCTGACCACCCGAGAGGTCTTGGAATCGGTCAAATCGATCGTCAGGTCGAAATGGAAGCGGCGCAGCGCCCGCACCACGGCATAGAGCTCTTTTCCACGCTCCAGCGGGTTGCCTCGAATGCGGGCTCGCCTGAACGCAACCACCTCGGAAGCGATGCCATGCGCAACCACAAAGCTCTCGAAGTGGGCTTCGCAGAGGAACACGATCCTGGCACCGGGAAATTCGAGCTGCAGGTTTCCGGCGAGCGTCGAGGCGAGGACGATATCGCCTATGAACTTCGTTTGAATAATCAGGATCGAGCGGAACGGAGCGGGTGACATCTAAAACGTCTGTTTCCGGAGACAATTGGCGGTCATCCGCAAATTGATCGCAAACAATGTCGAGATTGCGCTCATGTCGCCAGTACGTCCGCGTGAGTTTTCATACAAACCGCAAGCTTCGTACCGGTCTATCCGTGTCCTACCTTTGCCGCCTGCACAGCGGCCTGCGCCGCAGCCAGCCTGGCGATCGGCACGCGATAGGGTGAGCAGGAGACGTAGTCGAGCCCGACCTCCTCGCAGAAGCGGATCGACGAAGGATCACCGCCATGCTCGCCGCAGATGCCAAGCTTGATGCTGGGCCGCGTCGCCCTGCCCTTTTGCGCCGCCATGCGCACCAGTTCACCGACGCCGTCAATGTCGAGAGAGACGAACGGATCCTGCTCGATGATGCCCTTCTGGCGGTAGGTTTCCAGGAAGGAGGCCGCATCGTCGCGCGAGATGCCGAAGGTTGTCTGGGTGAGGTCGTTGGTACCGAAGGAGAAGAACTCGGCCGTCTCGGCGATGACATGGGCGCGGATCGCCGCGCGGGGGAGCTCAATCATGGTCCCAGTGAGGTAATCAATCTTGACGCCGCTCTCGTCCATGACGCTCTTGGCGACCGCATCGATGCGCGCCTTCACATAATCGAGTTCCTTCACCAGGCCGACCAGCGGCACCATGATCTCGGGCACCACCAGTGCGCCGGCTTTCTTGCCGGCCTCGACGGCCGCCTCGAAAATGGCGCGCGCCTGCATTTCGGCGATCTCGGGGTAAGACACGGCCAACCGGCAGCCGCGATGGCCGAGCATCGGGTTGAATTCGTGCAGCGCCTCGGTGCGCTGCCTAAGCTTGTCGGGCGACACATTCATCACGGCCGCGACTTCGGCGATTTCGGCCTCGGTCTTGGGCAGGAATTCGTGCAGCGGCGGATCGAGCAGGCGGATCGTCACCGGCAGGCCGGCCATGATCTCGAACAGTTCCAGGAAATCCGAGCGCTGCATGGGCAGAAGCTTGGCCAACGCGGCGCGCCGGTCCTTCTCGGTGTCGGCCAGGATCATCTCGCGCATGGCGACGATGCGGGCGCCGTCGAAGAACATGTGCTCGGTGCGGCATAGCCCTATGCCTTCGGCGCCGAAGGAGCGCGCCATGCGGGCGTCGAGCGGCGTTTCGGCGTTGGTGCGCACCTTCATGCGGCGCACCGCGTCCGCCCACTCCATGATGGCGGCGAAATCGCCTGACAGTTCCGGCTGCAGCATCGCCACGGCGCCCTTGAGCACCTGGCCGTTGCCGCCGTCGATGGTGATGATGTCACCCTTGCGGAAGGTCTGTCCCATCGAGATCAGCGTGCCGGCCCTGTAATCGACACGCAGCGAGCCGGCGCCGGACACACAAGGCTTGCCCATGCCGCGCGCGACCACCGCGGCGTGGCTGGTCATGCCGCCGCGCGTGGTCAGGATACCCTCGGCCGCATGCATGCCGTGGATATCTTCCGGACTGGTCTCTATGCGCACCAGGATCGCCTTGCGCCCTTGCGCCTTGAGATCCTCGGCATCGCCGGAGGAAAAGACGATCTCGCCGGTGGCGGCCCCGGGAGACGCCGGCAGGCCGACACCGATCACGTCGCGCGCTGCTTCTGGGTCGATGGTCGGGTGCAGCAACTGGTCGAGCGAAGCCGGATCGATGCGCGCGACCGCCTCTTCCTTGGTGATCAGCCTGTCCCTGGCCATCTCGACGGCGATCCTGAGCGCCGCTTTGGCGGTCCGCTTGCCGGACCTTGTCTGCAGCATCCACAATTTGCCGCGCTCGATGGTGAATTCGAGGTCCTGCATGTCGCGGTAGTGCTTTTCCAGGCTGTCGGAGATGGTGACGAAGGACCGGAAGGCGTCCGGCATCAGCTTCTGCAGTGACGGCTTGTCGGAGCCCGCAGCGATGCGCGCCGCCTCGGTGATGTTCTGCGGTGTGCGGATGCCGGCAACGACATCCTCGCCCTGCGCGTTGACCAGGAACTCGCCATAGAGCTGCTTTTCGCCGGTCGACGGGTTGCGGGTGAAGGCAACGCCGGTGGCCGAGGTCTCACCCATATTGCCGAACACCATGGCCTGGACATTGACCGCCGTGCCCCAGCTTTCGGGAATATCGTGCAGGCGCCGGTAGGTGATGGCGCGGTTGTTCATCCAGCTCGAAAACACCGCGCCGATCGCGCCCCAGAGCTGCTCGTGCGGATCCTGCGGGAACGGCTTGCCCAGCTCTTCCTCGACCTTGGCCTTGTAGAGCGCGATGACGCCTTGCCATTCGATGGCCGTCAGCTCGGTGTCGAGCTCATGGCCGAGGCTGGCTTTCTGGTCTTCCAGGATTTCCTCGAATACCTCGTGATCGAGGCCCATGACGACATCGGAATACATCTGGATGAAACGGCGGTAGCTGTCATAGGCAAATCGCGCATCGCCGGAATCGGAGGCCAGCGCCTCGACCGTCTCGTCGTTCAATCCGAGATTGAGCACGGTGTCCATCATGCCGGGCATCGACGCCCGGGCGCCGGAACGCACCGAAACCAGGAGCAGCTTCGACGGGTCGCCGAACCGGCGGCCGGTCAGCCGGCCGATATGGTCGAGCGCGACGGCGACGTCGGCTTCCAATCCCGCCGGATAGGTACGGCCATTGGCATAGTAGGCATTGCAGACCTCGGTGGTGATCGTGAAGCCCGGCGGCACCGGCAGGCCCAGGCTGCACATCTCGGCCAGATTGGCGCCCTTGCCGCCCAGCAGATTCCTGTCGCCGGCACGGCCTTCCGCCGCACCATCGCCAAAGGTGAAAACCCATTTGGTCATGCTTTGCTCTCCGGTTGCAGGAGATTGGAAAGATTGGCGAAACGGAAGCTCACCCGTGTCCGACTTTGGAGCGATATGATGCTGCAGTGCGAAAGGCAAGCGCCCCGGCAAGCCGTTTCGCCGCTACAATCGATTAAGAAAAAGCCATCCCCCGGGATGCGTCAAAAAGACTTGCCACCTCACGGTTCGACGCCTAGAACATAAAGGGAACAAAGAGGTGCCTCATGCAACAACCTGGAAAACTGGACTATCTGGAAATGCCGGCGACAGGCGGCACGCTGGACCGGATGAAAGGCTTCTATAGTGCTGCCTTTGGCTGGTCGTTCACCGACTATGGACCAACCTATTCGGCCTTTGCCGAGGGGCTGGAAGGAGGTTTTCAGGCCGATGCAGAGGAAGCGCCGGCCAAGCCGCTGCCCGTGCTTTACAGTGAGAATCTGGAAGAAACCCTTGGCGCGGTCGAAAGCGCCGGCGGAACGATCGTCAAGCCGATATTCGCATTCCCGGGCGGCCGACGCTTCCACTTTGTCGACCCGGCCGGCAACGAGTTGGCTGTGTGGTCCGTATAGTCCGTTTGTGGATCACCTGGCGGCAATCGCACTGCTGGTCAGCCGAGTGCCTTCGCGGTCGCTCATAAGCATTGTGCTTTTCGGCTGCTCTGCTAATAACGCGCCCGCACAGCGACTCTGACGGCTATTGGGGCGTCGCCAAGTGGTAAGGCATCGGTTTTTGGTACCGACATTCCCAGGTTCGAATCCTGGCGCCCCAGCCAAACTGGACTCCCCGTCGGCAACGCTGTTTGCTGTGCGCTAGTTGCCGCTCCGGACGCGACCGTTTCCGCAAGTAGATCAAAGGGTTGCCTGAATACGGCGTGACCCTCGCCTTTGTGCCATTGGCAGTTCGGCAGCACGAGATTCAAGAGTCGCTTTTTCTCGTGCACAGGCTGTTTCACAGACAGTCGGCTGGCATTGCGCGCCAGTTCCAACAGCCGGATGCCGTCCTCCATGTATGATTCTTCGGCGCTACCATGGCGCTCTATCTCGCGAAGCAGCCGCGTCTGTTCGGTTCGCCACTGTGCTGACATCCGGTCATAGAATGCGTTGTCGATGCGGCCATCGAGCTTGTCGAGATACATGGCGTGCAGCCGATCCTCGAGCCGCTTGTACTCGACCTGGTATCGATGGATTGCCTGTTCATGCTCGCGGCGCTCGTCGGCACGGCTGGCCATGAGGGCTGCCTTGACCCATTCCAGTATCTCTTCGTCGAAATGCAACCGGTCAAGCAGGTTGGCGAATTCCTGATCGAGCACTTCCTCGCGGACATATTTCCGGCAGCAATCACCGTACCCGCCCCGGCCTTTGTTGGTATGCCCCGTGCAGTGATAGTAGACGTATTTGCCTTCTTGATCTCAGCGACAAACATGATCGCAGCGCCCAAGCCCCCGGCGAGCGCCAACGGCTTGCCAATCACAGCGCAGGCAAGGCCGGCCGAAACGGCAACCAACAGCACGAGCGGTGCTGCGAGCACGAGCGTCGCCACGCCGGCCATATGGCAGCGCTGCCGGGCGCAAGCGGCAGCGCCCTGAGCAAGGGCGCGAAGGCGCGTTGAAGGCAGAGCTCGGACACCGCTTTGCCGGCGAGCACTCCGAGCACCGCCAAGGCAAGTGGCAGGCCGACAGTCCATAGAAGTTGGTCGTGGCGGAGTTTCGGCGCCCCAGTATCCAAGGCGATCACGATATTGGCGACCGCATAGGCCGGAAGACCACTGCCGCCGAACGCAATCCAGGCAAGATCGCGGCGCCGCATCGCACGCAGGCCGGCGACCAGCTCGCGCCAGAGCAATATCAGGACAAGCCCGTCGTGCCGCATTGGACCGTCATCGTGTTTCCGATGTTGAAATAGGTCACGGCAATTGTGCCGCGAGTGCGGCGACCGCTCATCCGCCGCCGGCCGGCTTCGCATTGACGTTCTTCATGGCGGCAAGCAGATAATCCTGCACCGTTGCCTGAAGATTGGTCGTGGCGGCGCGCACCGCGGCCATCGCCTGGCTGACCGCCGCTTCGTCGAAGGGCCGCGCCTTCTCGGCCGCCGTCAGGTCAGCGCGCGCCGCGCGCAGCTGCCGCAGCGCTTCGAACGTGCGGGCGCGGTTGTCGCGCATGACCGCGCGGAACTCCTTGCGCACCTCAGGCGAATAGGCGCCCGCGACCTCCGCCAGCAGCCCGCGCGCAACGGCCGCCTGGCGCAGGCCATGCGCGGCATAGCCGATGAAGAAGAAGTTGAGGGCAAGCGACAGCGCGAGCACAACCAGCACGGCCGCCCAGATCCATGAGCGCTTGGTCATAGCTGGTCCCCCTCGCCCGGGTCGGCCGCGATCGCCGACCCTCCATCATCTGCAAGCCTGGCGCCCGCAGC
Organism: Mesorhizobium sp. B2-1-8; assembly: GCF_006442545.2. Lineage (NCBI taxonomy): Bacteria > Pseudomonadati > Pseudomonadota > Alphaproteobacteria > Hyphomicrobiales > Phyllobacteriaceae > Mesorhizobium > Mesorhizobium sp. B2-1-8. The sequence continues at coordinate 5,319,728 of NZ_CP083952.1, forward strand.
GAGCGCCAGAAGTTCGGAATCCTGGGGCTGGTCCTGAAGGCGCGCCACCTGGTAGCCGGCGACCGTCGCGGCGACGAGGACAGCGGCGGTGCAAGCGGCGAGGCCCGCCGGCGCAACAAGGAAGCGCAGGAGCAGGGACGGCCGCACCGCGCCACGCTGGATCCGTGCCATCACCTCGCGCGCCAGAGCATCATCGTCGCTCTCGACCAGCGCGGCCTGCCGCACGAGCCTGTCGAGTGCCGCGTCGGCGCCGGCATCGCCGTCAAGCGCCATGAACGCCAGAGCCGGTCCCCTCAAGGGTGCCGGCCAGGCATCGATATCGTCGCCGAAGCGGCGCCGGTTCTTCTCGAATTCCTCGCGTGTCATGAGGACTTCCTTTCGCGGCCCTGGGCCGCATCTGCCAAATGATCCCTGAGCTTGCGACGCCCGCGCACGAGCAGTTGCTCGACCGAACCCGCGCTGGTGCCCATCACCTCGGCTATTCCGCCGATGTCAAGCTCGCCCACGGCCCTCAGAAGCAGCGCCATCCGCTGGCGCTCCGGCAAGCGAGACAGGCCATTGCGCACGATCGCCAGTTCCTGCCTGGCGGCCGTCGCGGTCTCGGCATTTACTTCCGGCGCGGCGGGCTCCTCGCCGATGTCGTCCAGCCCGAAGAAGTTGCGCAGCGCGCGGCGCCGGCGCTGGTCGATGCAGCGGTTGGCCGTGATCCGGTAGAGCCACGTCGAGGCGCGTCCTCTGCCGGGATCGAAGCGCGCGGCCTGCTTCCAGACGGTCACGAACACCTCCTGCACCACATCCTCGGCATCGGCGGCATGGCCGAGATAGCGCGTGGCGAACGTCCGCAGCCCACGGCCATGGCGGGCCATGAGCTCGGACAAAGCCGCCTGACCGCCCGCGGCGATGTGGGCCAGAAGCTCGTCATCGCCGCGGGACGCTTCACCCGGCACGGCGGCCGGCACCGGTTGACGAAGCATCGACGGCGAGGACGAAAACCGCGACGATCCGGCTCGGCAGAAGGGCGAATTCCGACGTCAAGTCCCTCACCAGATGTCAGCGGCGCCAGCGGCGAAAGCCGCGGACCGTATTGCCGTTCGGGCCCGTGACGCTGCCGACCGAACGGCCGCGAAACGGCCCGGCCGCGGAATAGCGCTGGCCCGAAACGGTCTTGCCGTTCGGCCCCGTGGCAGAATAGCTCCTGGAGCAGCGGTCAACAACGCCGGCCTTGCAAGTGGAACCGGACGTGTAAGTGCCGCCGTTCGGTCCAATTCGCGTCGTCGAGCCGGTATAGATGTTGCCGTCCCGGCTGACACTGCGGCTCAACTCGCCGCCACGGGCGGTCTTGCGTGTCCAGTCTTCCGCCGAGGCAGGGGAAGCCGCCGACCAGACCACCGCTGCGCCGAGGCTTAGCAGTGCAAGTTTGGCTATGGAAATCATGTCACGTTTTTCCTTCCAGGTCGCGCGTCAGTTGGCGTGAGCGGAGACGATGTTGCGAATGGTCGCGATCTCGTCGGCGGAGAGCCTGCCGTCGCCGTTGCGGTCGGCGAGATCGAAGAGCGGCGTGCTCGCCTGAAACTCGTTCTCGGTGACCTTGCCGTCACCATTCCTGTCCATGCGCCGCAAACGATTGCCGAGGTGGGCCTCGGCCGCTTCGGCGCGGTCTTCTACGGCCTGCCGGGCGGTTTCGACCTCCTTCTCGTCGATGACTCCGTCGCCGTTGCGGTCGAGCCTCTTGAAGATGCGTTCGCGGGCGGCAAGGATCTCGTCCTTCGAGATCGCGCCGTCGCTATTGGTGTCGAGGCGCTGGAGGATGCGTTGGCCGGGGATGTCCTGCGCCGCGGCGGCGCAGATCGGCGTGAGGCCTAGAAGCAGGCACGCAAAGATCGCTGAGCGTTTCATGGGTTGTTCCTTTCGATTGTGACGTCGCGGGGTGAGCGACTGTCGGTCAATACGCAGCCCGGCTCGCACTCCTACGCCGGCGGCCGGATTTTTTCGTTGGCCCACTTAGCGTCAGTGTCCCAAGCGTCGAACTCGCGAAAAAAACGCAGGCGGCGCGTAGGAGTCATCGAATGCCTGCGTAGGAGACGCTGCAAGGACGGTCCGCGGCGGGCCGTCGATTACAGCGGAGACCCAGATGACCAAGATCGTGACCGCCCTTGCGGGACTGCTTCTGTGCGGCTGCAGCGCGTTCGCTGCCGACCAGGGCGCCAGGGAGGCGTTCCGACGCATCGACACCAATGGCGACCGAAAGCTCGAGTTCAGCGAAATCCAGGCAGCGCGGGCGCAGATGTTCGACCGGTTGGACGTCAATCACAATGGCGTGCTCGAGCCTGGCGAGGTGCGGGCGGCAATCGAAGAGATCAAGTCGAAGCGCGATGTGCAGGCTGCACGGTTCACCGGCCTGCAGGCCGAAGCAAGCCGCATGGACCGCAACGGCGACGGAAAGATCTCGCGCGACGAATTTACGGCTGCCGTCCCCGACAGGCTGCTGCAGGCCGACACCGACGGCGACAAAGCATTGTCGATCACCGAGTTGCGGGCGCTGCGGCGCCAGTGACCACACCAGACCAGAGGAGACAATCGATGAACAGAACGATCACTGCTTTGTGCGGCGCGATGCTCAGCGCTACGGCCCTTGCCTCGCCGGCCGAGGCCATGCCGCTTGCGGCGCCGGCAGCGCCGACGTCCGTGACGAGCCAGGCAACGCCGATCTGGTACCGGCGCGGCTTCTACGTCGTCGGCGGCGCCTATTACTACAATGGTTACCGGGGCTATTGGCGGGTGCGGCCCGGCTACCGCTATTACAATGGCTACTGGTTCCCGGCCGCCGCCTTCGCGGCCGGCGTGGGGGCCGCCACGGTCGCGCCACCCCCGCCCCCCGCGGCGCGCCTGGCGGCCGCCCATGTGCGCTGGTGCTACGATCGCTACCGCTCCTACCGCGCCTGGGATAACAGCTACCAGCCCTATGACGGCCCTCGGCAGCAATGCTGGTCGCCCTATAATTGAAACTCGGCGCTGCCGTCATCGACGCCGGAAGGAGGCTCGCCCATGCAGAACCGCTCCATGCCTGCCAATACGGTCATACCGGTGCTTGCCTACCCAGACGTGGAAGCGGCGAGTCGTTGGCTCTGCGAAGCCTTCGGATTCGAATTGCGGCTGACGATCGGCAATCATCGCGTCCATCTCGGCTTCGGCGACGGGGCCGTCGTGGTCACGACCCTGAAGAGCGGTGGATCCGCGCCGTCGCCCGGCGACGAGGAATTCTCGGTCATGGTGCGTGTCGAGGATGTCGATGCGCACCACCGCTGCGCGATGCGCCGTGGCGCCATGGCGCTGACCGCGCCGACGAGCTACCCCTATGGCGAACGGCAATATTCCTGCCGCGATCTCGCCGGCCACGCCTGGACCTTCTCGCAAACGATCGCCGATGTCGCGCCCGAGGAATGGGGCGGCAGAGCCGAGCGTCACGTCGAAACGGATTCAGACGACACGTTTTAAGCGTTGTTTTGACGTATGCCGCCACCTGAACGGGCGCAAAGCTGCAGTTGGGAATACTTAAGTGCTCGGGCTGACGCGCGCTATCAGCAAGGCACACGTGCCAGAGGTCGACGCCTCTTACCCGAAGGTCGAATCTACTGACCCACCTTGTCCATAAGCAACTGCAACTCGGGCTGCGGCGCGATCCAGAAAGTTCGAAAAGCTTCCAAGAACCCCAGCCAAGCGCAGACATTCATTGAGACTGAGCACGCACCGAATCGGCCCTGCTCAAAACGCCGCGCCAGGCGCGAGATGTTGGCAGTCGGGATGGGCCGGACCAGCCCCTACTGCACCCGAATTGATGAGGGTGCCCTTATTGCCTCCGCAAGAGCAACCTTATTTGCATACATTCCATATCTTGTTGCGGTGCTTCAAGTTTCGACACCGGCACTTGATCCCGCCAACATCTCAAATGTGTGCCATTTTTGCTACATTTTCTGGCCGTCTGCCCAAAATCTATCATTTAGTCACAGCTTAATAATGAAACGTCCACGTTATTTTGTAAGATAGCGGACAAAGCCAGGCGCCGAGCCCGGCTGGGGCGCTCTTAAAAAGCGCGGGGAAACGCGGGTGGGAAAATGAAAACGACAGGTCTGTCAACCAAGGCCATGGGCGTTGGCCTCTTGATGGCGGCTACCATGCTGAGCTGGGGCACGCATGCGCTGACACTCAAGGAAGCCATGGCGGTTGCGGTTGAATCCAACCCGGAGATCGGCCAGGCCATCGAAAACCGCGAGGCAATCGAGTTCGAGCTGCGGCAGGCAAAGGGGCTGTATCTCCCAAGCGTCGACCTGGAGGCATCTACCGGCGCTCGCCGCCTTGACAACTCCACCCGCCGCGCGCTCTCCATCGAGCACGACGCGCTTTATCCCGCGGAGACCGATCTGACGGTTTCGCAAACGCTCTATGATAGCGGCGCAAGGCGAGCCGAACTCAACCGTCAGGCCTCACGAGTCGATGGCGCCTCGTTCCGCGTGCTGGAGCGATCCGAGTTCATCGGACTTTCGGTTGTCCAGGATTACCTGGAATACATGCTTCAGGGCTCGATCGTGGCCGAGGCAAAGAAGAATCTGGGCTTTCATCAAGCGATTCTCCACGACATCAGGGAAGGCATAGCAGGCGGCGGGTTGAACGAAGCCGACAGGCAACAGGCCGAGGAGCGCTTGTTCGCGGCCAAGGCCCGCATGCAGGAAGCCTCCGAGGAACTCGAGGCCTCGAGGATACGCTTCTTCAAGACCGTCGGGAAACCGCTGACGAATGCTTCGAGGCCAGGCGATGTTTCCTCCGCGCTGCCAAGGTCCCTGGACGACGCGCTGGGCATTGCGCGGGAAAACAATCCGCGCGTCCACATGGCCAATAGCGATATTGCCGCCGCCGCCTCGCAGGTTGACGCCGCTCGGGCGAAATACGGCCCTTCGATCGTCGCCGAAGGCACTGCCCGGGCCGGATATGACATTGACGGCGACAATGGAGACACGTCCGATTTGCAGGCACGGCTGGTGCTGCGTTGGAACCTGTACCGGGGCGGCATCGACAAGGCGAATGAGCAGGAGCAAATCCGCCGCGCCAGCGAGCAGCGGCTTGGGCTGCATCAGGTTCTGCGGGAGATCGAAGAAGCCGTTCGCACGTCGTGGGATCGCCGCTTCCGGCAAGCCGACCTGGCAAAGACCCTGAAGCTGCAAGCCGCAGCCAACGAGAAGCTGGTTGCCTCTTATCGCGAGCAGTTCAAGGTCGGACAGCGCTCACTGCTCGACGTGCTGGATGCGCAGAATACGCGGTTCAACACAGCCACGCTGGCCGACACCGCGTCCTACGCATCCCTCTTTGCCCAATATCGGCTTCTGGCGGCGACCGGGCAGTTGCTGAAAACGATGGACATCCATCCGCCAAAGCAGGCCACGGCCTACGCCAAGGATGAATTTGCTGTTCCGGCGACCGCGGATACCGAAACCTATGCCCGGACCCCGTCGGAACAGACGAACGATATACCCTTCGACATCCTTGCCCCGGTCAGGAAGAAATGAGCCGGTGTAACGAGGGTTGAGGGTCCTGGCGGGCGGGTCGTGAATCAGCAGCCAAACATTCTGTCGCCCAAGGAGGCATTCAAGGCCTGCTTTTCGGCGGTCGCCGCCTATCTCGGCAGGCCGAGCGCGGAGACCGTGCTGTTTGCCGGGGTGCCGATTTCGGACACGCGCATCGAGGTCGCCGAGATCAGGCATCTTGCCGAACGCATCGGTCTCGAGACCCGCGAATTCAACCATCGCGACTTCTTGCGCGGCCGCGTCGATCTTCCGGCAATTCTCTTCCGTGTCAGTCAGTTGCCGATCGCCCTGCTGGCGGAAATCGACGGCGACGGGTATCTCACGGCGCCGCAGGAAGACGGGCGCACGACCGTCGGCAAATCCGAACTGGCCGCAAGTTACATCAGTGGCGGCGTATCCTTCTCGATCACCTATGCCAACGCCACCGAAGGCATGAAGGTCGGGTCGGCGCAGCAGATCGAACGGCGCCATTGGCTGACGGGAACGATGGGCGCTTTCTGGCGCACCTATTCGAAGGTCGTGCTGTCGGCGATCTTCATCAACCTGCTGGCCATCGCCTCGCCAATCTTCACCATGAACGTCTATGACCGCATATTGCCGAACAAGGCGATATCGACGCTCTGGGTGCTGGCGATCGGTATCGGCGCCGTCATTCTCTTCGACCTGCTGCTGAAGACGGCCCGGGCCTCGCTCATCGACTATGCCGGGCGCAAGGCGGACCTGCGGATATCGTATCTGCTGTTCGAGAAGGTGCTGAATTCATCCTTGTCCGCGCGCCCGGGCTCGACAGGCGAATATGCCAACCGTGTCACTCAATATGAGTTCGTCAGGGAGTTCTTCACCTCCAACACCATCAGCGTCTTCATCGACACGGCCTTCGTCTTCATCTTCCTGCTGGTCATCTACGCGATCGGCGGCTGGTTGGTCGTCATACCGGCCTTGGCATTCGTGGCGTCGGTAATCGTCGGCCTCGTCACGCAACGTCGCATCGGCAAGCGGGTCGCCGCCTCGATGAACGAAGCATCCCAGCGCCAGGCCTTGCTGGTCGAGTCCATCTCCACGCTGGAAACAATCAAGTCCCTGCGCGCCGAAGCCTATTTGCTGAGGAAGTGGGGCGAGCATTCGAAGAATGCGGCCAACACCTCCGAGAAGATCAAGCAGCTCTCGGCGGCGGCCGGCAACATCACCCAGGCCATCCAGCAGCTTGTGACGGTCGCCCTGGTCGTGGCCGGAGCCTATGCCTTTTCGGAAGGGCACGTTTCGACAGGAGCCATCATCGGAACGGTGATGCTGGCGAGCCGGGCCGTGGCTCCACTCGGTCAGATCGCGATCACCTTGTCGAGATTTCGCCAGGCCATGCTCTCCTTGAGAATGGTGAATTCCATCATGTCCCAGCCGGAGGACCGGCCGGACACGGTGGGCTTTGTCAATCGCCCGATCCGCAATGGAGCGATGACGTTCAAGAATGTCGGCTTCGTCTATCCCGGATCGGAAAACGAGGTTCTGTCCGGCCTGAACTTCTCGGTGAAGCCGGGGGAGCGTATTGGCATCATCGGCCGCATCGGGTCAGGCAAGACGACGATGGGACGCCTGATCGGAAGGCTTTTCCTGCCGAGTTCCGGCGAGCTGCTGCTGGATGGCATCGACATCCGCCAGTATCACCCTTCGGAGGTGCGCGCCGCAGTGGGCATCGTTGCGCAAGCTGGCGATCTGTTTTCGGGCACGGTGAAGGAGAACCTGCTCATGGCATCTCCCGAGGCGACCGACGAACAGATTATCGAAGCCGCAAAAGCCGCAGGCGTCGACGAGTTCGTCTCTCGCCATCCGCGCGGCTACGACATGAATGTCGGCGAGCGAGGCACCAATCTTTCCGGCGGGCAGAGACAGACGGTGGCGATTGCCCGGCTGCTCTTGACCAAGCCGAAGATCGTCTTCCTGGATGAACCGTCCGGCTCGATGGATCTGGCTTCGGAACGACAGCTGATCAAACAACTCAAGACAGCATTTGACCGCGACACGACGCTGATCGTCTCGACGCATCGCTTCAGCATGCTCGAATTGGCTGATCGCCTTATTGTTGTCGAGCAAGGAAAGATCGTTGCCGATGGACCAAAAGAACAAGTCATTCAGGCGCTGCAGAGAACGAATTCCTGAATGAACAAATTATATCGGGCTGAAACCGATATGATAACGAGGCGTAGGAAATGCTTGCCAGGGAAGACCGCCCGCCGCTTTTTGCGACGGCGTCCATATTCATCATAGCGGCGCTCTTCGTCGCCTTTGTCGCTTGGTCATCATTCGCCGAGGTCGACGAGATCGCGCGTGGCGATGGCAAGGTCATACCGGCCTCCAAGACCCAGGTCATCCAAGCCAGCGAGCCGGGCGTCGTTCAGGAAATCGCTGTCAAGGTGGGGCAGGTCGTCAGGAAGAACGACCTCATCATTCGTCTCGACAATACTTTGAACACGTCCAGCCTCGGCGAACAGCAAGCCAAGGCGCGGGCCCTGCAAACACGCATCGCCAGGCTCAAATACGAACAGAGCGGCAGCATCACCGGATCGTTTCCGTGTCCGCAGGACATTCAGTCGGTGGCGCCGGAAATCTGCGACAACGAGCAAAATCTCCTCGTTGCCCGGCGCGAAAACTTCGACAACAAGCTGTCGGTGCTCAAGTCGCGCCTCGACCAGCGCGAAAAAGAACTCGACGAGGCGAACGCCAATGTCGACCGCCTGACAAAAAACCTGGCTGTGAGCGACCAGCAGGCGAAGCTGGTCGAGGCGATGGTCAAGAAAGGTCTGATGGCAAGGACCGAGCAGCTCAAGGTCGAGCAGGAGCAAACCGAACTCAACGGCCAATTGAACCTGGCCGGCGAGACGATAAAGAAAGCCAAGTCGGCGATCACAGAGGCGCAGCTCCAGGTCGAGGAACTCGGGCTGCAGTTGAAGCAGGAAGCACTCGATGACCTGACGCAGGCCTTGGCCGATCTTTCGGTGGTGGACGAAACCATTCGCGGCGCGACCGACAAAGTCGCGCGAACGGATATCCGTTCTCCGGTGGACGGTATCGTCAACACGATGGAACTGAACACCGTCGGCGCCTTCGTCCAGCCCGGTACTGTCGTAGCCGGCATCGTCCCCACTTCCGAGACATTGCTGGTCGAAGCGCGTGTTTCGCCACGCGATGTCGCCTTTATCCGCCCCGATCAGGATGCCTTGATAAAAGTCACGGCTTACGATTTCTCGATCTTTGGCGGCATCGAAGGCAAGGTTTCCAACATAACCGCCGACAGCCTGGTCGATCAGAAGACGGGCGAACCCTATTATCAGGTGCGCGTTTCAACCGACAGATCGACACTGGAACGAGACGGAAAGGCATATTCGATCATCCCCGGCATGATCTGTTCCGTGGATATCAAGACCGGGCGCAAGACGATCCTGAGCTACCTGCTGAAGCCGATCAACAAAGCACGTCAGGAGGCAATGAGTGAGCGCTAGCGCCATCTCTCCCCCGCCCCCGAAAGACCGTTTGCTTCTGCCGCTCCCGACAGACGATTTCGAGCTCGAGTTCCGCGTCGTGGCGCGCGGCGGCACAAGGCGCGGCATCCGTCTGGAACGGGCTTTCTGGCTTTCGCTGAAACAGATGGCCGAGAGCCGCAAATGCACCATCGGCATGCTGGTCGACGAGATCGCCGAAAGTCACGCGGAGAAAGGAAACCTGACCTCGGCAATTCGGGTGGCCTGCATACGCGCGTTGGGACACGAGAACCTGAATTTGCGCAGGCTTGCGTCGATCAGGACGGTAAACGCCATTCTGCTTGCCTGTCCGTCGCCGGCTTTCGCCTTGGCATCGACGAAGAAGATCGTGACGTTCAATGCGCCGTTCCAGCAACTGGTCAAACGGCAGTTGCCGACGGCGTTCGACGGAGACACGCGGCAGGACCTGAAGCTGGCGCTGGATCTCAACGTGGCGGATATATTCGCGCGCCTCGACACCAACGGCGACGTTGCCGTTGCGAGCGGATTTGTGATCGGCGCCGGCGAGCGCCGTTACCGGGGCCAGCTGAACGTGGTGCGGGCGCCGGCGCTGGACCTGGAATTGCTGATGGCTTTTGTCTTCAACGGTTAGAGCAACTCCAGGAGAAGTGCGTAGCGGTTTTCCCGGGAAAGGCGCGTAGCGCTTTCCCTAGGAATTGCTCTGGGCATTCGGCCAGGACAAAAAGCGACCGCGCGTTGTCTTTACTTAACTTCCATCTGCGCGCCTTCGCCAGGCGCGACGGTTTCGAAACCGCCCTTGACGTCGGCCACCTGCGCGGCCCCCGGTTTGGACCCATGGATCCATGCCCGGTCGGTGCTGAACGAGTATAGGGGCTGATAGTCCGGAAGCGCGCTGTCCTTGAGCACCATATTGTCGAGACTGTCGAGAATGTAAGCGCCGCTTGCGGTGCTCACCGCAAGCACGGCGTGGAAGAAACCTCGCTTGCGGTCCTGGAGAACGACGAGCGACATACTGCGTGCCGGAATGCCGGCCCTCAGCAACGCCGTCATCTTGAGGATTGCGAAGTCCTCGCAGTCACCGGCGCGATTGGCGAGGATTTCCGAAGGCTTCGCCCAGTAGTCGAGCTTGCCATAGACGACACTGTCCTTCCTGTAGGCGATCAGGTGGTTGATGCCGCTGTTGATGAACGACAGTTTCTCGACGAACCCCTTGCCTTGGGCAGCCGAGACCATGGCCACGAAGGCCGGGCTCTCGTGATCACAGGGACTGCCCGCGGTGCAATCGACTATGGCCTGGTAGACCGGTGCCCAGCGCGCCGAAACCGGAAAATTGCGCATGGACAGCGCAACCGATCCGAACACCCCCGGGATAATCGACGCAGTCTGAATCGGGTCGACACCCCTGGCTTCCTGCGCCATCGCGGCGGCGGACCCGTCTTGCGCCGGAACGGGACTGTAGCCGTTCAGGACGAGGCTGATCCGGTAGGGGGCGGCCGGCTGCCAGGGCCGGTACCTTTGCAGCGAAATGCCACCGAGACCAGACGGCGCCTGGACCGTCGCAAGCAGTGCTGTTTCGGGCAGGAAATCCCTGACGGCTGGCCCGGCAAGGGCCGGCTGCGCCGAGCCGGCTATCCCCAGTGCCAGCAGAAGCAACTTGAGTTCGCGCTTCCCCGGAGCATTCTTTTGTTTTTTCATGACGCCCACCTTTGACCGTGGACGCTACCAATCTTGTCTCAAATTACTGGAAAGGAAGGTGGATAACTTTCCCGCAAAGTGATTTTGCTATTTTGTGTAAAATTTTATACGTATTTATACTTATATTTACCAAGTTTTTCGCGTTACTCGCGACAAGGCGCCGTGCATTCCAGGCATGATATAACAGATTATATGTTCACAGTTTACCAAGCGTTAAAAAAAGTCATCGAACGCATATCCAAATATATAGAATGGATTGACGGACCGTTGCAAAGTCAAGCCGCCACCTGTCTCTTTCCGGGAAATGCCGGAGGGGTTTAAGCTATGGCGACCAGTATTGAATTGGACAACGTTTCGAACTCGTGGGACGAGCATTCCGTCTCCAACGATCACCACGACCTGACGGCCCCGATCCAGTCGGTGGCCCAGGCCGCGCCGGCCGAGCAAGCGGCCGCTCCGGCTCAAACAGCACCGGCCGCGGCCGAGCCTGTGCCGGTCGATGTCGGCGGCGGCGCGCCCGCGGCTGCTCCGCCAGCGGCAAATGCCCCGCACGAATACGTCGCGGACGCAAGCAACGTCGTAAAGCTTCCCGCCAATGTCTCGATCGACAACATCAAGGTCGACGGTCACAACCTCGTGCTCGAGCAGGCGGACGGCTCGGTCATCGTCATCAAGGACGGTGCCCTGAATGTGCCGACCTTCATCATCGGCGAAGTCGAAGTGCCGCGCGTGGCCTTGATCGCAGCGCTGGAAGCGAGCCATGTCGATGTCGCCTTCGGCACGGATGGTTCCATCTCGGCGGGTCCGGGAGGTTCGACCTCGAGCGCCGGTGGCAATTTCGAACAGCCTGCGGGCGGGATCGGCGACGGCTTCGGCCTTTCGGCGCTCCTGCCGCCGACGGACCTGCAATTTGGGCAGCCGGATCATCGCGAGTTGTTTGCGGGATTGGCACCGAACCACACGCCGTCGATCCTCGACCTGACGCCTGCGGTCGACGGCGGCGACACCATTGTCTCTGAGAAGGGCCTGCCGGCAACTTCGGGGTCGGAAGGCTCGGGCGAACTGGCCGCGCCCGGCGCTGACGGCGACCCGTCTGAACACAACACAGGCACATTCACCATCACCTCACCCGACGGTATCGGTTCGCTGACCATCGCCGGCCAGGTAATTTCTGGCGCTGCCCTTGCCAACAGCGGCACCACGCCCATCGATATCACCACCCCACTCGGCAACACGCTCACCGTCACCGGCTACGACGCCAGCACCGGGCAGGTGACTTACACCTACACGCTCGTCCATGGCGCGGTTCACCCCGGTGCGGGAACCGATTCCATCTTCGACGACATGACAGTGACGGTGACCGACACCGACGGAGACATCTCGGCTCCCGGGACACTGTCAGTCCAGATCATTGACGACGTGCCGACCGCCAATGCCGACGTCGGCAACGTGCCGTCCGGCAGCAATGCCGCGCTCAACGGCGATGTGTTCGTCAACGACGTCTTCGGCGCCGACGGCAAGGACGCAGCTGGCGGAGTCGTGGGCGTGGCCAAGGGCACGACCGTGGGCGGCGCCGACGCCAATGTCGGCACCCAGGTCCATGGCGACTACGGCATGCTCACGCTCAATGCCGACGGCACCTACACCTATGTGCGCGATGCCGGCTCGCTCGGCGGCGTCAACGACGTCTTCACCTACACCATCAAGGACGGCGACGGCGATCTGTCGCACACCACGCTGACCATCTCGATCGGCGACTCCACCCCGACCGACAGCATCCCGGCGCCGGGCGGCGCGACGACCACCGTCTATGAAGCAGGCCTGCCGCCGCATGGCGGGCTGCCGGCCGGCTCCGGCGAGATCGCCGACGGCAATCCCAACAACAACTCCAACACGTCCGAGACCACATCGGGCACCATCGGCTTCACCTCGCCCGACGGCATCCAGGCCGTCTCGCTCGGCGGCCATGTGCTGACCGGCGTGCCGCAGACCTTCACCGACGCCACCGGCTCGATGACGGCCAGCTATGCCTACAATGCCGCCACCGGCATCGGCTCGATCAGCTATGCCTACACGCTCACCACCAACACTTCGGGCGACAACACCAGCACCTCCTTCGCGGTCGTCGTCACCGACGCCGACGGCGACACCGCCCCCGCCGGCAACCTCACCATCAACATCGTCGACGACGTGCCGACCGCCAATGCCGACACCGACAGCGTCGCCGCCAACCAGTTCACGGCAGAAGCCGGCAACGTGCTGACCGCGGTCGGCACCACCTCGCCGGTCGCCGGCGTCGACGTGCTCGGCGCCGACGGCGCAACCGTCGCCGGCGTCGCCGCCGGCACCACCAATGCCAATCTCGACAGCGCCGCAACCATCGGTGCCGTCATCCACGGCACCTATGGCGACCTGACACTCGGCGCCAACGGCGACTATTCCTACACCCGCAACGCCGGCTCGCTCGGCGGCGTCAACGACGTCTTCACCTACACCATCAAGGACGGCGACGGCGATCTGTCGCACACCACGCTGACCATCTCGATCGGCGACTCCACCCCGACCGACAGCATCCCGGCGCCGGGCGGCGCGACGACCACCGTCTATGAAGCAGGCCTGCCGCCGCATGGCGGGCTGCCGGCCGGCTCCGGCGAGATCGCCGACGGCAATCCCAACAACAACTCCAACACGTCCGAGACCACATCGGGCACCATCGGCTTCACCTCGCCCGACGGCATCCAGGCCGTCTCGCTCGGCGGCCATGTGCTGACCGGCGTGCCGCAGACCTTCACCGACGCCACCGGCTCGATGACGGCCAGCTATGCCTACAATGCCGCCACCGGCATCGGCTCGATCAGCTATGCCTACACGCTCACCACCAACACTTCGGGCGACAACACCAGCACCTCCTTCGCGGTCGTCGTCACCGACGCCGACGGCGACACCGCCCCCGCCGGCAACCTCACCATCAACATCGTCGACGACGTGCCGACCGCCCATAATGACAGTTGGGCACCAGCGATCACCGCGCCTACAGTGCTGACCGGCCTCCTGGGTAACGATGTCTTCGGCGCCGACGGCGTCGCAACAACCACCCCCGGGGTGATAACAACCACCAACGGCGTGCACGGCACCGTCACTTACAACAACGACGGAACATTCACCTATACGCCGACAGGCATCTATGTCGGATCGGACTCGTTCACCTACACTATCAAGGACGGTGACGGCGACACATCGACCGCTACTGTGACGGTGAACGTGCAGACCAATACCGTTCCCGGGGGTGGCGGCACTGCATCTCTGTCGTTGAACGAAGCCGCTCTCGACACCACCCAAGATGCCACGGACCTCCACGCGGGCGTGGTGACCGGGACCAACCCCACCAGCCCTGGCGAATCGGCACAAGCGATCAGCGGGATTACGTTCACCACGACGGGCGAGGCGATCACCGTCGCCTTTGCCAACCCAACAGGTGATCCGAACTGGGTAGCGCCGACGGTCTCCGGTCTGGCCGCTGGATATTCGATCAGCTGGGCACTCAGCGGGGGCGAGCTTGTCGGCACACTGATGCAAGGTGCCACCAACCTCGGACCATCAATCTATCTAGCGCTATCGAACACCAGCGCCGGCGCCAATAGCTCGTTGACTCCTGTGGTCACCGCCACACTGACCGATCAGCTCCAGCATACCGCCGGCTCTGGCAACATCACCATCAATGGTCTTCAGGTGGTGGCAACCGACACCAGCGGTGATCATGTCTCCGGCGCAGTCAACCTGACGGTTCTGGACGACACTCCGCAGCCTTTCGCCGGCGACAGCATCAGTCTGCCGGACTCATTGCACACCGCGCTGACTGAACACCTCAACTTTGCACCGGGCGCGGGGGCAGACGGTGTCGGAAATGTTGTGTTCAACGTGACGACGGGTGCCGCCGTTCAAGACGTCAGCGGCGCGAACGTCTACCTCAACGGGGAGCAGCTGTTCTATCAAGTCTCCGCGGATGGTCACACGATCGAGGGAAGATCGTCGGTGGCGAATGGCAACGATCTCGGATTCACCGCCACACTCAATCCGGCAACCGACACCTGGTCGTTTGTCTTGAATGGCACGATCTTCAACGGATCTCAATTTACGACGGCAGGCGCCACAGCCACGGGCGGCAACAACCAGGTGAATGCTTTCACAGCTCTCACCAGCCCGGATACGCCGAACGACTTGTTGGTGACGGCAAATGGCTCCAACAACGTCAATACCAGCACCGGAAACTTCGGGGTCGGTAACGGCCAGAGCATTACAAACGGGGAGACAATCCGTTTCGACTTCGTGACGAACGCATCGACCAACGGGACCATCGCCGGAACCAACTATACCACTCACTACGAGGTATCGAGTTTCACCCAGGGGATCACCAAAGCAAATGGCGTGGTGGATATCACCATCAGAGCCGTAAATGCTGACGACGACAAGGTTTTCGTCGGTGACGGCTCGGGGGAAACCACGGCTGCAGGAATCACGGTGACTTTTGTGAACGGTTCTGGCGGCGCCGCGCCCACGCTGACGAACAATGGCGACGGCACTTTCACGCTTCATGGTTTGGACCAAGGCGACACCTTCACCGTCACGGCCAGTTCTGACCCGTTTAGCGCGGTCGAGATCTCGGGGGCATCGTCAGGAACCTTCAAGCTTGGTTCGGCCAGTTTCGCTACCGCCAACGCGGTTGACCCGTTCGACATCAAGATCCCGGTGACGGGAACGGATGGCGACAGCGATACATCGGCCGGCAGCGTGACCGCGCATCTGTACCCAACCGCCACAACGCTTGAAGGCACCAACGGCGTCGACAATCTCGTAGCGACCGCGGCGAAGACCATTTTGCTTGGCCAGGATGGCGACGATCATCTAACCGGCATCAATGGACACGATACGATCCTATCCGGAGGACAGGGTAACGATACACTCGCGGGCCTCGATGGAAAGGATACCCTGATCGGCGGAGCGGGCGCGGACACGATGACAGGTGGAGGAGGCGCCGACACGTTCGTGATTGGGGTTGGGGAGTCGACGCCCGTCATAGGCGGATCTGGCAATGCGGGGACGATTTCCGGCTATGACATCATCACCGACTTCGTCGCCGGCACCGACAAGCTGACCCTGCCGGGTGCGCTGGTGGCTGCCACAGCCGGCCTCGTCGACGGCGCAGGTGACTCCGTCTTGACGATCGGCGGAGACACGGTTGAGTCTCATTCGGTCACGAATGGCATCGCCAGTTTCTTCGGAACCGATGCCGGCGCCTCGCCCTTGGCTATCACCACAACGTCAGGCGTCGCCGCGGCTGTCCAGTATCTCATGGGCACAGACATCGGCAACGCCGGGGCGACGCTCGCATTCACGGCAACGATCTCAGGGGTAAACCACACCTATGTCTATACTCAGACAACCACGAATGCCGGAGTCGGTGCGCTGGTCGATCTGCAGAACGTCACCATAGCGAACCTGAACGCCCTCATCGGAGGATCCGTCGACCCCATCATTCTCGACCTGAACCACAATGGTTTCGCCTTCTCCGATGTCAGCCACGGTGTTCAGTTCGACATGAACGGCGATGGCACCAAGGAACAGCTCGCCTGGAACACATCCCATGATGGCATGCTGGCTGTCGACCTCAACCATGATGGCAAGATCAATGACGGCACCGAACTGTTCACGCCGAATTTCGGCGGTGGCAACTTCGCCAGCGGCGCGGCCGCTTTGGCATCGCTCGACAGCAACCACGATGGCGTGATCGACCACAACGACGCGGCGTTCAGCAGCCTGCTGATCTGGAACGACGCCAATGCCAACGGCATCAGCGACGCCGGGGAATTGTCGCACCTCGCAGACAACGGTATTGTCTCCATCAGCACAGTAGCGCACCCGGCTGTCGGCGAAATCGACGGGCAGACCGTGACCGGCAACGGCACTTTCCAAATGGCCGACGGCACGAGTGGCAACTATGTCGAGGTGGAACTCAATACTTCGCTGGTTGCCCCGACGCAGCCGTCCGTGGCCATCGACGGCACTTCGGGGGCCGACACGTTCAAGATCGACAATCTGAACATCAAGGATCTGATCGTCGACTACCACGGCAACGAAGGGGATAAGATCGACCTGACGGCGCTTTTCGATAAGGCGCCGGCTGGCAACATCGCCGACTATGTGCATTACAACAGCGCAACCAGCACAGTAAGCGTCGATACCAGCGGCTCGGGCAACGCGGCAAACTTCGTGGATGTGGCCGTACTGCAGAACGCACCCGCAGCCGGTACGATCAACATCCTCTATGACGACGCGACACACACGCAGCAGCATGTCACGATTTAGCACTTATGCAGGGTTGTGCTGCCATGCTATGCATTAGCAAGATATGAATTGGGGATTGGAGAGAGGGGCTTACATGGAAATTCGTTCAAGATTGCTGATTTCGGCCACGGCGCTGCTCTTGGCTGGATCGACCGGCTTTGCCGCCGACATCATCGAAGGTCCGACGGCCGATTATTGCCGCACCGTTGGAACGTCCAACCTCGTGCTGACCGACAACACGGTCGACCTCACGAAACAGGTCGTGAAGCTGATGGACGAGTCGGTCGCCGTCGCCGACAGCCCGGAATGGATCCATTCATCCCGGCCGGTCTTCGTCTGGGCTTCGGAAGCCAAGGTCGCCTGCGGCATGGCTTACGGCTACCTGAAGACCAACTACAAGGACGAAGACACGCTCAACAAGTGCGAGTGTTTTCACGACCGCATGGTCGAGTACATGAACTGACCGCAAGAGCCAAAGCGCGCTGGCAGAAAATGGAATCTGACCGGCAGGTCCACAGCTTGCGAACGTGCGTGGTCGCTTCCGTGCTGGCTATGTCGTTGCTCGGCTGCCAGTCGAAAGGCGCGGTGTCCGACGCGCTCGATCCCGCGGCCATCCAGGCCCCCAATCAGCCCGCTGCGGTTGCTGTCGCCAACGCAAGCATGGCAACGCAGTCTCTCGGCACCGGCCCCACAAAAGTCGCCATGCTGCTGCCGCTGTCCGCCTCCGGATCCGAGGGGGAAAACGGCAGAAAGATGCTCGACGCCGCCAAGCTCGCGATGACGGACCTCGGCAACCCGCTGCTGACGCTTACCATCGAGGACACGAGGGGAGACGCGACCTACTCCCAGCAACTTGCGGTAAAGGCCATAACGTCGGGAGCGAAAGTGGTCATCGGTCCGACCGAACTGGCGGCGGCGCAGCATGTCGCGAAATTGTCGGGCTCGAACCGGCCGGTGGTTCTGGCTCTTGCGGACAATTTTGCCGGTGGCCCGGGCGTCTATGCGGTATGCCTCAGCGAGGCGGACAGCGCGGCTGCGGGAGCTGGCGCGGTCGCGGCCAAGGGCGGCAAGAAGTTCGTCCTGCTGGTGCCAGCGGGCGCGGGTGCCGATGTCGTCGAGAAGCGGGTCGCCAACAGCCTCAGCGTGTATGGAGCCGCACTGGCGATCACCATACCCTATACGAGCGCCGACAGCGCGGCAAAGGCGGTGGCGGACATGGGTTCGCTGGTGGACGCGCCCGATGCCGTGGTCGTTGCCAGCGGCGACAGCAATCCGTCGCCAATCCTGCTCGCCCTGAAGGCAAAGGGCATTCCCGGAAAATCGACCTCCGTGGTTGGCACGAACCGCTGGCTGGAGCACCCGACCAGTCCACTTTTCGAAGGCGCCTATATCGCGACGCTCGATCAACACGAAACAGGTCCCATTTCGGATCGTTTCAAGGCAACCTTCAACTACCAGGCCGACACCAATGTCGCCTATGCCTACGACATGGTTGCCCTGACCGCGGGGATCGCGAGCGCTGCCGGACCCAACGGCTTCAACAGGCAGGTTTTCGAGAACCGGAGTGGATTTCGCGGATCGACCGGCTTGTTCAGGTTCCGCGCGGATGGATCCAGCGAACGCTCGATGCCGTTTTACCGGATTGAAAAAGGTGCGCTCAAACTGGTTGCCAAATCGACGTCCAGTTTCTAGCGAATTGGGCGCGTCGGCCTAATGAGACAAACGGCGCGCCTTCGCATGATGGTCGCGGTCGCAAGCCTCGAGCTTCTCGTCGGCATCCTGCTGCTGGTCAAGGCAGCGACCTTGTTCCCTGTCGAACGGACCGTCACCGACCCGGCCCCGGGCGTCAGCGATGAAGCCGCGCAACACCCGGTTCGATCGATCGTCAATTCAGCCCGCAAGATTGCCGAGGATCTCATCGCACCGCCGCAGATCGAGGGATCCGACATGGAGCGGGTGGAACCTCGTCTGCCCCTTGGCGACCTCGGCCTCGCCTTACAGCCCAAGCCATCGATGCCCAAGGACTGGCCGGAAACACCGCTGTATCGTCCAGTGGCCACGTCGTCGGCTGGTTTCGACTCCATGGGGCGGAAATTGTTCATCAGCGGAACCCAGAGCGTCGAGGCCGACCGGGTCTGCCTGTTTCACGATAGTGCTTGGCCTTGCGGGCAGCGGGCGCGCGCGGCTTTCAACAACTGGATGCGCGGGCGGGCGCTGACCTGTTTCGTGCCTCCGGCGGTCGACCGCTTCCCTGTCGCGGCGACATGCAGGCTGGGCAGACAGGATGTCGGCGCCTGGCTCGTATCAAATGGCTGGGCGCTGGCCTTGCCGAGCGGCATCTATGGCAAGGCCGAAGCAACAGCCAGAACGGCGGAGATGGGAATCTTCGGCCCCCCATAGGCGGCAGCAACCGGATTCGCCACAAAGGGCCGCATCCTCTGTTCAGAAAGCTTGGCGATCTACCCGAAGCGTCAAATTGTATTGTTCTTCGAAACCGAAATCGTAACTTGCCGGTCTTATGCTTGGCGTTCGAACGGAGATCGACGATGAGCAACGCAGCAGCTGATGTCCCGCCCCATCACGAATGGAAGAACGTCGCCTGGTTGGCGTTCCTTGGAACCATAGGCAGCCTGTGCGTCTCCCTGACCCTGAACTACCTGATGTTGTTCAGCGAGATGCTGACGCCTTTCGGGCGCAGCATGATCACCGCAACGCTTTTGCCTCTGGTGATCTGCCTGCCGCTTTTTGTGTTCATAGGCCTGAAGCTGGCCGAGATTCGTCGCTATCGGCGGGAACTCAACAGGGCCGCCACCTTCGATACGCTGACCGGTTGCCTGAACGGCAGGGTCTTCACGTCGCTGATCGAGAGACGGGCGATCAAGCCTTCCGTTCCAGGCGAGCGATCGGGCGCCTTCCTGGTCATTCATCCTGAACATCTGAACGCCATCAATTTGCGCTTCGGCCTGAGTTGGGGCGACGAGGCCTTGCGCCTCATAGCCTCGACCATCCGGTCCGGCGTGCGTTCGCAAGACGTCGTCGGCCGCATAGGCGCGTCCATGTTCGGCGTCTTCCTTCCCGGAACGAGCGAGGCCGAAGCCAGGACGGTTGGCGAGCGTATCCGCGCCAATATCTCGCAGGTCTATTTTGCCCCTCAGGGCGCCGAGGAGATCCTGGCCGTCACCGTCGGGGGCGTGGTTTTCGAGCAGGACCTGGACTTCGAGGACATGTTCCGGCCGGCGGAAGAGAGCTTGTCGGGCAAAGGCGGCTTTGCACTGTCGCGTATTCAACGCGCTTCAGCCTGACGCCTTCCAGGACTTGTTCGGGTTTGCCGCGACTTTTGCGATAACCGGGAAAGTCGATGCCTAAATCCGTGGCTTATCGCCCGCGATCCTTTCGCTACGATCCTTCGCAACGCCTAACGCGCAGCTCCTACGGGCCGCGGCGCTTTCGGCGTCAGCTCGCCTCGCGCATCGCTTCCGCGGCCTGCAAGTCGACGGAGACCAACTGGCTGACGCCCTGCTCGGCCATGGTCACACCGAACAGCCGGTCCATGCGCGCCATGGTGATGGGATTATGGGTGATGATGACGAAACGTGTCTCGGTGGTCTTGGCCATCTCGTCCATGAGATTGCAGAAGCGCTCGACATTGTGATCGTCGAGCGGCGCGTCGACTTCGTCGAGCACGCAGATCGGCGCCGGATTGGTCAGGAACACGGCAAAGATCAGCGACATCGCCGTCAGCGCCTGCTCGCCGCCCGACAGCAGCGTCATGGTCTGCGGCTTCTTGCCGGGCGGACGGGCCAGGATTTCAAGCCCCGCCTCCAGCGGATCCTCGGATTCGATCAGCTGCAATTCCGCCGTGCCGCCACCGAACAGATGCGAGAACAGCCGCTGGAAATGGCTGTTCACCACATCGAAAGCGGCCAGCAGCCGCTCTCGGCCTTCGCGGTTGAGGCTCTGGATCGCTTGTCTGAGCTTGCGGATCGCCTCGATGATGTCCTCGCGCTCGGAGACGATGGTCTCCAGGCGATCGGAAAGCTCCTTCTGCTCTTCCTCGGCGCGCAAATTGACGGCGCCGAGCCGTTCGCGCTCGATCTTCAGCCGATCCAACTGGCGTTCGATCTCGGGCATCTCGGGCATCGGATCGTCGGCTTCCAGGCCGGTGTGGCGGATGACCAGATGCGGCGGCGTGTTCAGCGTTTCCTGGATGCGCGCCTCGACCTCCAGCCGGCGTTCGTCCGCCGCCGTCAGCCGTTCCTCGGCGCGGGCGCGGGTTTCGCGCGCCTCGGCCAGCGACTGGATGGCTGATGTGGCCGCCTTGTCCAGTTCGGCCTGCCTGGTCTCCGCCTCCTGCAGCCGGTCGGCGGCCGCCTTGCGCAAGGTCTCGGCTTCGGTGAGCTGCGACAGCAGCGCACGACGCTTGGCGTCGATCTCGTCGGGCGCGTCGGCCAGCCGTTCGCGCTCGGCCTCGGCCTCGGCCTTGCGTTCGCCGAGCGAGGCGATCTGTGTCGAGGCGTTTTCGGCGCGCACCAGCCAGTTGCTGCGCTCGGCGCCGATAGCGTCCAGCCGTCGCGTGCGGGCCTCGGCTTCGCGCCGCAAGCCTTCATGGACGGCGCGCGCGTCAGCCAGTGCGGCGCGGTCGCGAGAGACATTGGCCGAGGATTGTTCGAGCTGCAATCGCAGATCGCCGAGATCCGGCGCGTCCTGCAACAACATCTCGCCTTCGACGAAAGCCGCCGACGTCTCCTCGTGACTGTCGACGATGCGGGCGCGCGCCTCGTCCAGCGCGGCACGCCGGCTCGACAGTTCACCCCCGGCCTTTTCGGCCTCGGCCAGCGCATTGCGGGCGGCGTCCAGCCGGTGCTGGGCGTCGCGTCCGGCCTGGCGCGTGGTTCGCTCCGCTTCGCTTGCCTGGCGCAGCGCCTGCTCGGCCTGCGCCAGCGCTTCCTCGGCCTGGCACAGGACGAGCGTCGCCTGCACCGCTTCGGCGTCGAGTTCGGCAAGGCGGTTCTTCTGCGCCAGCCTTTGTGCCGCCGCGGTCGGTGCATCGGCGCTGGCGGTCAGGCCGTCCCAGCGCCACAGCGCGCCCTCGCGACTGACCAGGCGCTGGCCGGGAGCCAGAAGCCCCTGCAACCGGCGGCCGTCAACGGCCTCGACGATACCGATCTGCGCCAGGCGGCGGGCAAGTTGTGCCGGCGCGCGTACCACGCTGGCCAGGCTCTTGATCCCTTCCGGAAGCGCGGCGTCGCCGGGCTGGATTTCGCTTTCGCCCCAATGCGCCGGTGCGCTGCGGTCGAGCGGCACGTCGAGATCTTCGCCCAGGGCCGCTCCCAGAGCCGTCTCGAAGCCGCGCTCGACGCTGATCTGCTCCAGCACGGAAGGGAAAAGATCACCGCTGGCCGCGTTCAGGATCTTGGCCAGCGTACGCGCTTCGGTCTCGATCCCGGCCAGTTCCGCCCTGGCGTCCTGAAGCGGGGGACGAGCGGCGCTTTCGGCGCCACGAGCGTCGATGACCGACTGCTCGGCCTGCGCCACCGCAGCCTCCGACTCTTCAAGCAATGCCAGCGCCTGTTCGACCAGGATCCGTTTCTCGGCCGGATCCGGCAGGCCGGCCACCTTGGCGAGGATATCCGACAATTCGCGGTCGACATCGGCGAGCTGGCGGGCGAAGCGATCACGCCGCTCCGCGGTCTCGCGCAAAGTCCGTTCGATCTGATGGCGCGAGGCGGCAGCCTCGGCGCGCTCGGCGGTCAGCGCGGCGAGCCTGGCTTCGCTTTGCGCAAGCGTCGAGGCGGCCTGTTCGAATGCCGCGCGGGTCGTGGCCTCGCGCTCCGCGGCGCCTGCGTTTTCGGAGTTCAGCGCGGCCTCTTCCGCGCGCAGGCGCTCGAGAACGTCGGCGTTGTCGCGCACCATCCGCTCTTCGCGGGCGATATCGCCGTCGAACTGCTGCAACCGGCGCTCGAGTTCGGCCTGACGGGTGCGGATGCGGCCGGCTTCTTCCTCGATCTGCGACCTGGCGATCGACAGTCGCTGGAAGGCCGCGGCAGCCGCGGCTTCCGCGTCGCGCAGGTCGGGCAAGCGATGGGCGGAGATGCCCTGCTCCTTGGCCGCGTTCATCTGCGTGGCGGCGCGGTCGCCGACGAGCGCCGTGGCCGTAGCCAGCGCCGAACGCGCCTCGCCTTCCTGCGTCTTGGCCAGTGTCCAGCGCAGATGCAAGAGCGTGGCTTCGGCCTTGCGGATGTCGGCGGACAGGTTCTTGAAGCGGGAAGCCTGGCGAGCCTGGCGCTTCAGGCTTTCGATCTGGCTTTCCAGCTCTCCGACGACATCGTCCAGGCGTTCGAGGTTCTGCTCGGCCGCCTTGAGCCGCAGTTCCGCCTCGTGGCGGCGGGTATGCAGGCCGGAAATGCCGGCGGCCTCTTCGAGAAGCGCGCGGCGCGCCTGCGGCTTGGCCTGGATCAGTTCGCCGATACGGCCCTGCCCGACCATCGAGGGCGAGCGCGCGCCGGTCGACTGGTCGGCGAACAGAAGCTGCACGTCCTTGGCGCGCGCTTCCTTGCCATTGATGCGATAGAGCGAGCCGGCCTCGCGTTCGATGCGGCGCGACACCTGCAGTTCGTCGGCATCGTTGAAGGCTGATGGAGCCGAGCGGTCGCTGTTGTCGAGGAACAGCGTGACTTCGGCGGTGTTGCGGGCGGGACGCGTGCCCGAACCGGAAAAGATCACGTCGTCCATGCCGGACGCGCGCATGTTCTTGTAGGAGCTTTCGCCCATCACCCAGCGCAGCGCCTCGACGAGGTTCGACTTGCCGCACCCGTTCGGCCCGACAATGCCGGTCAGGCCGCGTTCGATGACAAACTCGCCGGGTTCGACGAAGGACTTGAAACCAAGAAGGCGGAGGCGCGAAAACTTCATTCACGCGCCTCATACACCGGTTCCGCAAAACTGTACCGGGGTTTTGCGGCAGGGCGCATGGCGCGTGAACAGATAGAGAGGCAAGCAGCGCCGGAGCGCTGCCGCTTCGCCGCTGAGCCGATGTCAGAGCAGAGGGTCGATGATGGCCGACATTTCCTCAATCGACATCGCCCCTTTGTAGGTCTTACCGTTGATGAAGAAGGTCGGTGTCGAGTCGACCTTGAATTCATTGGCGCCACGCTTCTGGACCGATCTCACATCGTCCAGAAGTTTCTGGTCCGTCAAGCAGGCCTCGAAGGACTCCTGTGTAAAACCGGCCAGCTTGGAGATTTGCAGCAGCGCCTCCTTGGTGTTGGAGACGCCAACCCAGTTCGCCTGCTGCCTGAACAGGACATCGACCATCGGGAAATAGTTGTCCTTGGCGCAGCGCGCCAGCATGAAACCGGCTTCTGCGCTCGGATCGAACGGGAATTCGCGCAGGATGTAGCGGGCCTTGCCGGTATCGATGTACTTCTTCTTCAATTCCGGGAAGGTGGTCTCGGCGAAATGCGCGCAGTGCGGGCAGGTCATCGAGGCGTATTCGACGATGGTGACCTTGGCGTCATCCTTGCCGAGCTGCTTGTCGGGCAGCGCACCCGGCTTCAGCAATTCGGCCATATCCACCGTGCCTTGCGCCTCCGGCACCTGGACCGCGGCGGGGCTGGCCGGCTTTGCGGCCGTCGCCGGGTCCGCGGGCTTGACGTCCGCAGCCTTGGCCTGTTCGCCGGAATCGCTGCAGGCGGCGAGCAGGGCCACCGCCGGGATGGCGGCCAGCGAAGTCAGGACGTTTCTGCGAGAGAAGCTTTGGCCAAACGGGGTACGGCTCATACGAATCACCTGATAAGGGTTAATTTTGCAATGCAAAGGCACGAAAAAGCGAGAGTTGGCGCGAATTAAGGCATCCCTGTCCCCAATCCAATCGCGAAACCTGACAAGGGTGATCACGAATGCGCGAGATTAACGACAAACCTATGACTGTTTCCAGTCGGAACTAGGCTTTCCTTCCGCCCAAAATGGTCGCACCCAGCCTTTCCAGCGAGGCGCGCAGCCCGTCATCCTCGATCAGCCCGACAGTATCGGCCAATTTCGCCTTTTCCGCCGCGCTCAGTGGCCTGAGGGCAGGCCTGGGCCGGGCCTTTCCGGAGCTTACCGGCCTTTGCACGATCCTGATGCGACCTATCGCGGTAAAGCCCAGGAAGGCGTTCACCCGGTTGATGATCTCGCCGGTCTCGTGCTGCAGATGAAGCGCGGCCATGCCTTCGCAGGCGATGACCAGCACGGCCGGCTCGAACGGATCATCCTCGTGCAGGCGGCGCGGCCACTGGATCTTTTCGGGCCGCGAGTGGATGGCCAGGCGCGGTCCGGCAATCTCTTCCCAGGACTGGACGAGACCGATCGATATGCCTGCCCGCCTGCGCAGCACCGGGTCGAGGATCTCGGTGGCGAGATCGCTCACCGGAACGGGATTGCCGAAGGGCCTTTTCCCTGCCATGTGCGTTCTCCAGCCACGACCCAGCAGATACCGGCCAGGCCAACGCAAGATCAATGGCACCAGCAGACCAGACCCGCAAGGCCCCGACAAGCAAAGCCATCTCAGACGATACGGCGTCACACCTGCTCGCCTGGTACGACACGCATCATCGCGAATTGCCGTGGCGCATCACCCCGCGCGAGCATGCACGCGGTGTGCGGCCCGACCCGTACCGTATCTGGCTGTCCGAGGTGATGCTGCAGCAGACCACCGTCGAAGCGGTGAAATCCTATTTCCGTGCCTTTGTCGAGAAATGGCCCGACGTCGAAGCGCTGGCCGCGGCGCCGACAGAGGATGTGATGAAAGCCTGGGCGGGGCTCGGCTATTACTCCCGCGCCCGCAATCTCAAGGCCTGTGCCGATCTGGTGGCGGCGCGCGGCGGCCGGTTTCCCGACACCGAGACCGGACTCCGGGAATTGCCGGGGATCGGCGCCTATACGTCGGCGGCCATTACGGCAATCGCCTTCGACCGTCCCTCCGCCGTTGTCGACGGCAATGTCGAACGCGTCATCTCACGACTGTTTTCGATCACGACGCCGCTGAGCGAAGCCAAGGCCGAGATACGGGCCCATGTCGAGCGCATGGTGCCGGCGACAAGGCCCGGCGACTTCGCCCAGGCGGTGATGGATCTCGGCGCCACGATCTGCACGCCACGCCGGCCGCGCTGCATGCTGTGCCCGCTGCGCGAGGACTGCAGCGCCGTCATTACAGGCGGCCCCGAGAATTTCCCGGTGCGGCTGCCGAAAGCCGACAAACCGCTGCGGCGCGGCGCGGCTTTCGTGGCCACGCGTGAGGACGGCGCCATTCTTTTGCGCAAGCGACCGGAAAAGGGGTTGCTCGGCGGCATGACGGAAGTGCCGACCACCGCCTGGACAGCGCGGGTCGACGGAGCCACGACGCAAGCCGCGGCGCCTTTTCCCGGCGACTGGCGGTACGCTGGAACCATCATGCATGTCTTCACCCATTTTGCTCTCGAACTCGAAGTCTTTCGCGCCCACATCAAAGGTGATGCACTGGCAGGGTATTTCTGGTCGCCCGCCCATGAGATTTCGGGCGAGGCGCTGCCCACTGTCATGAAAAAGGCAATCGAGGCTGCGATACCCGGCGCGACGAAAAAGCCGTCGCCATTGAGTACAAAGAGGCCCCATGACTGAAATCCGCCACATCGTTTTCGACATCGGCCGCGTGCTGATCCACTACGATCCGAACATCCCGTTCAGTCGCCTCATTCCCGATGCCGAAGAGCGAAAATGGTTCTTCGACAATGTCTGCACGCATGACTGGAACATCGAACAGGATCGCGGCCGGACATGGGAAGAGGCCGAGGCGCTACTGGTTGCGGAGCACCCCGAGCACGCCGAAAACATCCGCAATTTCCGCCGCCACTGGCACGAGATGGTTCCGCACGCCTATGACGACAGCGTCGCCATCATGCTCGGCCTGATCGAAAGCGGCCATGATGTCACCATGCTGACCAACTTTGCCTCCGACACGCTTGCCGAAGCGCGCGAACGCTTCGATTTCCTGGATCGCCCGCGCGGCGTCACTATCTCCGGCGAGATCGGCAAGATCAAGCCGGACCGCGGCATTTACGACCATCACGTGGCTGCGTTCGGCCTCGAGCCGTCCGCGACGCTGTTCATCGACGACAGCCAGAAGAATGTCGACGGCGCCAAGGCCGCCGGCTGGCAAGCGGTGCTGTTCACCGATGCCGGGACGCTGCAAGCAGATCTTCAACGCTTTGGAATCAATGCGTGATCTCTATCGCTTGCAGCGATCCGTTGAGATTTTGAATCAACGAATATGAGGCAAGCGGCAGGGAGTCAGCCCCCTGCCCGCTCCATGCCGAGGCGGGCAATGCGGCGCAACTCGTCGATCGGGGTCAGCCCGCCGCTGCGCTCATAATGCCAGAAGGTCCAGCCGTTGCAGGCGTCCAGCCCCTGCACCTCGGCGCCGATCTTGTGGATCGAGCCGGCGCTGTCGCCGATCGCTACCGTGCCATCGGCGCGAACCTTGGCGGCCCAGCGCTTCTTGGCGTCATAGAGCGTGGCGCCGGGCGTCACCAGCCCGGTGTCGATCAGGCTGACGAAGGCGACGCGCGGCTCGGCGCGTTTGCCGGTAAGCACGGTGAGATCCGCTTCGTCGAGCGGCCGCACGGCATCGATGCGCGCATTGGCGGCGTCGATATAGGCTTGCTCGCGCTCGATGCCGACGAAGTGGCGGCCGAGGCGCTTGGCCACGGCACCCGTCGTGCCCGAACCGAAGAACGGGTCGAGCACCACGTCACCGGGCTTGGTCGAGGCCATCATGATGCGGGCGAGCAATGCCTCGGGCTTCTGCGTCGGATGCAGCTTGTCGCCATTGTCGTTCTTCAAGCGCTCGCCGCCGGTGCAGATCGGGAACAGCCAGTCCGAGCGCATCTGGATGTCGTCGTTCGATGCCTTCAGCGCTTCATAGTTGAAGGTATAGCCCTTGCCCTTCTGGTCGCGCGAGGCCCAGATCATCGTCTCATGCGCGTTCTGGAAGCGGCGGCCGCGGAAATTCGGCATCGGGTTGGTCTTGCGCCAGACCACGTCATTGAGAATCCAGAAGCCGAGATCCTGCATCTTGGCGCCGACCCGGAAGATGTTGTGGTAGGAGCCGATGACCCAGATCGTGCCATTGGGCTTCAGTACGCGGCGCGCCGCCAGCAGCCAGGCGCGGGTGAAGGCGTCATAGGCTTCAAAACTCTCGAACTGGTCCCAGTCGTCGTCGACCGCGTCGACCTTGGACTGGTCGGGACGGTGCAGATCGCCGTCGAGCTGCAGATTGTAGGGCGGGTCGGCAAAAATAACGTCGATCGACTTTTCCGGCAGGCGGTCGAGCGCCGCGACGCAATCGCCTTTCAGGATGGTGTCCAGCCATTCGGATTGCTGGGGAGCGTGGGAGAGCTCGTCGAGAAGACGCACGGCTGACATTTTTTACACCCAATGCACGCGTTACTGTTTACTCCCCGTTATGGTTACCGATCAGCGTAAATATTCGGTGAAGGCGCGCGGATGGCCACCGGATTTGCGAAGGTCCGGCCATTGGTGTATGCCGCGCCGCTCGAGCCCTCAGCGGCCATCCCTCCATCCTCCATCGTCCGGATCACCATGCCCCAGCCAGACCTTGTCATCTTCGATTGCGACGGCGTGCTCGTCGATTCCGAAATCATCGCCGCGCGGGTCGAGGCCGAATTGATCACCCTGGCCGGATATGAAATCTCGGCGGAGGAAATTGCCGAGACCTATGCCGGCCTGACCTTCAAGGACATACTGATGCGGATCGAGGAGAAGTCCAAGATCCCGTTCCAGGTGTCGCTGATCGATCGCGCCGAGGAACTGGTCGACCGCAAACTGCGCAGCGACGTGCGTGCCATCGAGGGTGTGCGCGAAGCGGTCGCCTCGGTCACGGCGCAGCGCTGCATCTGCTCCAATTCACGTTCGGAGCGGATCGAATTCATGCTGGAGAAGGTGCATCTGCTGCCATTCTTCGCCGGGCGCATCTTCTCGGCGATGGAGACGCCGACCGGAAAGACCAAGCCGGCTCCGGACGTGTTCCTGCATGCCGCCGAAAAGCTCGCCGCCAACCCGGCGAACACCTTCGTCATCGAAGATTCCGTGCATGGCGTCACCGGCGCCAAGGCCGCCGGCATGCGCGTGATCGGTTTTACGGGTGCCAGCCACAGCTATCCCGGCCATGCCGATGCCCTGACGGAGGCCGGCGCCGAGACGGTGATCCGCCGCTGGGCGGAGCTGAAAAGCGTGATCGCGGCGCTGTCGGAATGGTCGGAAGACGCCTAGAGCATGATGCCGAAAAGTGTGAAGCGGTTTTCGGACGACATCATCCTCTATCTCTTTGATTTAGAGACGGATTCAGATTTCAGGTCGACTCGACCTGAAATCATCCGGCTCTAGGGCGGCTCGCTGGAAACTCTGCCCGCGAAGATTTCCAGCGCGTCCGACCCTTGCTTAGCCGGTGTCGTTCCCGAAGCGCGTCCGGCGGCTCGCGGAAGAACGGTCCGAACTCAGAAAGGCCCGGAGCGGCCATCGAAGTCTGGTGACGAGCCTACGCGCGCGTCGTCAAAGTCGAGAGCTGGTCGGTGTCGTAGCGATTTCGCAGATCGGCGAGCGCTTTTGGATCCGGCGCCCCTTGCGCCGCGAGGCTGGCGAGCTCTTCGAAATAATGCTCATGGCCAGGCGGAGAAACGGTCATCAGCACGCGAGCCGGTTTCTCGCTGACATTGGTGATGTTGTGCGGCACCCCCGGCGGGATGAACAGAAAGGTTCCAGGCGTCGCGCGGATCGTCTCGTCGCCGAAATGCCACTCACACTCGCCGTCGAGCAGGTAGAAGGTCTCCTCCTGCACCCGGTGCACATGCCGCCCGGTGGCGAACTGTGGCGGGATCGTCCAATCGAACATGCTGGTGTGCTTGGTATTCTCGCCGGTTACGAGGAAAGCCATGGGATGACCACGCAGCATGACGCCTTTCTTCTCATCGGGCCTGCGGATGAAGGCATTGGCGCTCATATGACCCTCCTTTGGCTGGGCGCATGCTTTTAACAAGCATTTGTGCAACATCGGCCGTTCGTGGCGGAAAGTCGTGAATCCGTTCCCAAAAATTTGCTAAAAGACTCTGATGACCGTAAGGGGCGACCTCTACCAGTTCGGCCCGTTCCGCCTCGATCCGGAGGTGGGCATTCTTTTTTGCTGGGGTGAGCCGACCATACTTGGGCAACGCGCCGTCGCGCTGCTGCGCCTGCTGATCCAGAATGCGGGCGTTCCCGTATCCAAGGACACGCTGATCGAGGCGGGCTGGGGCGGATTGGCGGTTGCCGATAACAATTTGACGGTTCAGATCGCAACCTTGCGCCGCGTCCTGGCCGACACGGCGAATGTCGACAGCTGGATCGAAACATTGCCGCGCCGCGGCTATCGCTATGTCGGACCGGCTGTCACCAGGAATGTTCCTGATGCCTCGGCCGCCGTCCGCGCCGCGTCGGCACCGACCTTGCCCGGGAAGCCTTCCGTCGCCGTCCTGCCGTTCTCCAACTTGAGCGGCGATCCGCAGCAGGAATACTTCGCCGATGGAATGGTGGACGACATCATCACAGGCCTGGCACGCATCAAGTGGCTGTTCGTCATCGCACGAAACTCGACCTTCACCTACAAGGGTCGTGTCGTGGACGTGAAGCAGGTCGGTCGCGAGCTCGGCGTTCGCTATGTCCTCGAAGGCAGTGTGCGCAAGGCCGGCGGTAATGTGCGTGTTACCGGGCAGATGATCGATGCATCGACCGGTGCGCATGTATGGGCCGAGCGCTACGACCGAAGCTCCGAAGACATATTTGCGCTTCAAGACGAGATCGCGCTGTCAGCAGTGGGCGCAATTGCGCCGAGCGTGCGGAAAGCCGAAATCGAACGTGTCAGGCGGAAGCGGCCTGACAGCCTCGATGCCTACGATCTCGTGCTGCAAGCCCAGCCCGACGTCGATTCAGGCATGCCGAAGCAAGTGACCAGAGCGCTGCTGCTTCTTGACCGCGCTATCGCACTCGAGCCGACTTATGCGCTGGCACATGGCAATGCCGCGATGTGCCACCATTGCCTGTTTCTTCGCGCCGGCTTGCAGGAGATCAACCGTGCATCTTCGATCCGTCACGCCCGGTCTGCCATTGTCCATGGACAGGATGATGCGCTCGCTCTGACCTGGGCCGGCTTTTCCATCGGAATGGATGCTCACGATCGCGCCGCTGCATTTACTGCATTGGAGGCCGCGCTCGCCATCAGTCCGTCATCGGCGCTGACCTACATTCTTGGCAGCGTCATCCTCGGATGGAGCGGCGAAGCCGAGCGCGCGATAGAATGGAGCGAGCAGGGTATGCGGCTAAGCCCGTTCGATTCGTGGACTTGGGCGGCATTTGACGCTCAAGCAATGAGCCATTTGCTGCGCGGTTGTTACGAAGAAGCTTGCCGTGCGGCCTACAAGTCCGTTCAAGCCAACCCGGCGCATAGTATCACTTATGTGCAATTGGCTGCCGCGCTGGCCAACCTTGGCCGATTGGATGAAGCGAAGGTGGCCGCCGCTCGCGTGCTCGAGCTTCAGCCTGGCTTTCGCTACAGCCGCCAGTTCGCAGGCGTGAATTGCGCGCCCGCGCTCGCGGAGGCTCTTGGAAGCGCACTACGACGCGCGGGACTGCCCGAGTAGCTCGGTTGACTGCGTGGGGGTCTTGGTCGGCCAGCGATGCCGCCGTTGTCCCCTGCATGTGACGATGCGCCTCGGCAAACTCGCCGCGAGGCACCTGGGCTTCGTTCAGTTCGTTGCTTTCTTCTTCTTGCGCTTCGGCTTGTCGGTCGTCGCCTTGGGCGCGGTTTCATCATAACCGGCATAGGCCTGATAGTCCGCGGCCGTTGGCGCTGGTATGACGACATTGGAATCGGTGAAGACAAACTGGGTGGCGACCGAGGGATCGGTCACCTGAACCTGGTACTGGTGGATCTGCGAATAAAGTACGTCGGTGCCATGCATTACCGCCGTGCGGATCGGCATGGTGATGGTGCCCGGCGTGAACTTCGGTCCCGGTACGATTTTGCCGGCAACCGCTATCTTCATCGTCAGTTGTCCGTCGGCACGGCTGCAATCGCGGGTCACGTCGCTGATCGACGCCTGATAAATGATCCTCGCCGAATCGTCGGGCGGCGTAGCAGCAGCGGCGTCAGCCGCGGCCTGGGCCGCGGCATCCGCGGCCGCGTCGCCGGTCTTCTTGAGCTTCGGTTTTGGCTTCTGGACCTCGTTGACATAGGTGTTGAAGAAGGCGGTGCCATCGCGCACGGTCACCCTAGGGCAATAGGCGTTCAGCTGGCTGGCCAGCACCTTGGGATCCTGTGGCGGCGGAGGCGCCGTCGGGTCCTTCTTGCCGAAACCGAGGTTCAGGATGCCATTGTCGCCTGATTGGCAGCCGGCGGCGGCAAGCATAAAGCCCGTGAGCGCAAGACCCGCCAAAAAGCGACCACTTGATATACGAAACGCCATGAAACTGCACTTCCCTCTCGCAAAGCTGGTGACGTATATCAACCGCGCGGCAAAAATGCGACTAGAGCCGGTGCAGAAATTAACCACCTTGTGGTGAACGGAAAAATCAGGCGGCAAACGGATCTGTGACATGCATTATGTGAGTACCCGCGGGGAAGCGCCCGCGCTTGGATTTTCCGACGCCATCCTGACTGGGCTGGCGCGCGATGGCGGGCTCTATGTGCCGCGCGAATGGCCGCACTTCTCGCAGGCCGACATCCGCGCCATGCGCGGCCTTGCCTATCCCGACCTCGCCATACGCGTGTTGACGCCGTTTCTCGGCGGCGAGATCGCCGCGCCAGTCTTCGAGCGCCTCGTCCGCGAAGCCTATGCCACCTTCCGCCATGAGGCCGTCTGCCCGTTGGTGCAGACCGGCGCCAACACTTTTGTCCTCGAACTCTTTCATGGGCCGACGCTGGCCTTCAAGGACGTGGCGATGCAGTTGCTTGCCCGGCTGATGGACCATGTGCTTGCCGAACGCGGCCAGCACGCGACCATCGTCGGCGCCACGTCGGGCGATACCGGTGGCGCGGCCATCGACGCCTTTGCCGGGCGCAGCCGCACCGACATCTTCATCCTTTTTCCGCATGGCCGCGTCTCGCCGGTTCAGCAGCGGCAGATGACCACATCGACGGCTGAAAATGTCCATGCGCTGGCGATAGAGGGCAATTTCGACGACTGTCAGGGCCTGCTGAAGGATATGTTCAACGATCACGGCTTTCGCGACCAGGTGTCGCTGTCGGGGGTCAATTCGATCAACTGGGCACGGATCATGGCCCAGATCGTCTATTATTTCTCCTCGGCACTCTCGCTCGGCGCACCGGACAGGCCGGTGTCGTTCACGGTGCCGACCGGCAATTTCGGCGATATCTTCGCCGGCTATGCCGCCAAGAAGATGGGCCTGCCGATCGAACGGCTGGTCATCGCCACCAATGACAACGACATATTGGCACGCACCTTTGCGACCGGCGAATACCGGACCAAGGGGGTCTTTGCGACCACCTCGCCGTCGATGGACATCCAGGTTTCGTCGAACTTCGAACGCCTGCTGTTCGAGGCCTCAAATCGCGATGCGGCAACGGTGCGGCGCTACATGGCCGGCCTGAAGCAATCGGGCGCTTTCACCATCGAAGCCGCGGAAATCGCCGGGATGCGGTCCGAATTCGACGCCGGCCGCGCCGATATGGACGAGGTTGCCGCCACCATCCGCTCGACGCTGGCAAACAGCAACTACCTGCTCGATCCGCACACGGCGGCGGCCATGCACGTGGCGGCGGGCAAGGCTGGCGCGGTGCCGATGGTGGTGCTGGGCACCGCCCACCCGGCGAAATTCCCGGCCGCCGTCGAGGCCGCCAGCGGGGTCTCGCCCGCCCTGCCCGCATGGCTAGGGGGATTGATGACATTTGAGGAAAAATACACGGTACTTCCATCCGACCTCAAAATGGTGGAAGATTACGTCAGCCGCCGCGCGCGGGCGGCGCGTTAAGGAGTACGAGCCATATGGGTGTTGAGGTAAGCCGTCTGTCGAACGGCCTGACAGTCGCCACCGAAACCCTTCCAAGTATCGAATCGGTTGCCTTGGGTGCCTGGGTCAAGTCGGGTGCCCGCAATGAACGCGAAGAAGAGCATGGCATGGCCCATCTGCTCGAGCACATGGCGTTCAAGGGGACGAAGCGGCGGAGCGCCTTCGAGATCGCCTCGGAAATCGAGGACGTCGGCGGCGAGATCAATGCCGCCACCAGCGTCGAGACCACATCCTACTACGCCAGGGTGCTCTCCGACGATGTGCCGCTGGCCGTCGACATCCTGTCCGACATTCTGCAGGAGTCCGAATTCGACCCGCAGGAACTCGAGCGCGAGCAGCACGTCATCCTGCAGGAGATCGGCGCCGCGCACGACACGCCCGACGACATCGTTTTCGACCGTTTCACCGAGACGGCCTTCCGCCACCAGACCATCGGCCGCTCGATCCTGGGCACGCCCGAGACGGTAAAATCCTTCACCTCCAAGCAGTTGCACGATTTCATCGAACGCCAATACGGCGCCGAGCGGATGGTGATCGTGGCCGCCGGCGACATCAAGCACGACAAGTTCGTGCGCGAGGTCGAAAACCGGCTCGGCGGTTTCCGCAGCAAGGCCGACAGCACCATTCCGCAATACGCGCAATATGTCGGCGGCGATTTCCGCGAGGACCGCGACCTGATGGACGCGCAGATCGTGCTGGGTTTCGAGGGCCGCGCCTACCATGTGCGCGATTTCTACGCCTCTCAGGTGCTGTCGATGATTCTCGGCGGCGGCATGTCATCGCGTCTGTTCCAGGAAGTCCGCGAAAAGCGCGGCCTGTGCTACTCGGTCTATGCCTTCCACTGGGGCTTTTCCGACACGGGCATATTCGGCGTCCATGCCGCCACGGGACAGAGCGACATCGCCAAGCTGGTGCCCGTCATCGTCGACGAGTTGCAGAAGGCCGGCGAGAGCATCCTGCAGGAAGAACTCGACCGCGCGCGCGCCCAGTATCGCGCCGGGCTAATCATGTCCGCCGAAAGCCCGGCCAGCCGCGCCTCGCAGATCGCGCGGCAACTGCTCCTGTTCGGCCGTCCGATCGCAAAGGAAGAGCTGATGGAGCGGCTGGCGGCACTGACGGTCGAGCGCTTGACCGATCTGTCGTCGCGGATGTTCTCGACCAAGCCGACGCTTACCGCTGTCGGGCCCGTGGGTACGCTGGCACCATACGAGGCGATCCTCGATTCGCTTCCGGGCACGCAGGCCACGGCCCGCAGGCTCGCCGTCTAAGTCCCAAGCGCCGTGTTCGCGCTCCCTTTCTTTCGCCGTGACCTGCCGGCACTGAAGGGCAACCTCGTCACGCTGCGCGTGCCGTTCACCAACGACTACCGCGAGTGGTCGACGGTGCGCGGCGAAAGCCGGGCGTTCCTGGAGCCCTGGGAGCCGCGCTGGACCCCCGACGAACTCGACCGCACGGCATGGCGCCTGCGCATCAGCCGCTACCGCGAGGACTATGCGCAAGGAACAGCGATCGCCTTCTTCATCTTCGAGCAGTCGAGCGGCAAGCTCGCGGGCGGCATTACGCTCGGCAACATACGCCATGGCGTCTCGCAAAGCGGCCATGTCGGCTACTGGATCGGCGAGCGCTTCGGCGGCCGTGGCCTGATGACCGACGCGGTCAAGGTGGTGACCCGCTTCGCCTTCGATACGCTGAGGTTGCACCGGATCGAAGCCGCCTGTATTCCCGACAATATCCGGTCGATCCGCGTGCTTGAAAAAGCCGGATTCCGGCGCGAAGGACTTCTGCGATCCTATCTCAGGATCAACGGCATCTGGCAGGACCACTACCTCTACGCCCGGATCGCCGACGATCCGCCGGGCGCTGGAACGAAGGACTGATTTTTGACGAATTTCCTGCGAAACGGGCCGCTGTTCGCCTTTCTGCTGGCGACGATGCTGACGCTGTGCGCGGCTTCGTCGGCCTTTGCCGTCGAACCCATCAAGATCGCCCGCGACGATGTCGCGCTCGACCTGTCGCGCGCCGTCGAGATCTACCGCAACCAGGGTGAGAACTTCCAGGTGTCGACCGCGCCCGGGCCGGACGGCATCGTGCGGCGCATCGAGGTCGAGGCCAACGATGCCCGCTCGACCGGCGACTGGGCGGTCTTCGCGCTCGCCAACACCACCGACCAGCAGCTCGACAGGCTGATCGTGGCGCCGCATTTCCGGCTGGTCAATTCCGGCATCTTCTGGCCGGATCTGGGCTCGACGCGCATCGCCGCCATCACGCCCAGCGAAGGCTTCGCACTGGACCGGCAGACCAGCCCCGACGCCGACGTGTTCCGGGTGACGCTGAATCCCGGCACGGTGATCACCTTCATCGCCGAACTCGCTTCACCGAAGCTGCCGCAGGTCTACCTGTGGGATCCGGAATCCTACAAGGATTCGGTCAATTCCTACACGCTGTTTCGCGGCATCGTCATCGGCATTGCCGGCCTTCTGGCGCTGTTCCTGACCATCCTGTTCGTCGTCAAGGGGACGTCGATGTTCCCGGCGACGGCGGCCCTTGCCTGGGCGGTGCTTGCCTATATCTGCGTCGATTTCGGCTTCCTCAACAAGGTCATCGAGATCTCGCCCGGCAACGAGCAGATGTGGCGGGCCGGAACGGAGGTGGCGCTGGCGGCGACCTTCGTGGTCTTCCTGTTCGCTTATCTCAACCTCAACCGATGGCACGGCCATTTCAGCTATGGCGCCCTTGTCTGGATTCTGGGCCTGCTGCTGATCGCCGGCGTCGCCATCGTCGATCCGGCGGTCGCCGCCGGCATCGCCCGCATCTCGTTTGCCGCCACGGCGCTAACCGGGCTCGGCCTGATCATCTTCCTCGGTATTCGTGGTTATGACCGAGCCATCATGCTGGTGCCCAGTTGGGTCATGGTGCTGTTGTGGCTGTGCGGGTCGTGGATGGCGATCACCGGCATGCTCGACAACGACATCGCCCAACCGGCACTTGGGGGCGGGTTGATCCTGATCATCCTGTTGATCGGCTTCACCGTCATGCAGCACGCCTTTGCAGGCGGTGCGCTGCATCAGGGGCTGTTCTCCGATCTCGAGCGACAGGCGCTGGCCGTCGCGGGATCGGGCGATACGGTGTGGGACTGGGACGTGCTGCGCGACCGCGTGGTGACCAAACCTGATGTCAGCATCCAGCTCGGCCTTGCCCCCAACAGCCTGGGCGGGGCCGCGCGCAACTGGCTGCCGGTGCTGCATGCCGATGACCGCGACACGTTCCGCACGACGCTCGACGTCGTTCTGGAGCATCGCCGTGGCAAGGTGGCGCAGAATTTCCGCCTGCGCGGAGCCGACGGGCACTATCACTGGTTTGCCCTGCGCGCACGCCCGGTCATCGGCTCGGACGGCGAGGTCATTCGCTGCGTCGGCACCATGGTCGACGTCACCGAACAGAAGAAATCCGAGGAGCGACTGCTGCACGACGCCGTGCACGACAATCTGACCGGCCTGCCGAACCGCGAGTTGTTCATGAACCGGCTGGAGGCGATCATTTCGATCGCCCG
This sequence comes from Mesorhizobium sp. B2-1-8, assembly GCF_006442545.2. Classification (NCBI taxonomy): domain Bacteria; kingdom Pseudomonadati; phylum Pseudomonadota; class Alphaproteobacteria; order Hyphomicrobiales; family Phyllobacteriaceae; genus Mesorhizobium; species Mesorhizobium sp. B2-1-8. The sequence continues at coordinate 5,357,479 of NZ_CP083952.1, forward strand.
CACCGAAGAGAAGGTGCGGCCGACCGTCTTCGTCATCGACATCGACCGCTTCAAGCAGGTCAATGACGGGCTCGGCATCTCGGCCGGCGACACCATCCTGCTCACCATAGCGCGCCGCCTGCATCGGCTGTTGAAGCCGAAGGATTCGCTGTCGCGCTTCGCCGGCGACCAGTTCGCGCTGATGCTGCTGTCCGAGCAGGATCCGGCCCGCATCGCCGGCGTGGCCGATGCGATCAAGCATGCGATCAACAACCCGATCACCTTTGCCAAGCGCGAGATCGTGCTGACCGCCTCTATCGGCCTGATCACCTGGACCTCGGCGCAGACCTCGGCCGAGGACATGGTCAAGGACGCCGAACTCGCCATGCATCAGGCCAAGCGCTTCGGCGGCGACAGGATCGAGCCGTTTCGCCCTGCGTTCCGCACCGTCGGCACCGACCGTCTGCAGTTCGAATCCGACCTGCGGCGCGCCATCGAGCGGCGCGAGTTCACGCTGGCCTACCAGCCGATCGTGCGCCTGGAAGACGGCAGCGTCGCCGGCTTCGAAGCGTTGCTGCGCTGGGACCATCCACGCCGCGGCATGATTCCGCCGGCCGATTTCATCCCGGTTGCCGAAAGCTGCGGACTGATCGTGCAGCTTGGGCTGTTTGCCATGCAGCAGGCAGCCGAGGATCTCGCAGGATGGCAAAAGCAGATCGGCGATGCGCCGCTGTCGGTCTCGGTCAACCTGTCCAGCCGCCAGCTCATCCGCCGCGACCTAGTCAGCGATGTGCGTTCCGTGATCGCACGCGCCAATTTGAAGCCTCGCTGCTTCCGGCTCGAACTCACCGAATCCCTGGTCATGGACAATCCCGAGCAGACGGCCCATGTGCTGACCAAGCTGAAGCAGCTCGGCATCGGCCTGTCGTTGGACGATTTCGGCACCGGCTATTCGTCGCTCGCCTATCTGACGCGGTTCCCCTTCGACACCATCAAGATCGACAAGAGCTTCGTCGACGACAGCACGCCAAAACGCGCGGTGCTACTCAAATCCATGGTCAACATGGCGCATGAGCTCGGCCTGTCGGTGGTCGCCGAGGGCATATCGGACGAGCGCGATGCGCTGGAGCTGCGCCAGATGGGCTGCGAATATGTGCAGAGCTTCATGTTCGGCGCGCCGATGCCGGGCGACCAGGTGCTGAAGACGCTGAAGGAGCAGTATCCGCTAACCCAGGCTTGAGAAGAATCTCAGGCGTGTCCGGCGGCCATGCTGAGATGGGCGAGATCGATGCCGATCGAGGCGAGAATCCGGTCGTATTTGCGCTCGATGTCGGCGTCGAACAGCAATTCCGGCGTCGCCGGGCAGGTCAGCCAGCCATTCTCGGCGATCTCGGTTTCCAGTTGGCCGGCGCCCCAACCGGAATAGCCGAGCGCCATCAGCGCGCGGCGCGGCCCGCGCCCTGACGATATCGCCCGCAATATGTCGACGGTCGCGGTCAGGCAGATGTCGTCGGAAACGGTGAGCGAGGAGTCCACGCGGTAGTCGCCCGAATGGAGGACGAAGCCCCGACTGCGGTCGACAGGCCCGCCGTTGCGCACGACGAAATCGCGCGCCTGCGCCGGAAGGCGGATCGCCTCCAGCTCGTTCATGATGCCGAGCTGCACCAGAAGGTCCGGAAACAGCATCTGCTGTGTCTGGTTGATGATCAGGCCCATCGCGCCTTCATCGCTGTGGGCGCAGATATAGATGACCGAGCGCGTGAAACGATCATCCTTCATGCCAGGCATGGCAATCAGGAACTGATCGTCGAGAAAGCCGCCGCCGGCGGCTGTCTTCTTGTGGCGCAACAAATCCATGCCAGGCAGGGTACCGTGTTTCCCGGGCGTCGAAAAGATGCGCCGTACCGGATTCGACCAAAGCCCATATTGCCAGGCCGGTCTTGGCTTGCCCGCGAAGGTCACGCAAATATGATATCAGCAAGGCCATGAAATCATTGCGCGGCCACGAACGGACGATCAAATCATCGCCATGCAAAGCTTGAAACTCCTGTTGCTCGGCGCCGCCATCGGATTGGCAACCTCCCTTCCCGCCACCGCCTCGTCATCCGCCTGGTACAATAGCGAGGGCGGCAAGGTGCGGCTGGTGACATCAGGCAAGCCGGACGATGCCGGCCGTATCCAGGGTGTTCTCGATATCGCGCTCAAACCCGGCTGGAAGACCTACTGGCGCGACCCGGGGGACGCAGGTGTGCCGCCGCAGCTCGACATATCGGCCAGCACCAATATTGCCGATGCCACACTGTCCTTTCCCGCGCCGCAGCGCCACGACGATGGCTATGGCAAATGGGCCGGCTACAACCACCCGGTTTCGCTGCCGGTGACGTTCACGCTGGCGACGCCAAACCAGCCGGCTGTTATCGATGCCGACATCTTTCTCGGCATTTGTGAAACCATCTGCATCCCAGTGCAGACACGGCTGAGCGTCGATCCCGCTTCCGATCCCGACAATGCCGACGACGCGGCATTGGTAAAGGCGAGTGTCACTGCATTGCCGGCGGCTGCAAAACCTGACTTCGGCGTCAAGGTGCTCCCGGGCGATCACGAGACGCTGGTGGTCGAGGCGAGTTTTCCTGGCGATCCGCAGGCAACGGATTTCTTCGTCGCCGGCGAGCGCGATTATATGTTCGGTAGTCCTTCCCGCGCGGAAAAGGACGGCAAGTTGATCTTCACCGTGCCGATCCTCGATCGCCCCTCGACGACGCCGACGGACGGCGGGCTCCACTACACGCTGACGAGTTCGGCGGGCGCGGTCGAAGGGCTGCTGCCTTTTCCTTGAGCTTGGCCGTCTCGATACCGGCTGCTGGCCAGTTGCGGAAACAGGCACGTTTCGCTATCGCAAAACGCGTCCTTCCCCAATCCCCAAGCGAGGAACTCATGACCATCTCCGTTGGCGACAAGCTGCCCGAGACGACCTTCAAGACCATGACAGCCGATGGCGCCAAGCCGATCACGTCGGCCGAGATTTTCCCGGGCAAGAAGGTGGTGCTGTTCGGCGTTCCCGGCGCTTTCACGCCGACTTGCAGCAACAACCATCTGCCCGGCTATCTCGAGAACCATGACGCGATCCTGGCGCGCGGCGTCGACACCATCGCCGTCGTTTCGGTCAACGACGTCCACGTCATGGGCGCCTGGGCGCGCTTCACCGGCGGCGAAGGCAAGATCCTGTTCCTCGCTGACGGCAATGGCGATTTCGCCAAGGCGGTCGGTCTTGACGCGGACTTGTCCGGTGGCGGCATGGGCCTGCGCTCAAAGCGGTTTTCGATGATTGTCGACGACGGCAAGGTCACCGCGCTCAATGTCGAGACCAAACCCGGCGTCGACGAGTCCGGTGCGGCTCATATTCTCGGCCAGCTCTGAAGTTCGACGGCCAGTCAGGGCGAGGCCGCAACGGCCAGCCTCGCTTGACAAGCGGCTGCGCTCCAGAACTGCCGGCTCCCCGGGGGATCAATGATGTCTGACATCTTCTGGCGCGCTATCGCGATCGGCGTCGGCGCCACTGTCCTGATGGATATCTGGGCCTTCTTCCTGCACAAGGCGTTCGGCCAGCCACGGCCGAACTGGGGGCCGGTCGGGCGCTGGGTCTGGCATCTCGGCGACAAGGTGTTTCACGACGACATCGGCGATGCGGCGCCCTATGCCCACGAGAAGGCGCTGGGCTGGGCTTTCCATTACTTCGTCGGCATCGTCTACGGCATCATCCTCGTAGTGCTGGTTGGCGCAGGCTGGCTGGCCGCGCCGACATTCTTGCCCGCCTTCATCCTCGGCATCGTCACCGTCGGGGCCGGCTGGTTTCTGCTGGCGCCAGGCATGGGCGCCGGCTGGGCGGCTTCAAAGCGGCCGAACCCGATGCGGATCCGCGCCCTCAACCTCGTGTCGCACACGGTGTTCGCGCTCGGGCTTTGGGGCACGGCGCTGCTGATCCGCTAGACAGCTACAGCATGTCGCGGCGAATAGGATTCGCCCGACCTGCTGTAAGCTTCTGATTTTATGCATGTCGTTATCCCGGAACCGAGGACACTTCCGGGCGACATGCATTAGAACAGACGGTTCAGATCCCGACGCCCGTCCACCACACGGACGATTTCAACCCAGTCGACTGGGCCATCGTCCGTGTCCGGAATGGTTTCGTAGAGCAGTACAAACGGCGCCTCCACCAGCATTCGTGCGGAGGGCCTGATATCCGGTCGCCTGACACCATGCGCGGCTGGTCCGCCAGTTGCCGAGCCCGCGCTTCCAACTGATCATAATAACGATCGGCCGCCCGTATGTTTTCGCTGCCTATCATGATGTAGATATCGATGAGGTCAGCCGTGGCTGCGGATGACCAGACCAGCCTAACGGCCATTCGGCGAGGCTTCCGTCAGCTTTCGCCGAGCTTCCTTTCGCAACATATCGAAATCCACAGGCTCAGATCTGCCGCTTGCCTTGCCTTCATCCCACAGCTGTCTCAGCCGGCGGGTATCGTCATGCCGCAGTTCGCGCTTGGCCAGCCAATCCCGCACCGCTTCACGCACAATCTCGCTTGCGGTGGCATACTCGCCTGCTTCCACAGCCTCGCGCATCAGGGCTGCCTGTTGCGGGGTCACAGCCACGCTCATTTTTTCAACGTTTGCCACGCTGCGTCCTTCCTGCATTGCTCCATAGTAGGAAATATTACTCCCATCCATATCCTTGAGCAACTGCTATGCCACCAGAAGAGCCTGTGCGCCATGCCTACGCTGCCGAGCGCCCGGTCAAGACAGCCTGTCGATCGGCCGCCATCCATGGATGAGGCGGCGCGCGCCGAGATCGTAAGCGAAATAGTTGCCGCCGCCCGCCGGTTGATCCGCTTCGCGGCTGATCTGCCTGTCGCTCAGCGACAGCAGCAGGAGCGTTCCCACGCCTCCATGTCCGACGAAAGCAATGTTGCCGGCGTCGTTGACGTCGAGCACGGCTTCGACCTCGCTCACGATGCGCTGTTGCGCATCGATGGCCCGCTCCCAGCCGCGAACGCTTTCGTGTGGATTGGCGAAGAACTGATCGGCGACCGCCTCGAACTCCGGAGGCGGCAGGAAACCCGTCGCCGACCGGTCGTTCTCATGCATCCGCTGCCTGACCTGCACGGCAAGATTTAGATGCCGCCCGAGCACCTCGGCGGTTTCGATGGCCTTGCGCTCGCCCGACGACACCACACGCCCGATCGATGCGATCCACGGCTGGTCCAGCATTGCGTGTGCCCTGGCCCGGCCGACGTCGGACAGGCCCCAATCCGGTACCGGAATGGTGGCGTCGATCTGAACCTGGGGATGGGTGATGTAGTAGGCGATCGGCATGACAGAAACTCTCCAGCCGGCCGCCGCGAAACGGGAGCTCAATAGCTCTGGGTCGAACGACGAGCCTTCGAGGCCAGCGGTTGTTTTGCCTGGGCATCAGGTTTTGGCGCTGCCGCCGCCGGCCTGAAAGGCCCTTTCTTGAACGGCGCCATGCCTTCCCTTGCCAGTTCGTCGGCACGCTCGTTCTCGGTATGGCCTGCATGGCCCTTCACCCAGTTCCAGGTGACCTTGTGGCGCCGGTTGGCCTCGTCCAGCGCCTGCCAGAGCTCACCGTTCTTGACCGGCTTCTTGTCGGCGGTCTTCCAGCCATTCTTCTTCCAGCCGTGGATCCATTTGGAAATGCCGTCCATGACGTATTTGCTGTCGGTATGAAGCTCGACCGTGCAAGGCTCCTTCAACGCGTTCAGCGCCGAAATGGCCGCCAGCAATTCCATGCGGTTGTTGGTGGTTTCGGCCTCACCGCCGGAAAGCTCCTTGATGGTGCCGTTGAAGCGCAGGATGGCGCCCCAGCCGCCGGGGCCGGGATTGCCTGAACAGGCGCCATCGGTAAAGATTTCAACGTGCTTGCTCATGATGCCCCATTTTCGGCCAATCCATATTCCGAAGGAGACCTGATCGCCCGATGGAACCGCATCCTTCTGATGTATTCGGTCGGGTCGCGTTTCATCACCAGGCCGCCATCGGGCACGGTCAGCCAGTCGTAGAGCCGGGTCAGCATGAAGCGCAGCGCCGAGCCGCGCGCCAGCATCGGCAGCGCCGCCTTCTCCTCGGTGCTCAGGGGGCGCACGCTCTGGTAACCGGCAAGCAATGCCTTGCCCTTGGTAAGGTTGAAGGAAAAATCCTTCTCGAAGCACCAGGCGTTGAGACAGGTCGCGACATCGTAGGCGTAGAGATCATCACAGGCGAAATAGAAATCGATCAGACCCGAAAGCTTCTCGCCGAGGAAAAAGACATTGTCCGGGAAAAGGTCGGCATGGATGATGCCCTCGGGGAGGCCCTTGGGCCAGTTCTGCTCGAAATCGGCGAAGTCGGCGTCGACCTCGGCCGCAAGGCCCGGCTCGACCTCGTCGGCGCGGCCGCGAGACGCATCCCAAAGCTTGCGCCAGCCGTCGAGTGCGAGCGCGTTCGGGCGCCTCATCGAAAAATCGGCGCCGGCCAGGTGCAGCGCCGCCAGCGCCTTGCCAACCTCGGCGCAATGCGTTGCGGCCGGTCGCCGCAGCGAAAGCCCTTCAAGGAAGGTGATGACGACCGCTGGCCGGCCGGCCAGCGTGCCGATGACGCTGCCGTCATGCGCGGTCACCGGCAGCGGGCAGGATACCCCGTTGTTTGCGAGATGACCCATCAATCCGAGAAAAAACGGCAGATCCGCCTTCTCGACCCGCTTTTCATAGAGCGTCAGGATGTAGGAGCCGCTGGAGGTGTGCAGCAGGAAATTCGAATTCTCGGTGCCTTCGGCGATGCCCTTGTAGGACAGGAGATTGCCGACCGGATAGTGCTTCAGGAAAGCGCCGAGTTCGCCCTCCGCGACGTCTGTATAGACCGCCATGGCCGTTCACGCGGCCCCGTTGACGAAGGCCATGTCGGCCGGTGTCAGTTCGACATCGCGCAATACCCGCATGACCGGAAAATCCTCTGTTTCGGTGGCCGTGATGGCCAGGTCGATGGTCACATCGAAACGCTGGCGGAACGCGTCGATGATCTCGTCGACGATGATCTCCGGCGCCGATGCCCCCGCCGACAGGCCGAGGGTCGAAATGCCGCCGATGTCATTCCACGGAATTTCGGCGGCTCGCTGCACGAGAAGCGACATGGCGGCGCCGGCGCGTTCCGCAACTTCGACGAGGCGGCGCGAATTCGAGGAATTGGGGGCGCCGACGATCAGATAGAGGTCGGCACCCGGGGCTGTGTCCTTGACCGCTTCCTGACGGTTTGTGGTGGCGTAGCAGATCGATTCCGCCGCCGGCGCCTGCAGGTCCGGAAAGCGCTCCTGCAGCGCGCGGATAATGCCGGCGGTATCCTCGACCGAGAGCGTGGTCTGGGTGACGAAACCGAGTGCCTTGGGATCGGCTGGCGCAAGCCGGGCGGCATCGGCTTCGGTCTCGATCAGCGTTACCGCGCCTTCCGGCAACTGTCCCATGGTGCCGATCACCTCGGGGTGCCCTGCGTGGCCGATCAGCAGAACGTGGCGGCCAAGCCGCTGGTGACGCATCGCCTGTTTGTGGACCTTGGAGACCAGCGGACAGGTTGCGTCGAGATAGAAAAGGTTGCGGGCCTGCGCGTCCGCCGGCACCGACTTGGGCACGCCATGTGCCGAGAAGACGACCGGCGACTGCCGATGTTCGGCCGGGATTTCGGAAAGTTCCTCGATGAAGACGGCGCCGAGGCTTTGCAGCCCCTCGACGACATAGCGGTTGTGCACGATCTCGTGGCGGACATAGACCGGCGCGCCATATTTCTTCAGTGCCAGCACTACAATCTGGATGGCACGGTCGACGCCCGCGCAAAAACCGCGCGGCTGGCAGAGCCGGATCGTCAGAGGAGGCTTGGCGATTGTGTGAAGCATTAAATCCTGCCGGTTCGTCAGCGCCGAAATGAGGTGCCCACCCCTGCCCTGTCAAGGGTATCGCTCGCGTTCAGTCCTCTTTCGCCGGCCGGCGAAGCCGTAGGATGAGTACGGCGGCAAGCGCCGCGGCAAGCCCATACCAGGTGACAGCGTATTGCAGATGGCTGTTCGGCAGGTCGATGATGGTGACGCCACCGACCGGCAGGCCGCCAGGATTTGGCGTCTTGTCGGCATCGATGAAGATCGGCACCAGCGTGAACCCGGCCGGTAGGCCGGCGCTCGCGGCCATGACGTCGCGATCCTTCCAGTAGAAGATGTTCTTCCCCACATCATTGTCGGGAAGCATCATCGAGGGTTTTGCCGGCAGCGGGTTGCGGGCAAGCCCGGTGACCGTGACCTTGCCCGTTACCTGTCCCTTGGCGCGCTTGGCGGCGTCCTTGAGGTCGTAGGGCACAAAGCCACGGTTGACCAGGACGAACCGGCCATCGTCGAGGGCCAGCGGCGTGTAGACATTGAAGCCGGCATCCCCTTCCCAGGTCGCGTAGAAATGCCGTTCGCCGGAATGCAGGAAAGTGCCGGTAACCGTGACCGGCGTGTAGTCGACGTCACCGGTCGAGTCGAATTCCTTCTCGACCTCGGCCAGCGGCAGCGGCGCCGAATGCGTGCGCTGGTCGATGGTCTGCAGCAGGCCTTCCTTCCAATGCAGGCGCTGGACCTGCCAGGTGCCGAGCGCCAGCAGGACCAAGAACAGCACAAGGCCAAGGGCGAGCAACAGCGCCGATCTCGGCCGCGAACGGCCGCCGGCCCTGACGGAAGCCTCGATCATTCGCCGCGGTCCAGCCGGCCCTCGGCCGCTTTGTTGCGGTATTGCAGGGTGAGCAGCACGCCCTTGATCAACCGGAGCGCCGTCAGGCACAGCACCAGGGCCAGCGGAATCCATATCATCAGATGCAGCCAGAGCGGCGGGCTCAGCGTCACCTCGACCCAGAGCGCCAGGCCGACGATGATGAAGCCGATGATCAGGATGACGAAGACCGCCGGCCCGTCACCGGCATCGGCGTAGGAATAGTCGAGGCCGCAATTGACGCAACGCTTGCCGACTGTGAGAAAGCCGGAAAACAGCCGCCCCTCGCCGCAACGCGGACAACGGCCGTGCAGGCCGGCCGAAATCGGATCGATCGGAGGCCAGATCGCCCTATCTTCACTCATGGTTGTCTTCATTCATGGTCATTGCTCGATGTCGATCGGTGTCCCATCGGCCACCATTGCCCAGATTTCGTCCTTGTCGGAGTCCGTAACCGCAATGCGGCCATCGGTCCAGTCGACCAATTGAAGCAGCCAACCCCACCAGCCGAAGCCGTTCGGCCTTGCGGACACGCACCAGATCATCTTCTCAGCGGCAAGAGCCGGAATGCCAAGACGACAAATGCGCAAACTGCCGAAGTCAGCCGCATCGTCATCGATCGACAATCATTGCGCCGAAAAGAAGAAGGCGGCCACGTCGCCGCGGCCGCCTTCTCTAAAATCGAAATCCCAAAGGTGGGATCAGTGACCTTCGATCACCGCGCCGGCCGACCCCCAGACGTAGATCGAGGCGAACAGGAACAGCCAGACCACGTCGACGAAATGCCAGTACCAGGCGGCCGCCTCGAAGCCGAAATGCTGCTTGGGAGTGAAGTCGCCTTTCATCGCGCGGATCAGGCAGACCAGCAGGAAGATGGTGCCGATGATGACATGGAAGCCATGGAAGCCGGTCGCCATGAAGAAGGTGGCGCCATAGATGGAATCCTTGAAGCCGAACGGCGCGTGTATGTACTCGTAGGCCTGCACCATGGTGAACAGCATGCCGAGGCCGACGGTCAGCACCAAGCCGTTGATCAGGCCCTTGCGGTCGCCATGGATGAGCGAGTGATGCGCCCAGGTGACCGTGGTGCCCGACAGCAGCAGGATGACGGTGTTGTAGAGCGGCAGGTGGAAGGGATCGAGAACCTCCATGCCCTTCGGCGGCCAGACACCACCGGTGAACGTGTGGCGTGCGTAGTTCTGCACCTCACCGGCAAAAAGGCTGGCATCGAAATAGGCCCAAAACCAGGCGACGAAGAACATCACCTCCGAGGCGATGAACATGATCATGCCATAGCGCAGGTGCAGCGACACGACGCGTGTGTGATGACCCTCATGCGCTTCCTTGATCGTGTCCGACCACCAGGCGAACATGGTGTACAACACGATCACGATGCCGATGAAGAACAGCCAGGGATTGGCGATGTTGAAGCCGAAGATCGGGAAGGAACCGCCCTTCAAATATTCCATGAGGCAGACACCGCCAAAAGCGGTGACAAGCGCCCCGACCGATCCCAGGAAAGGCCACGGGCTCGGGTCGACGAGATGGTAGTCATGGTGTGGTTTTGCGTGCGCGTCTGCCATATCAACCCCCGAGATTTCCTTCGGTATCTGAAACTGTCTTGCTATTGCCCTTGGCCGGCTCCGAGGAGGCGACCGGCTTGTTCTTCTCGACCGGGAACATCGTATAGGACAGCGTGATCGTCTTGATGTCCTTCAGTTCCGGCACATTCACGATATCGGGGTCCACATAGAACAGGACCGGCATATCCAGCGTCTCCCCGGGCTTCAGCGTCGTATCGGTAAAGCAGAAGCATTCGACCTTGTTGAAGTACGGACCCGCCAGTTCCGGCTGCACATTGAAGGTGGCGCGGCCGGTGACGACGCGATCGAACTTGTTGGTCGCCTGGTAATGCGCCTGCACGGTCTGGCCAATCTTCATGGTCATCGAGCGCTGGACCGGCTGGAACTCCCAAGGCACGCCGGCAATGTTGGCGTCGAAGCGGACGGTGATCTCGCGGTCAAGCACGTGGCCGGCATACTGCTTCTCGACACGTTGCGTCGTGCCGCCATAACCGGTCGCCTGGCAGAACATCTTGTAGAGCGGCACGGCTGCGTAGGCCATGCCGATCATGCCGGTGAAGAAGGCGAGGCAAACAGCCGCGACGACGAGATTGCCGGTTTTGCCGGCCGTCTTTCTGGGCGTCTCGACGCTCATCACATCTTGCCCGACAAATTGTGGCCGAACTTCACGATCGTCGCGATGTAGAAAATCACGACCAGCAGAGCCAGCGCTACGCCCATCGCAATGGAACGGCTGCGCTGGGCCTTCTTCTGGCGATCGGTCAAGGTGACCGTCTCGAGTTCTTTCTCGACCATGGTCATGCCCCACCCATGGCAAGCGCGCGTTCGACGACACAGTCGGCCAGATAGGCAGCGAAGATGGCGAAGAGATAGAGCAGCGAATAGGCGAACAGGGCCTTGGCCGGCTTCATGGCGCGGTCGTCATCGGCCATGCCAAGCACTTTCCAGGCATACCAGACGAAACCAACGCCCAGCAGCAGAGCGGCCACGCCATAGAATGGCGTCGTGTAGCCGAGCAGCCAGGGCAGCACGCCGACCGGGGCCAGCACCAGTGCGTAGGCAAAAATCTGACGGCGGGTCGATGCATGGCCGGCGACGTTCGGCATCATCGGGATGCCGGCGCGGCCATAGTCCTCGGACTTGAACAGCGCTAGCGCCCAGAAATGCGGCGGCGTCCACAGGAAGATGATCAGGAACAGGATGATGCTTTCGAGGCTGACCGACCCGGTCGCCGCGGCCCAGCCGATAACCGGCGGGATGGCGCCCGCGGCACCGCCGATGACGATGTTCTGCGGCGTCGAGCGTTTCAGCCACATCGTGTACACGACGGCATAGAAGAAGATGGTGAAGGCCAGCAGCGTAGCGGCCAGCCAGTTGACCAGCACGCCGAGGGTCATCACCGACAGGACCGAAAGCACCAGGCCGAAGCTAAGCGCCTCGTGCGGCAGTATACGACCGGACGGAACCGGGCGGCTGGCTGTCCTGGTCATCACCGCGTCGATGTCGGCGTCGTACCACATGTTGAGGGCACCCGAGGCGCCAGCCCCGATCGCAATAGCCAGGATGGCTATCACCGCCAGCAGCGGATTGATGGTCACCGGTGCCGCGACCAGCCCGACAAAGGCGGTGAACACCACCAGCGACATGACGCGCGGCTTCAGGAGGGCGAAGAAATCGCCCGCCGTCGCTTCCGACATGCGGAAGCCCGCTTCGTCAATGCTGGTTTTGTCGACTAGGGCCATGCGTACTCAAGTCCATTATTCCGTTGGCCAAAACCGCCGGCGGACCGGCGGTTTCGCATTCGAGTGGGAGCCGCCTTACTTGATCTTCGGCAGCTGCTCCCACTGGTGGAAGGGCGGCGGCGAAGGCAGCTGCCATTCGAGAGTCGTTGCGCCCTCGCCCCATGGGTTGGCGCCGGCCACCCGCTTCTTCTGGAAGGCTTCGAACACGCAGTAGAGGAAGATCAGGACGCCGACGGCCGAGATATAAGAGCCGATGGACGACACATAGTTCCAGCCCGCAAACGCGTCGGGATAGTCGATGGTGCGGCGCGGCATGCCGGCGAGGCCGAGGAAGTGCTGCGGGAAGAAGATCAGGTTGACGCCGACGAAGGTGACCCAGAAGTGGGTGTTGGCGATGACAGGCGAATACATGTAGCCGGTCATCTTCGGGAACCAATAATACCAGCCGGCGAAGATGGCGAACACCGCGCCCAGCGACAGCACGTAGTGGAAGTGCGCGATGACGAAATAGGTGTCATGCAGCGAACGGTCGAGGCCGGCATTGGCCAGTTGGACGCCTGTGACGCCGCCGATGGTGAACAGGAAGATGAAGCCCAGCGCCCACAGCATCGGCGTCTTGAACGAGATCGACCCGCCCCACATCGTAGCGATCCAGGAGAAGATCTTTACGCCCGTCGGCACCGCGATGACCATGGTGGCGAAGACGAAATAGCGCTGCGTGTCGAGCGACAGGCCGGTCGTGTACATATGGTGCGCCCAGACGATGAAACCGACGGCGCCGATCGCGACCATGGCGTAGGCCATGCCGAGATAACCGAACACCGGCTTGCGCGAGAAGGTCGAGATGACGTGGCTGATGATGCCGAACCCCGGCAGGATCAGGATGTACACTTCCGGATGGCCGAAGAACCAGAACAGGTGCTGGAACAGCAGCGGATCGCCGCCGCCATCGGGAGCGAAGAAGGTGGTGCCGAAATTACGGTCGGTGAGCAGCATGGTGATGCCGCCGGCCAGAACCGGCAGGGACAGCAAGAGCAGGAACGCGGTGACCAGCACCGACCAGGCAAACAGCGGCATCTTGTGCAGCGTCATGCCCGGGGCGCGCATGTTGAAGATGGTGGTGATGAAGTTGATGGCGCCCAGGATCGAGGACGCACCGGCGATGTGGATCGACAGGATCGCCAGATCCATCGCCGGTCCGGGCTGGCCCGAAGTCGACAGTGGTGGGTAGAGCGTCCAGCCACCACCAACACCGTAAGCACCTGGTGCACTTGGCATGAACATCGAGGTGAGCAGCAGGATGAAGGCCGGCGGCAGCAGCCAGAACGAGATGTTGTTCATGCGCGGGAACGCCATGTCCGGAGCGCCGATCATGATCGGCACCATCCAGTTGGCAAAACCGCCGATCAGCGCCGGCATGACCATGAAGAAGATCATGATCAGGGCGTGCGCCGTGGCGAAGGCATTGTACATGCTCTTGCCGCCATCGACCGCGGCGTCACCGTTCATGCCGTAGACCATCTGCGCCAGGCCGCTGAAGATCTGGATGCCAGGCTCCTGCAGCTCCATGCGGATGGCGACCGACAGCGCGCCGCCGATGATACCGGCCATGATCGCGAAGATCAGGTAGAGCGTACCGATGTCCTTGTGGTTGGTCGAATAAACCCACCGCACCCAGCCATGATACGGCTTGTGGTCGTGCCCGTCGTGAGCTGCAGCGTCTGCCATGTTCCGCTCCGTTCCCTAAATCTTGCTAACCTGCGGCATCAATTGCCGGCGGCCGCTACCTTGTTCTGGCCATCGACCTCGGCCATGAGCGTCTTGTTGGCGCCCGGCAGATTGGTCTTGGCTGCCGCCAGCCAGGTCTTGAACTGCGCATCCGAGACGACACGGATGGCGATCGGCATGAAGGCGTGGTCCTTGCCGCAGAGCTGCGAGCACTGACCATAATAAAGGCCTTCCTTCTCCGCCTTGAACCAGGTCTCGTTGGTACGGCCCGGAATGGCGTCGATCTTGATGCCGAAAGACGGCATGGCGAAGGAGTGGATCACGTCGGTCGCGGTGACGAGCACGCGGGTCATGGTGTTGACCGGCACCACCAGCTCATTGTCGACAGCGAGCAGGCGCGGATAGACCTTGCGGTCTTCCTTGCCGGCGGCGGCGCGGTCACCGTCCTGGAGGATCGCGGAGTTGAAGGCGAGCGTGTTGTCGGTCTGGTACTCGTAGTCCCAGTTCCACTGGTTGCCGGTCGCCTTGACCGTCAGCTTGGCCTCTTCCGGCGGGGTGTATTGCGCGGTCAGGAGTTGGAACGAGGGAATGGCAAGGCAGAGCAGGACGACGACCGGACCGACGGTCCAGATCACCTCGATCAGCGTGTTGTGGCTGGTCTTGGAGGGAACCGGGTTCGCGCTCGCACGAAACCTCACGATGCAGTAGGCGAGGAGAAGGAGCACCAGGATGGTGATCGGAACGATGAACCACATCGTGTAGTTTCCGAACCACTCAATCTGCCGCATCATGTCGGTCGCCGGCGCCTGGAAGGTGGTCTCCCACTCCACGGGCTGATCGGCATGGGCGGATGTGCCGGCAAAAATCGTGGCGGCGGCACAAGCACTCAGAAACTTGGCACTTGCTAGAAACCTGGCGCCAGCTAGGAAATTTCTCATCGCCCTCTTCGTCTCCCAGTTCCTCGCGGCCTTGCCAACGAGAATAACGAACAATGCCGGGACGGGAATCCCGACAGTCTCAAGGTGGTTCAAACCATACTCTTTTTCCCTCCGCAAGAAAGGAGCGGTCGAAACCGTGCGGCATTTTTGCGCGCGAGCTGACGTGGCTCTTGCGGGGCAATGGCCATGGTGGCGAATCGCGTATGTTCGGCGGGCTGTCCGTCCCATGCCGGCGACGCGGGCAAAGCGTCGTAATTCAGGCGAATTTGGCAGGGAAAAGCGCTGCATTGCCTGTTTCGGGACAGTCCGGCCGCGGTCTCGTCCTTTACTTGGCATTGGCGCGGCTTAAAGTGCCGTGATTCGCAATGGAGCCGTCATGAACTCTTGGCTTTCGAGACTGAGGCATACGCGACCGGGCCTCTCGAGAACCCTGGCGAACGCCGTGTTTCTCGCCGTCCTGTCCGCGGCCGGTCTGTTCGTCGCTGGTCAAGCCGATGCCGCCCAGCCGAGCGGCACGGTCAAGTCGACGCATGGCGCCTGGTCG
Source organism: Mesorhizobium sp. B2-1-8 (assembly GCF_006442545.2). Taxonomy (NCBI): domain Bacteria; kingdom Pseudomonadati; phylum Pseudomonadota; class Alphaproteobacteria; order Hyphomicrobiales; family Phyllobacteriaceae; genus Mesorhizobium; species Mesorhizobium sp. B2-1-8. Next base: position 5,372,772 of record NZ_CP083952.1, read on the forward strand.
ATCATCTGCGACACGCCGGCCGGAGCCACCTCGGAACAATGCGTGATGATGCAGAACGTCGTCGCCGAGGACCGTCCGGAGATGGGGCTTTCGGTCGTCGTGCTGCGCACCGCCGACAACAAGGCCGAGATCCTGCGCGTGCTGGCGCCGCTCGGCGTGCTGTTGCCGAACGGCCTCGGCCTCAACGTCGACGGCAAGGACATCGGCCGCGCCTATTTCGTGCGCTGCTTCCAGGACGGCTGTTATGCCGAGGTCATTCTCGAAAAGCCGCTGCTCGACACGCTGAAGACCGGCACGTCGGCAACGTTCATCGTCTTCCAGACGCCTGAGGAAGGCATCGGCATCCCGGTCGACCTCAAGGGTTTCGCCGAGGGTTTCGCCGCCCTGCCCTGATCGCGGCTTCGCGCTGAACCAGACCTGGACGCGGCTTTTGCCGACCCCAGACGCATGCCTTGCATCCAGCGGACGGTGTCATTCGTCGGCGCCGATCTTCATTGCCGATTGTGCGGGCGCGGCTTCACGCCTACATCGGGGTAAAGCAATCATCCCACGGACGGACGCGCCATGAACAGCCTGATCGGCCAATTCGACATTTCAGACGACCGCATCAAGCAGATCGTCGCCGACACCATCAAGGGCGCCGAAGACGGCGAGCTTTTCCTCGAATACAGCGAGAGCGAAGCGCTGATGTTCGACAACGGCCGGCTCAAGACCGCCAATTTCAACACCGACCAAGGCTTTGGCCTGCGTGCGGTCGCGGGCGAAGCCAGCGGCTACGCCCATTCCAGCGACCTGTCCGAGGCATCGCTGCTGCGCGCGGCCGAAGCCGTGTCGACAGTCAAGGGTGGCTATTCCGGTACGCTTGCCGCAGCCCCCGCCCGAACCAACCGCCACCTCTACGGCGACGAGAACCCGATCCCCTCGCCTTCCTTCGAGGCCAAGGCGAAGCTGCTGCAGGAAATCGACGCCTGGCTGCGCGCCGAGGATCAGCGCGTGCGCCAGGTGACGGCCTCGATCGCCGCGTCCTGGCAGCATGTCGAGATCGTTCGCGCCGACGGCCAGGTGGTGCGCGATATCAGGCCGCTGGTCCGCGTCAACGTCTCGGTCGTCGTCGGCGACGGCGACCGCCAGGAGAGCGGCTCCTATGGCATGGGCGGACGCAAGGCGTTCGGCGACTTCCTTATCGAGGATAGCTGGAAGCACGCCGCCAGGGAGGCACTCAGGCAGGCGCTGGTCAATTTGGAGGCGATCCCGGCCCCGGCCGGTACTTTCGACATCGTGCTGTCCAGCGGCTGGCCGGGCGTCATGCTGCACGAAGCCGTCGGGCACGGACTGGAAGGCGATTTCAACCGCAAGAAGACATCGGCCTTCGCCGGCCTGATGGGGCAGCAGGTGGCCGCCAAGGGCGTTACGGTCGTCGACGACGGCACCATCCCCGAACGGCGAGGGTCGCTGACCGTCGACGACGAAGGCACGCCTTCGGCCCGCAACGTGCTGATCGAGGACGGCAAGCTGGTCGGCTACATGCAGGACCGGCAGAATGCCCGGCTGATGGGCATGAAAGCCACCGGCAACGGCCGGCGCGAAGGCTATGCGCACCAGCCGATGCCGCGCATGACCAACACCTACATGACCTCGGGCGACATGGGGCCGGACGAGATCATCGCTTCCGTCAAGAACGGCATCTACGCCGTCTCCTTCGGCGGCGGCCAGGTCGACATCACGTCGGGCAAATTCGTGTTCGGCTGCACCGAGGCCTACATGATCGAGAACGGCAAGGTGACGCAGCCGATCAAGGGCGCCATGCTGATCGGCAACGGGCCTGACGCCATGCACCGCGTCACGATGGTCGGCAACGACATGAAGCTCGACAATGGCATCGGCATGTGCGGCAAGGCCGGCCAGGGCGTACCCGTCGGCGTCGGCCAGCCGCATCTGAGGATGAACCAGATGACGGTCGGCGGCACGCGGGTTTGAGGCTCGGTCCGGTATCATCACCCGCTGAGTGATGTTTCCGGACGCAGGCGCCCTCGACCATGCCCATCGTCGTTCTGACAGGTGCGGGCATTTCGGCGGCCGGACCTTGAAGTGAACACAATCCCATTAACAAATTATTAGGTCTTTGACTGCCTGGGCTGCCTTTTGCGCACGAACGCAGCACCAGCTCCTCGTTGCGGTGGTGGTTTTGGCAATGCGGTACTCCCCCGTCCTGGCTCTCCAGCTTGGCCTTGTTTCGTTGATTGGCGCGACATCGCTGCTAGCCAGCCCGGCGTCGGCGCAGTCGACATTGTTCAGGTCGCGATCGACCCAATATGCCATGGGCGGGTTGCGCTCGGCCTCCGTGGGTGGAAGCACCAGCGTCCCCTACGGTTGGATCGATTTCTGTCATCGCCGACCAAAAGAATGCAAGGTGCCTGCTCTGCCGGCCGTGAACGTCAAGCTGACGGCGCGGACCCTCCGCATCCTCAAACGGATAAATCAGAAGGCGAACAGTTCCATCAAACCCGTGAGCAATTACGAGCACTGGGGCACGATGATGGACCACTGGGACTATCCGGTGGACGGCAAGGGCGACTGCAAGATCTACGCGCTCTACAAGCGCAAGCTCCTTCAGGAGGCTGGATTTCCCCGGCAGGCGCTGCTGATGACGGTGGTGCGCGATCTGAACAATGAGGGCCACACCATCCTGACGGTGAAGACGGACAAGGGCGATCTCATCCTCGACAATATGGTCGACGAAATCAGGCCCTGGAACGCGACCGGCTATTATTTCCTGAAACGTCAATCGCAGCAGAATCCGAATATCTGGCTGTCGGTCAACCAGCGAGGCGGCACCGCGAAGCGAATATTGCCCGACTCGTAAAGGCTGGAACTTGCTTAAATTGCGAATGGAGGCCAGGGCGAAGTCGCCGGTTTCCCGGAATTGCTCTCGCCGGGACCGTAGCGGTCTTCTTCGACCGCCTGACGCTTCATCGTCGTCGGTGAACTATCCGCAAGGCTTTGATCTGGTTTCCTAATCGGCGAGGAATGCGGGAATAGCGTTGCAACATTTGCGGTGTCTGGTTGCCGTTTTCTTGCAATTCGATTTGACGATTCCCTTGTGCGCCGATGCGTGATTCACTCGTTTTGGCGGGCGAATCGAGGGGACGGCGAATGTCCAGGCCACGCGAGAAGCGCGAGACGGGAGAGCAGGACCTGTTCCGCTCCAGGCTCGATCAGATCATCAACATGAAGCACGAGTTGGTGCGGCTGGCGCAGGCGATCGACTGGCCGGTGCTGGAGGAGCGTTTCGGCGCGGTCTATTCGGACGGTCCTGGCATGCCGCCCTTGCCGACGCGACTGATGGCGGGCCTTGCGATCCTGAAGCACACTTTCGACTTGTCGGACGAGGAGCTGTGCGCCCGCTGGGTGGAGAACCCCTACTTCCAGTATCTGTGCGGTGAAGAGTTCTTCCGCCACGAGCTCTCCTTCGAGCGCTCATCGATGACGCGCTGGCGCCAGCGCATGGGCGAGGAGCCGATCACGGCGCTCCTGCAAGAAAGCCTGGCGGTGGCGGTCAAGAGCGGAGCGATGAAGCCGGCCGATACGCGCCGGGTGATCGTCGACACGACCGTGCAGCCGAAGAACGTGATGTTCCCCACCGACGCCAAGCTCGTCAATCGGGCGCGCGAGCGGCTGGTGCGGCTGGCCAAGAAGGCGGGGCTCGATTTGCGCCAGACCTACGTGCGGGTCGGCAAGCTGGCGCTGATCAAGCACCAGCGCTACGCGCACGCCAAGCAGTTCAAGCGGGCCAACAAGGCGCTGCGCAAGCTCAAGACCTATCTCGGCCGCACCATTCGCGACATCTCCCGCCGGATCACCGGCCAAACGGACCTCGAGGCGAGCTTCAAGTGGCCGCTCTACCAGGCCTCGGCGGTTCTGGAGCAACGTCAGCGCCAGCGCGGCCGCAAAATCTACAGCCTGCACGCCCATGAGGTCGAGTGCATCGGCAAGGGCAAGGCGCATGCCCCTTACGAGTTCGGCGTCAAGGTCTCGATCGCCACGACGCTCGAACGCTCGAAGGGCGGCCAGTTCGCCCTGCACGCTAAGGCACTGCCCGGCAATCCCTATGACGGCCATACGCTCGCGACCGTTATCCCCGACATGGAAAAGACCATCGGCAACGAAATCGGCCGCATCCTCGCCGACGCCGGATATCGCGGCCACAACGCACCTGAAAGCCACAAGCTCAGGGTCTTCACCGCCGGCCAGAAGCGCCGCGTCACACCTGCCATCAAGCGTCAGATGCGCAGGCGATCGGCAGTCGAACCCGTCATCGGCCACATCAAGGCCGAGCACCGCATGGGCCGCAACTACCTCGCCGGCGAACAGGGCGACGCCATCAACGCCATCCTCGCCGCCGCCGGCTACAACTTCTCGCTCCTGATCAAATGGTTCAGGCTGCTTTTGTGGCTTCTCATCACAGCACTCCAAAGCCGCCCCAGATCCAGCGCAGCCTGACCCACTTCATTGTTCACGGACGACTTCATCAACCTGATGCCTCTACCTCGCAAGTTCACGGGCCGTAAAATCCGGCCCATGAACGGGGCGTTGCCGCCCTCGGCCGAGCAAGCCTGCCGGGCTATTGCTTGCAGGGCGGCTCCCCAGGATGCCCGCAGGTCGGCTTTTTGTTTCCCTGTGGCGGCTGCTCCCTGGGTTGCTGCGGCAGGCGTCGTTGCTGCTCCTGAGGCTGAGGCCTCGGCTGTTGCTGCAGGCGTCTCTCTTGCACCTGAGGCTTCGGCTGCGCCTGGAACTCCGGTCTTTGCGGCCTCAGCACCTGCACGTTCGGCCTTTGCTGCTTGAAGTTGCGCTGGACGTTGGTGCTCGCACCGGCGGAACCATCTTGACCGTTCGGTAACCGGCGGAACCTCCTGTTCCCATTGGCCGAACCCTGATTCTGGCCGGAGAACGCGTTCGGATTGTTCTTCCTGAGCCGCTCCTGCGCGCTCGGCCGGTTGTCGGCCGGCGCGCCATTGACGGTCGGCAGCTTGCGGAGCTTCTTGCCCCTTTCGCTTCCGTTGGCCGAGCCTTGATCGCTGGATCCGACAGCCGTCTGGCCTGCCGAAAGATCCTTGCGGGTCAGCTTCTTCGGCCTGCCTCCGTTCTGGCCGGACAACGCATTCGGGTTGTTCTTCCTGAGCCTCTGCTGGGCGTTCTGCCCGTTCTCGCCCTGCGCGCCATTGACGGTCGGCGGCTTGCGGAACTTGCCATTCTTGCCCTGACCGTTGACAGCTCCGTTCTGCTGGCCATTGCCGGTAACGGCGGCACCGGCATTTCCGGTAGGCTGTTGGTTGCCGCTCACCGTGCCTTGCTTGCCCGGCACTTTCCGGTTTGGCGCGTTCTGGCCGTTGAGCACCGGCTTGCCGTTGACGAGCGGCAGCGTCTTGCCATTGGCCCCCGGCAAGGCGTGGTCGGTAGAGCGCTTGCCCGTCTTCGACTGTGGCGTCGCATCCGGCTGCTGGCCTCGCGTGGCAGCCTGGCCGGGCTTCAGAGGCTGGCCGCCCTGACTCTGCTTCGACAGCACGGCCTTTTTCTGCAGCAGAGGCGGCAGCGCCACCTTGGCCGCGAGCGCGGCCGCGCCCGCACCAACGGCCATCTTCTGCCCGGTGGTGAGACCGCCGCTTGGCTGCCCGGCCTGATTGGCGGTCTCGTTGATCGTCGTATTGTTGATGTTGTTGATGACGGTCGTGTTGTGGATGTTGTTGAAGATGATGTCGTTCGGCGGCGGCACGATGTGACGCGGCGGGTTGATGAACGCAGGTATCGGCACGAACACCGGCGTCGGCAGGACGAAGACGTCGACCGGCGGCGGCGGCGCCGCCAGCACGACGAAATCCGGCGGCGGCGGCGGCAGGAAGATCACCGCGATCGGCGGTGGCGGCTCGAAGTTGAAATCGGGATCGTCGAAATAGAGCACCGGCCTGTCGACGTAGACGATTTCCTCCTCCGGCGGCGGCGGCAAATCATACTCATAGACGGTGAACTCCGCCGGGGGCTCCAGGGCAGCGTCGAAATGTTCGAGCCGCCGGCGCGCGTCCCAGGCATGCGGACCATGCGGATAGCGCCGCAGATAAGACCAGTAAGCTTCCGGCATGTCCTGCAGCCAGGTCTCGCGCCACGTGATCGCCTCGCGCCGCGCGGCGATCATGGCGCGCACGCGCTTGGCCATCGGATCGTGTGGATAAGTGACGAGGAAATCCTCGTAGCCGCGCATCGTGTCGCGGTCGAGAGCCGCGACATAGGCGTCATGAGCGTTGAAATCGCGGATCGCCCTGGTCCGATTGGACCGGGATTCGGCCTCCGAAACCTTGGGCGCGGGCGCATCCGCAGCACGGTCGAAGAAGACGAACGGCGTGATGATTTTCGAGGCGTTCCACGGCACTTCCGCACCTTGCGTCACCGCGTTGACACGCAGTCGTGTGCGATCGAACACGTCGTCAAGCGACAATCCGCCTTCGCGTATCATCTCGGCCAGTGCCTGGGCATAGGCGCCGTAGGGGCCTTTGCTCTCGGGCGCGACCGTTCCGGGAGCGGCGTTGAAGGCAATCAGCATGTTCGGATCGGGATCGACCAACGCAAGGCCGCCGGCCAGCGGCTCTTTCCACTTCGGGAAGGCATTTGGCCGCGCCGCGTCAAGCACGACGACGTTGACCTTGGTCGGCAATCCGGCCAGCGACTTGGTGACATCGGAGAGCCGCATCGCCTGAAGCGGCACGTCGGCCGGACTGGCGATCTGGGCATCGATCGGCAAGTAGTAATTCTCCCCTTCGAACTGCACGCCGTGGCCGGCAAGATAGACGAAGACAATCGCGTCTGGGCCGGCGGCGGAGACCTTGCCGAGGAAATCGCGCAATGCGCCGCGCAGCGATTCCTGGTCGACATCGCGCGCCCCGACCACATCGAACCCAGCCGCCTGCAAGGTCTGCGCGATCAGGCCCGCATCATTGGCGGCGGTCGCGAGTTCGCCGGACTGATACGCGCCATTGCCGATGACGAAGGCCAAGCGCTTTTCACCTTGCGCGAGGGCTCCAGTCGCGGAACTGACCGCGAAAAAGACAAGAACGACTATGAGGCCGGTGAATTTCTGAAGCATCTGCATGTCCGTTGTC